>JAFGOZ010000547.1 GCA_016926235.1 Bacteroidales bacterium | reverse complement strand
GTTCTAATTTCATGATGCACATTAGATAAGATAATGGATTTTAGTTTTGAAGCTTCATTTGTTAGTTCCATTATTTTATCCTCCAGTTTTTGCGCTTTTTTTTCCAATGCCTCATACGTCATTTTCCTGGTCATCAGATCCTTTTTCATGTTATCCTCCCTACACTTCAAATTGCTTGTTTCTACCTAAATAAGAAGCAGGAATAAGGTAGAAATCCTATTCATCAAGCAAGTGGTTCCTTTATGTCATTTTTCTTGATAGTTTTTTAGCTTTTCGTGCATAAAAACTATCACTTTGGCTGATTTTTCGGAAGATTACCAATGCTTTTTCCCTGTTGTTTGATGCGAGGTAACATAATCCAAGGTACCATTCAGCCTGATCCAGGTAAAGATTTTCACGATTTGTGATTACCGTTTCGAAATTAGTTTCTGCCGGGTTGTATTTTTTCAGCTCGAAATAAGACATACCTGTATAGAAATGGGAAGCCATATTGTTTTCGTCTTTTTGCAATGCTGCTTCAAAGTATTTAATGGCATGCTCAAAGCGCTTCTCGCGATAATTCTCATAGGCAGCTTTAAGGAGGTTTTCCTCTTCTGTGGCAGCACTACGATAATTCATTCCGGCATCATAAGGTGTATAATACCTTGCAACTAATTCCTGGTTTGTGTAATCCCTATTGAAAGGTTTGACAGCGAAGGTGATGAAAGCTATTATTAAAGACGCTGCAATAGGGATTATAATCTTTCGAAGATTTTGGATCTTTCGGGATGGGATCCGTTCTGGATATTGATCCTTGTAAATTGTATTGAGTTCATCCCTCAGTTCCATAATGTCAGATTCGGCGATAGCAAGGTTTACTTCCTCCCTGAGTTTTAATTCTTTTTGTAGTTGGGGATTACCTTCAAGCTCCTTTTCGAACCATTTTAGTTCAGTTTCATTCATTTCCCCATCAAGGTACTTTTCAATGAATAGTGAATAATTGATCTTGTCCATGATGTTTTACTTTTTTTTAATTAACGTAGTTATTCTTCGTCCTCTTTTGTATGATTTTTTAGTAAATATTCTTCAATTTCACTGGCTATCTTATCTATTTCATTTTTGTTAAATAGAGTTTCTTCAAGACTCATGATTCCAATCCTGAAATCATTAACCAGTTCTTTTGTCTCCTGCTTGCTTAGCTGCAAACTCCATAAATTATTCATAGTGTAATGATGTTTAAGTGAAAACAATGTAATGTGTTAGCAATCATACTTACTAAGGACAGCAAGTAACCGGTATTATCACTGTTAGCTAAAGTATGATCATTATCTGCTATGGAGAACAGTCTGTTGCATAGCGTCCTTTTATTTTCTTTATTAAAAGGAAATCCATGATGTTACTTTATTTGTTAATACCTACTCTATTCTTTTTATCAAAGCAAAGAAGATTAACTTTAATAAAAAAAGCTTTTCGGTTTCGGCTTATATCTCCTTGTATTATATTATCTCCTAAAGATCTCAAAAGTGACCTTGTTATTACAAATTTTTTTATAAAAAATACAATTCATTAAAAATCAATAACTTAAATTATGATTTTTATTTCTTAATACTATGATAAATATCATTTTGTATTTGTTTGTTTAAAATCTTAATCAATGGACATTTTTTTAAATCAAAAGATTCCGCAAACAAATCAAAGAACAATACAATGACATCCATTATAGTTTAATGGTATACTTCTTAGGAATACTAAAAATAGAACGTTGGTTCTTGATGTACTTAATTAAAAATACATTTCTTTAAAAACAAGAATTAACCTCTTCCTTGAGGCGGTTCTGTTTGGTCGTCATCAGCACCAGTTCCACCTTTAATGTTTTGAAGATCTTGATTTTTTAGAGCAAATTTGTTTAATTTCTCAAAATTGTCGAATAAATCTGATAAAGTTTTCATGATGAATAGGATTAATATTTTGCCTACTCTATTTATCATATGAAAAAATAATTCGTTTTCATATAAATTAGCTTTTCGGCTTCCGCATTTTCCTGCTTCTATAATATTATCTCCTAACTACCTCAAAAGTGACCTGGATTTTTCTATTTTTTTTATTTTTTTTTCATTTCATTTTATAATGCATTGTATTATAGGGTTATAGTAAATTCATGTAGATTATAATTTAATTAATATAGAATAAATATATGAAAACTAATTATATAAGAAATATTTATGCGAAGTTTATTGCTTTAATATCCAATCTTCTTTTCAAATTCTTTCAATTATTCTTCATTATCGATTTTCCAGATAAAAACATTGCCATATTACGAACAATTATACTTCTTTTTCGTACATTGAATTATAATGTGTAAACCTTTACCCCTGAATGAATCCTAAGTTTGGATATTATATTTCTAAATTAATATTCTTAGTATTTTGTACTATAATATTCCCTTGTGAAATTGATGGCCAGGATATAAAAGATATTACATCCGATTATTATTTGATGGACTCAGCTCAATTATATGAAAATTTGGGTTGGGATAATTATTTAAAGGGCAATTATGAATTATCAGAGCAGTTATATCTGAGGGCGTTAAACCTTTATAAAGTTATGTTAGGTGAGAAAGATATTATACTTGGCAATTTATACTTAAATATTGGAGTGCAATATAAGAATCAATGGGATATTGATAATGCATTGTTATATTACCGAAAGGCACAATTAGTATACAATGAGAATAATAGTTTAAAGCATCTGGCAAAGGTTACAATTAATATTGGCAATATTCTTAAGAATAAAGGGGATTATAAGAATGCTGAAGAATATTATGTAAATTCTATTTCATTATTAAAAAGTATGCCTGTTATCGATTATAAAGTACTTTCAAGTGTCTATAATAGTTTAGGTATGCTAAATAATGAGTTAAAAAAATATAAAGAAGCTATATCCTTTTATAAAGAGAGTATTTCTTTGAAACGTTTATATGATGAAAAATCAATTTCAATACCATTATTAAATCTGGCAATCTGTTATGCAAACATTGAAAACTATGATAAAGCTTTGGAGATGAACAACCAAGCAATAAATAAAACGCTTGAAATATATGGGGATAAGCATATATCTCTTGGGAGAAATTATTTGTTCAATGGGGAACTATTATTAAAACTGAAAAATGAAGATAAGGCTTTGATCTATTTAAATAAAGCCCTTGATCTATATCGAATGCCTAATGGAATGTACCATCCTGAAGCCTATGAATGTTTTACAATAATGGCTGGTTTTAGAATAACAAATGGTGATTATCTTCAAGCAATAAAAGATTATCAAAGCGCTATTATTATACTTACAGAACAATTTAACAATGTAGATATTTATGTTTACCCTGAAATCTCGGATGCATATTCAAAAATAAAATTATTAGAAGTTTTAAAACTTAAAGCTGTTGCACTATATCAATATTCACGATCCGGTGGGGGAGTGCATGATTTGGAAGCCTCATTTGAAGGTTTTGAACTGACTTTGAAGCTAATTGATAAAATACGCCTTGAGTATCTGAGTGAAGAAAGCAAGCTAATATTAGCGGAACACCAAACAGAGACTTTTTCATGGGCACTAAAAGTTACTTATGAAATATGGGAACAAACAAATAATGATTTTTATAAGGACCGGTTATTTTCAATTGCTGAAAAAGGTAAATCAGCCGTTCTTATGGATGCATTAAGGCATAATGAAGCAAAAGAAATTGGGGGAGTGCCCCCAGAGCTATTAAAGCAGGAGGAAGATATTAACCGGAGCATAGCTTTTTATAGTGAATACCTTCATGAGGAAAAAAGACAGAGAAATCCTGACACAGTAAAGATTAATCTGTGGGAACAAAAGCTTTTTGCATTAAACCGTGATTATGAGGAATTAATAAGGATTTTCAATACAAAATATCCGGAATACTATCAACTAAAGTATAACATTAATGATGTTTCAGTCAGTGATCTGCAACGTAATTTAAATCGTGATTTGGCTGTTATTGAATATGCATTGGATGATTCTCTGTTATACACATTTTTAATCACTAAGAAATCATATGAAGTTCACTGCATTCGGGTTGATAGTAATTTTTACCAGCAAATGGTTATATTGTTCAGGCATGTAAGCAATACGGAATTTAATAATACGAACGGAGAAGATTTTTATCAGTATGTTACTGCTGCTTTAAGTTTGTATGATATTTTACTCCTTCCATTCAAAGATGCTATTGGAGTTAAAAAACTGGTTATTATTCCTGACAAGGAATTATCTTATATGCCTTTTGAATTATTACTTTGTGATAATAGCAATATTCCAAAAACATTGGATTATAGGAGTTTGCCCTATTTGATAAGAGGGAACACAGTAAGTTATGCATTCAGTGTAACTCATTTACTGGACAGAGAAAGAGAGACTCTGAATAATGAGAATAAATTACTTGCATTTGTGCCGGAATATTCTAATTCACAATTAGCAGCTTCAACATTCAGATCATATCGGGCAGATTACCTGGATAAATTAAATCCTCTACCATTTGCAAAACAGGAAGTAGATCGAATAAGCAATATTATCAGGGGCACTAATGTTTTTGTTGGTAATCAGGCAACTGAGACCAATTTTAAAGTTAATGCCAAATCCTATAAAATTCTTCATTTGGCTATGCATACAATTTTAAATGATGAGAATCCCATGTTTTCAAAATTAGTATTTGAGCCTCATACAGATAGCTTAAATGATGGTTTTTTAAACACTTTTGAGATATACAACTTAAATCTGAATGCCTATTTGGTGGTATTAAGTTCGTGCAGTAGTGGAAGTGGCAAATTACGAAAAGGGGAAGGGTTAATGAGTCTTGCCCGTGGTTTTGCATTTGCAGGATGTCCGGGTATTGTCATGACCCTTTGGGAAGTAGATGATGAAGCAGGGGTAAGTATCATGTCATCCTTTTACAAATATCTTAAAAAAGGGAATCCTATTGATGACGCACTCAGGTATGCAAAGCTTGAATATTTAGATAAAGCTGATATTCCTCACTCTCATCCATTTTTATGGGCAAGTTATGTGGATATTGGTAAAACTACTCCTGTCTTTAGTATTATTTCGCCCCGCTGGCCTCTTTTATACATATTGGTTCTATTAATTTTAATCGGATTTGGGATAACAGTGAATATTCGGAAAAAATGGAATGATAAAAAATCATTAACATCTTAAATATCAAGAAAATCGTCCAGGTATATATCTTTATACTCCGGATCATTCTTAATATTCTTTATCAGTATCTCTTTACATTTATATTTTTTGGACTTAATATATTCAGGATCTTTTTTCCCAAGATTCTTTGCAATTTCTTCATAACTTAATTTTTGCAATTGCATTTGAAGGATTCTTTGGCAAAACCAATCCAGTTTGTTAAAGTGCTTTTGAAATAACTTGTATTTTTGGTTTGTTATATATGATTCTGTAACATCATTCACTACATCGCTGGATGATTTTATCTCTTCAACGTACTTTTGTCTTATAATTCCTGATTTAAGCTTACGAAACCATAAAAATTTTGCTATTGAATAAATGTATGATTTAAAACTTCCTGATACGTCTACTTCTTTGTTTTTTAATTTTCGATAAGTAATAATAAGGGCTTCCTGAAAAATATCTTGTGCTTCTTGTGTATCTCCCTGATTTGAGGTTATTAAACTTTCTATGAGGGGGAAAAAGTGTTTATAGATATGAGTTAACACTTTATTGTCCCTTTCACGAACTCCCACATACAGCTCTATATCACTATACTTTACAGCCAAAATAGATTAGGTTTAAGCAATTAAGGGTTGTTTTATAATCTATTTGATAGATAATTGTATTGGAAGCAGGAAATAAAAATTAAATATGAGAAAAAAAATGGTTTTATGAAAATTAAAAGAATATTTCTTTTAGTAATCTTCAGTATTTGTATTGAAGTAGTAAATATTAAAAAATATTTAATATTTTAAATGCTTGATAATCAGCAGAAAGTATTTTTTTATTTTTTTTTTTATAAAATTGGGTTACTTTAAATCCATATAAATATTAAATTGGTGAATAAGGATTAAAAAAGAAGTTCTTTATTTCATTCATTTTAATTATATTTAGATTAAGATTTTAATTACTAACTAAAATTTGTTGACTATGAAAAAAGTTGTATTATTTGCAGTATTTGCATTTGTGTCTATGACAATTATTAATGCACAGGAAAAAGAGAAAGTTAATATTGATTCTAAAGGTGCTGCTTATGAAGCTACCAGAGGTGCTGATCCTAATATTGTTCAGGACAAACCTTCTACCGATGCTCCAACTGAAAAACCTGCTGAATCAAGAGGTGCTTCAGACTGCTGGATAAAGATCGTAAACAACTCCGGATTCTCAATTGACATTTATGTTGATGGATACTGGAAAGGTACTGTTTCTGACTGGGATTATGGTTGGACAACTGCAATTCCTGGTAAAACTCTTCTTTATGGTGCATCTGTTGGTCGTACCGTAACATGGGGGCCAGTAGAAGTAGATTGCCTGTCAGAATTTACCTGGACATTATCTTATTAAGAGGAAATAATCCAAAAGGAGCATAATTCTGTCGGATTATGCTCTTTTTTTTTACCATTAAATTTGATTATGATGAAAACGATTGGAAAAGATAAAAAGAATAGCATCTTAATAGTGGTTGCTTTGTTTCTATGCGGTCATATTTTTGGCCAATCCACTTCAGATATGCTTGAAAGTGTTTTACCATCAGTGGTTACAGTTGCTGTTTTTAAAACTGAAGCAGGAAAACAAACACTGGGTTTTAGAGGAGAACAAATTGCTGAACAAGCATACGAAAAGGCATTGGATATGGCAGGAGCAGAAGGTTCGGGATCAGGTTTCATCATTATGCGTAATGGTAAAAAGTATGTTATAACGAATGCACATGTTATTGAAAGTGCATCGGATGAACCAGGTAGCATTTATGCATATACAATTAACAGAAAGAAATATGAATTAAAAATTGTTGGAGGAGACTCTTTTTACGATATAGCCGTATTGGAGTTTGTCGATACGCCGGGAGATGAAATTACAACTGTTGACTTTAAGACAGAAGAAAGCAGGATAGGTGAAACTGTTTATGCCATCGGGAATCCATTGGGAGAATATCCTTACTCGGTTTCGGATGGGATAATTAGTGCTAAAAACCGTGTTCGTGGAGGTACAACAGGCAAATTTGGCTTTTTACAGACTACAGCCACTGTGATATGGGGTAATAGCGGCGGACCACTGGTTGATGCCAAGGGCAAAGTTGCAGGGATTAATTCCCAGATTGCTTTTGCTGAAAATGCTTCTGGTGAAGATGTATGGCAGTCGCAAATTAATTTTGCACTCGAAGCTGGACTGGCTAATCGCCTTGTGAATGAGATCATAAACAATAATGGACGGGTTTTGCGTGCTTTTATCGGTATAGAAGTAGTACAGCGTTTTGAATATGTAAGCACATTTTTAGGCGATTATTTGGAGACAATTGATTCATTACCTGTAATACTCAATGTTATACCAGGTTCTCCGGGATATTCGGCCCTCAAGGATAAAATTGGATATGTACTTACTGAAATTAATGGCATAGAGGTAAGAAACGTGGAAGAAGCATTAGGCGAGTTTGAAAAAATAAAGCCGGGACAAACCGCAAACCTTACATGCAGCAAAGATGGTGCCATTAAAAAGGTGTCCGTTAAAACCATAACACTTAAAGAAGAGCAGCTGGAGATGATTGCTAAACATGTGCTGGATAACAATAAGGATATTGAACCGGATTATAACTCCCAGTATGTGACATTTTCAACCCAGAGTAAAGAGAAATTCTATGGCCCAAGTGATGGGAAAATGATGAAAATGAAACCTATGGAAAAAACATCAGAACGCTTTGTAGTGCTGGCTTGTGGTGTAGCCGGAGAAGAATATCAAAATATGTGGAGGGTTGATGATCTGAAGAGCTTTGGTGCTGCAGTGAAGTTATCAGGTCCATTAGGAGTAATTGACTTTTATGGAATGCCTACTGGAGGTAGTGAAGATGACGTAGAGTTATTTCGCCAATATATTTCCGGTGATGAAAATATTATTCAATCAACAATATACTATTAGTCTATATTATTGAATTATGGGCTGAATAGAATGAAGTATGAACAAACTAATATTATATATTATGAAAAGATCAATCTATCTGTTTATTGCTATGCAAATTGTGGTATTACTGGCATGCGGTAATTCATTGCCATCCAATGAGAAAAAGGTTGATGGCATAACAATGGAGGAAGTACGGGAATCAACGCCATTCGATATTAATAAAAATGATGAAGATATTGCACTACAAAATCCGGAAGGAGATCCTAATAAATATGCATTAATCATAGCTATTGGGAAGTATCCAAGAGAGAGTGGCTGGAGTTCTATTAGTTCTGAAAATGATGTTCCCCTGATTAAAAATGCTCTTTTAAGTCAAAACTTTAAGGAAGAAAACATTGTTTTGATTAGCGATAACGAAGCAAATAAAGAGGGAATAGTTAATGCTATAAAAGCCCTAACAGATAAAGTGTCTAAAGGAGATTATGTCGTAGTGCATTACTCAGGACACGGACAGCAAATAACAGATGATAATGGAGAAGAACTGGATAACCTCGATGAAGCACTGGTTGCCTTTGGTGCTCCTGTTAACAGTAAATATGCTCCTGAAAATTATACTGGTGAAATGCACCTTCGTGATGATGAGTTAGGTGATTTACTTGGAGGTTTGCGGGCAAAATTGGGAAAAGACGGGCAGTTACTTGTATTTCTTGATGCATGTCATTCAGGAACAGGTACTCGTGGTGATGCCAATGTTAGGGGAGGAGCTGAACCTTTTGTGATAGAGTTGTTAAAAAAAGCTGAAGTACCATCGGCAGCTAAAGCAGGTGAAGAAGGTTTTGGTATGTCTGAAGCTCCCAAATCCAGGGGTAGTGCCGAAGAGCTTGCTCCGTTTGTACTTTTTGCAGGAGCCAGCTTTGATGAACTGAACTATGAAACCAAAGATGAAAACGGGAAGGGCGTAGGTTCCTTATCATATTCAATTGCAAAAGCATTTACTGATTTTAAGCCGGGTGAGACTTATCGCGGAATGTTTGCAGATGTGCTGGCAATAATGGCAACTGTCGCACCTAAACAGACTCCTATGATTGAAGGGGATATTGATGTTCAGGTATTTGGAGGTGAAGTGGTTGAACAGGAACCTTATTATGAATTAGTAAAGGTGATTAGTGAATCCGAAATAAAGATTAGTGCGGGTAGCATTATGGGGATTAATAAGGGCGATAAACTGGGTATTTATAAGAGCGGAACTCAATCAACCGAAGGAATTGACCCTGAAAAGACAGGAACAATATCTGAATGTGATAATTTTAGTGCAACATTGAAATTTGAAGAACCACATGGAATAACAAATCTCAAAGCGTATTGGGTATTTCTTGAAGAACAATATTTTGGAGATAAAAAGGTGAAGGTGAGTGTTGAAAATGTTACCGATGCTGCATTGAAACAACAGTTATTAGAGGAACTTGAAGGTTATGCATTGGTTACTCTAGATGAAACTAATCCTGAAATAAAGATTGACGACAAACCATCACGGGGTGCAAAGGTTATAGAAATTAAAACTGCTGCCGAGGGATCAGTAATTAAAAAGATTGAGACAACTACTCCAAATTTTGTTGAAGAAGCCGTAAAGCAGATTAAAGAATATGCTCAGGCAAAATTTATAAGAGAGATGGATTTTGATGATGAAAATTATAAGGTTCAGATCGAGTTGATACCTGTTAAGGCAAAAGTTAATGGGTCAAAATTTGAAGTGACAGATACCCTGGACATGAATAAATTGGTCAAAAACGGTGTTAGACAATTTGGCCCGAATGATCAGTTTATTATTAAAGTTACTAATCTGGGTTTAAAGAATGCTTACTTTAATATTATTGATATACAACCGGATGGAATTATTAATCCGATAGTACCCTCTGCAGGGAAGGATCCTAAAGAATATATGGTAAAGAAGGGACAGAGTATTATTTTAAGCGATGTGCTATTAGATGGTTTTTATCCACCTCTTGGACCTGAAATGTTTAAAGTATTTGCTACTAAAGAACCTATAGATTTGACCCCTATTGTTTCTGAAAGGGGTACGCAATCACGTGGAGATCTTAATCCTCTTGAAATGGTAATTAGTGAAAGTTACCAGAATACGCGCGGGCCTAAAGTGCAGGTAAGCAGCTTACCCAGTGAAGAATCAGGCTCAACTTTCAATTATGTTTTTACTATCGTAAAATAGCATTTAACATGAGAATATATTTTGTGTTTTTAGTGCTCATTATTTTTGGGAGTAAGGTAGTGGGACAATTTGCAGGCCCATCCATGTTGTACACCTCTCCTGAGGTTGACAAATCAAGGGGTGAAGATTATGGGTACGTTAAGTACGGAATAATTCCTTTCAGTGGGCGTGAGCAAATGAGACTTGTTTATAATGGAGAGGTGGACGGAGTAAGTAATGCCATGGAAGAACTGCAGTTTACTTCTATCAGTTTATCGGTTGATACCATGCGGTCAAATTCTATATATGTTGAATTAATATCATTTGTACCCTCTGCAAGTTTTGGAAGGTTTAGTTTTGGTTCACAAATAACCCAGGCAGATATTGAAGCAGATTCAAACTCTTCCTATCAAAGCATTGCTACTCAAAAATTGATGAACGGAGGAGGTAATATGAACCTTAACCTTAGCAGACCTATACTTTATGCCCCGTTAAGCCAGAGACATACAAGCTATCTTATTACAAATGCGGCCTTAACTTGCTATATGGATGTAAAAAGATTGAATAGTAAGTTATATAATCCGGGTTTTGGTTCTCAGCTTAACCTGGATTTTGATTTAAGATTGTTCTCGAACAGGAGTGAGATTATGATTGGGAACCTTTACCGGGGAGGTCTTAAAGGACGTTATTTATATAATGCTTTTGATTCAAAATATAAACGTGAAAATGACATTGATGACTCTTTGGATAACCTGAGTATTTTATCTCTCAGCTTTTATATGGGATTGGGGCCTGTTTTCTTTGAATTGGGATATAACTTCAGCAACAGCGATATTATTGCAAATTCAAAGAATTTATTTAGAGTGAGCCTGCAACCTGTAAAATATTAAAAATCAGCATAATGAAACATTTTACCTTTCTCTTGGCTGTTTTTTTTCAATCTCTTTTAAATACAAATGCACAAAGCACGATTTTGGCAAATGACAATGATGAACTATATCGTTGTGCTGTAAATAAGCTCTTACTGGATATTTCAGGATATCCCTATAATGAACTGACTTTAGTACCCGATACAGGTACAATTCAGGGAAGCGATGGGCAATATGAATACAGTGTGGACGAACTGGTGAACAGTGTAAATTTTAAGGTATACCATAAAGGAACAGTAATTGCACAAAAGAGTTATGATTTATATTACTATCCCTATCCTGTCGGTTATATCTGCAACCGGTGTCCATATTCATGGATTTACAAATCGGAATTACTGAGGTGTAAAGAAATTAAGGTCATTGCCGGTAATGGAGCGACAACTATAGAATATAGGGTAATAGGATTTGAAATGCAGGGTGCTTGGGAAAGCCCATTTTTAATTAAACCAGGTACATCTGGTTCTTTTACACCCGAAATGTTAAATATAATTCAAAGCCTTGTCAGGAATGAAAAATTTTGGATTACTAATCTTAAATACATTGATGAAAGTGGTGTTGTTCAGGAAATTCCTGAATTTACATATATTGTAAAATAAATAAAAGGATTATGAAAATATGTGGAGTTTTACTTTTTATAACTGTTCAATTTCTTTTTATTTCAGCTCAAGGACAACAACAAGGGCTTAATCAGCAACTAATGCATGCTGCAGCAGATGGAGATTTAAACAAAGTAAAAGAACTGATAGGACAGGGTGCTGATATAGAATATTTAAATGAACATGGTTATTCCGTAATTGATTATGCAAGTACTGTAGAAATCGTTGATTACCTTCATAAGTTAGGTATGGAACTTTCACTTTTAAGTTATGAGGAGCATTGTCTAAGGTTTGCATATAATGAGCCGGGTGATCATATGCAAATAATGAAGTATTTTATAGAAAACAAAGCCGTTCAGGAGCATGACTTCTCACTTATGTACGATGCGAACCTTAATCAAATGATTTATCTGCCTGAATATATTGAGTTTCTTAAAGCTCATAATGTAAAATACGATAAGAAAAAATACAGTGAAATGATGGATGGATATTTTGAAGCAGCTAAAGAAAACTTTTTTTATGGCGATACTTCTTCCTATTATATCCTAAAAAAATTTCTGTCAATGGGTATTGGTATAGATCAGGCATGTAAGGGATTTGGAGAGTTCTACTATGGATATTATCCTGAATTATACAAATCCTATTTTTATTATATGGACTCCGTTGGGATTGATTTAACTGGAAAGGAAAATAAATCGCAAATAAAATGGATGGGTTACTCTATATTAGGATATGCAGCTGAGGTTCAGGATTATTCAAGTATTGACTTTTTATTATGGCTTGCTTCAAAAGGGGTATTTGATGAAACTGCTATATTGTTTCTTGGAGAAATATACTTTGAAGATCCTCGACCGGAGTTGTATTATCTGGATGGATTAGAGAAGATTCGTTATAAATATTCAAAGCATGATTGTGAAATTGTTTATAATAACTTTCTGAATGCATTTTACTTATTTGTTGATGATTCCAGTAAATATAAGGATGTTCTTAAATACACCCGCTTTGTAAAAAATCAAAAACTTAACCTGTCTGTTTGGTTAGATATAAACAGCAACCAGGATCTGGATGAGATCATCAATATTATATTTGCTCTTGATCATGATAATAATAGATTGGTAAGTAAATCATCATTAACAGACCTGCTGATTTTGTACGAAATATTTTTTGGAGATATTGATGATACAAAATATGAAGAATATATCAATTTTCAATCAGGAAGAGGAAGGACAATGCTAATGGTTGCCAGCCGTCTGGGTGATCTTAAGGCTGTAAAATCCCTGGTGGATAAAGGTGCTGATGTATCTCTGAAGGATGTGGAAGGTATGACTGCAATTGATTATGCTAAAAACACAAAGATTAAAAACTACTTATCTAAAATTGTATAATATAGACTAATTATGAAACACATTATACATTTTCTCCTTATTATAAATTTGACATCTGCTTTATCACAGGAAAATATAAACTGTACAGAGCTAGTTGAAGCTGCTAAAGAGGGAAATTATGCTAAGGTAAAGGAATTAGTAGAAAAGGGATTTGATATTAATTGTAAAGGTATTGATGGATATACAGCTATTGAAGATGCAAAAACACTAGAAATTGTTAAGTATTTGCATCAAAATGGTGGTATACTAACTGAAGATGTCTATTTCAGCCATTCGTTATTTTTTGCTGAAGGGAGGGAGGGTGAACATTTAGAAATAATGAAATACATGGTTGAGAATAAGGCAATTGTGAAGGACGACCTGTATTATATGTCAGATGCAAATTTGGAAGCGGCAGCTTGTTTCCCGGAATATGCGAGTTACTTAAAAAAGATGAGTGTTAAGTTTAATCAAAACGATTGCAATAGGTATTTATATGGCTATTATGATATATTCTTTGAGGAGCTTCTGTACTATGGCAACGAAAAAACACTTTCTGCCTTGAAGGAGTATATTAAAAATGGCATTGGCCGGAAAGAACCACTAAAGAACATTTCTGATTTCAGTTCAACAGTACGAATGGATATGCTAATCAGTTATATCTACTTTTTAGATTCAGCTGGCATCAGGCTAAATCAGGCAAGCATCATGGAAAAAATTGAATCAGCTTGTTATACCTGGCTGGATTATGCTTATAGCGATAACGACAGTTCGATAATAGATTTAATGGTATGGCTGGCAGAGAAAGGGATTTATAAGCACAAAGCTGTTGAGTGTATCGCAGAGAAGGGAGGAGGAAATTATGCAATGGAATTGAGGTTTTTGGAAGGACTTGCATCCCATAAATACTTCTTTGGGTTTAAAGATGACAGGGCAGTTTTACAGGATCTTTTTCTTCAATACATGAATGCTTATACAAACGGATCCTTTGATTATACCTATTTGACAAGATTTTGCGTGGTATTCCAGAATGAAAATAATCCATATTTTTTCATACCGGATTTTGTTGAAGGAGTGAGCCTGGATGTAGTGTTTGAAATCATAAGTGCAATGAACCATGATTATAATAAGGTTAAGGGGGAGAATCTTATTAACGCTATTAAAACTTTGTATGATATATTTTATGATGGGGAAGAGAATGATAAATTAATTGAATTTATTAATACTCCTCTTAAAAATGGGAAAACCATGCTTATGATTGCCGTGAGTTTTTGTGATATGGAAACTGTAAACTTTTTAGTTGAATCGGGGGCAGATACAAAACAAAAAGATGATGCTGGTAAACAAGCAAAAGACTATACTATTTGCCAACCTATTATTGAATGTTTGAATAGTCACTAATAACCACTATATTGTAAGAGAAATAATAAATTAAACACTTTTATTATTTCTGGAAAATTACTATCTTGATATTGATAAACGAGGTTGTGATATGGTGGTGACAAAAGGTTTTTTAATCTCTTTTTTATTATTATTTTCTGATACTATTATTGCTCAGCAGGCATCTGTTCAATCACAATACAAGATACATAAAATTACGGTTGAAGACGGACTCTCTCATAACAGGGTAAATTCAATTATTCGTGATAAGGATGGATTTATTTGGTTTGCTACCAATGAGGGTTTAAACCGTTACGATGGATATGATTTTAGAATATATAATCATACTATTGGGGATACACTTACAATAAACCACAATATAGTAAGAGATATTTTAAATGATAGAAGAGGAAGGCTATGGATTGCATCTGATAGTGGACTCAATAGATATTTACCTCAATATGATGCTTTTATTAATATTCAGACCGTAGATAAGAGGCCTATCGGTATCGTTTGGGATATTATGGAGGATGAAAGTGGTACAATATGGATCGGAACAACTGATGGGATATGGTATTTTGATACACTATCAGATACACCAAAAAGACTTGATATTTTAACTGCACCCTTACGGAATATTGGGGTATTAAAAATTATAGAAGATTCAAAAAACAGGATATGGTTGGCAACAACTACCAATGGCCTTTTTCTATTTAAACGAAATACAAATGAGGTAGTAAATTATATGTTTGATGAAAGCGATGTCCATTCAATATCACAAAACAGGGTGGAAACAATTTTTGAAGATAAAGAGGGAAGAATCTGGATTGGAACGGGAGATAACGGACTTAATATTTATAATGAAAACAAAAATGATTTTAATCGGGTTATAGTAGATAAGGATAATCCAACAAGCGGAAGGGTCAGGGCAATCATTGAGGATTCTCAGGGCAGATTATGGCTTGGGACCAAAAGTGGATTATATTTGAGAAAAACAGGCACAGATTATGAGTTTTATAGATATGCTTATGCAGATCAGGGTTATTCTGAATTAAGTCAAAATTCTATCTACGATATATACATTGATAACAATGATATAATGTGGATAGGAACATTTTTAGGAGGAGTAAATTATATCGATCTTAACGAAAAGAGATTTATTCATTATTTTGCTAAAGACAATGATGATCGGTTTCTAAATTCGAATATTGTCTTTTCCATTTTTGAGGACAGTAAAAAGAATTTATGGATTGGAACAGAAGATGGCGGGGCAAACTATCTTAACAGGCAAACGGGCAGATTTGCCTATTTTATGCATGATCCTGATAATAGCAATACCATAAGCAGCAACAATGTGAAGACATTTGCTGAAGACAGGAATGGTAATATTTGGATAGGAACCTATCAGGGCTCATTGGATCGATACAATCCCAGAACAAAGCAATTTACACATTTCTTGCATGATCCGGATGACTCTGCAAGTATTATAAATAGCAGGGTATACATTCTAAAAATTGACAGCAAAGGAGATTTATGGATTGGAACAGGTAAAGGTCTTGATTTATTGAGGCTTGGGAGTACCCATTTTTTTCATTTCAACGACAAAAATGACACATATGGATTGCCTAGGGATGTTATATTGGTAGTTTTTGAGGATAAAGATTCTACCATGTGGATAGGCACATTAGTAAACGGGTTATTTTATTATGACATCAAACAAAATAAATTTATTCCTTATAAGGAAAATATTATTATTAAATCAGTTCAATCTGTATGTGAAGATTTTTTGGGACATCTTTGGATTGGAGGTGATCAGGGAGTTTTCTGCATTAATAGAGAGACCGGTAAAGTTTTCAATTATAACAGAGAGGATGGGTTGCTTAGTGACAGAGTATACAGAGTAATCAATGATACTATGGGAAATATTTGGATAAGTTCAACTAAAGGGTTAACGAAGTTTATTAATGGTGTCTATCGACCTGATAGTATAAACTTTAAAAATTATACAAAGGAGGACGGGTTACAAAGTTCTATTTTTATTCCGAATTCATACATTAAGAGTAAATCCGGCGAACTCTTTTTTGGGGGGATTAATGGATTTAATGCTTTCTTTCCTGATCAAATTAAAGACAATCCCTTTATACCACAGGTAAAAATAACAGGGTTGAAGATATTTAACAGGGAGGTTGGTGTAAATCAGGAGATAGAAGGTAAAGTTGTCTTAACAAAGGTTATTAATGCTACAGATGCCATAGAATTATCATATCGACATCGAGTTTTTACAATTGAATTTGCCGCCCTGCATTTTATTCAACCCAATTTAAATCAATACAGATACAAACTGGAGAATTTTGATAAGGATTGGATTGATACTGATGCCGACAGAAGATTTGCTACCTATACTAACCTGCCCGGAGGTGATTATATTTTTAAAGTTATAGCATCGAATAATGATGGGCTGTGGAATGAAGTACCTGTTGAATTGAGAATAAAAATATTACCACCATACTGGCAAACATGGTGGTTTAGAATCGTTGTTGCGTTAGGTGTTTTAGCAATATTTTTTACAATTTTCATTTTACGAATAAGGAGTCTTAACCGACAGAAAACATTACTTGAAGAAAAGGTAGAAGAACGTACAAAGGATTTGTATGAAGCTAATATACAATTGAAAGAACAAGCCGAAGCATTGAATAGCACGAATACTCAACTTGAAGAACGTCAAATGCAAGTTGAAGAGCAAGCAGAAGAGCTGGAAACCCAGAAAAATGAATTGGAAAGAACACAAGGTAAGATTTTAGAACAAGCTGCTGAACTTGAAGTTAGCAATATACATTTGAGGCAGCTCAATTCTACCAAAGATAAGTTCTTCTCCATTATCGCCCATGATCTTAAAAATCCGTTTCAATCTATAATGGGTTTTGTTGGTTTGTTGAAACTTAAATACGATGAATTGGCGGAAGAAAAAAAGAGAAAATATATTGATCTGGCTTATTCAAGCACGATGAGCATATACCAATTGTTGGAAAATCTCCTCACATGGTCCCGATCTCAATTAAACACAATTACTTTTAAGAGGAGTCAGATTAATTTAAAAGAGATAATAGAAGATAGTATGAATTTTATTTCTCAAAATATCGTGGGAAAAGAGGTAGAATTTAAAGTTAATTGTCAGGATTCAGTTATAGTTTTTGTTGATGATAATATGATAAAGACCATTCTTCGTAATCTTTTGTCGAATGCCTACAAGTATACAGACAGTGGGGGTATTATATCAGTAACTTGCCTTAATAAAGAGGGTTATGTAGAAATATCCGTTGCGGATACAGGAATAGGCATGAGTACTGATGATGTGGATATGTTATTTAAAATTGATGTAAGCTTTACAAAGCCGGGGATACAAGGGGAGAAAGGTACGGGACTTGGTCTTATGTTATGTAAAGAGTTTGTTGAGAAGCACGGGGGGAAGATATGGGTAGAAAGCCAACCTGGTAAGGGAAGCAAATTTAGTTTTACTATTCCAAATAAAACAATGTGAAAAAATATGTTTCTTTTTTCTATCCTGGTTTATGGAAGAACAATTAATACTTCATGCCAGTTCAGGTTTGTACATTTTGCCTTTAAAATATATGAGCCAGCATCTAATGAAGGCAAACTAATCCTTACCTCATTACTATTATTATTGACAGCTACTATTCTTTGACCTGTTGTACTTAAAATTTCAACAATAGTAATTTTTTCATTTTCTATCGTTTTTAGAAGTAATGTGCCGCCAGATGTAACAGGATTTGGGTAAATATAAATATTATGTTGTATCTTATCTTCAATATCAACAACATATGGTAAACCAGATGCAATAAAGCACGATGAGAAAACAGAGGAATTATTATCAATTGAGGCTATCGCAGTAATTTGATCGTCGTTGTTTATCGGAAGTGTTGAGGTAACCTCCCATGTTGTTCCTCCAGACCCCATTCCAATATATACTTCTCCTTCACATATTGTGCAAGAAGCATTACTCTTGTAAATACGGATTATGGATTTAGGAGTTCCTGTTCCCTGAACAATGTAATTTGACGGGATAGCAGTTATTACTGGCGCCAGCATATCATTATTTGATCCATCCTCAATGCTTTCACCATAGGTGTTACAGAATAGACTGTTTAGTTGTATCAAACAATTGAACGAGTGATCAATTATCTTTATGCCTCTGTAGTTATTTGCAATTATGTTTCTGTCTCCTAAGCTGTTTCCTCCGATAGTAATATCATAGGATGAATCTATCCTTATACCATCCCATACATTGGGTATTGCGATGGAGGCTGTTTTGTTTGTGCCAATATAATTCCCCTCTATCTTTATGCGATGCGACATATTGTATATACCAATACCGAAATATCCGTTAGCACATAGAACATTTCCTTTACTTGCATCTCCTATTGTTATATCAAAGCAATTATCTAAACCAATGCCATAATAATGATTACCAGTATCCGGTGTATTGTTTGCATCGGTGCCTATATAGTTATTGTAAATGTTAATATTGTTGGATGAATCATGAATAAAAATGCCATAGAATTTATTCCCTGTAATAGTGTTTGCATTGTTTGTTTCTGAACGACCAATCGTAATGTTCGAATTATTACTGGAAAGGTTTATTCCACTATATTGATTATTACTTATGGTATTGCCTGTTATTTCAATTGTTGAGTTTTCTATTAAATACATTCCTCCCATCTCATTATTTATTATTGTATTACCATGAAGTAGTGAATTTTCCGATTTATGAAGGTAAAGTCCAAAATATTTATTACTATCCAGAGTGCAGTTTTGTAATTTAAAGTTGTCATAACCATCATAGTTCATAATAGCATATGTTGGGAAATTACGCATTGTAATACCATTTATTTCAATGCTGTCACCATAAATATAAAAACCATAGTCTCCATCTTCTGTAAGGAAAGAACCATCAATAATAATATTTCCTGAAGTCTGGGTTGTACCGTTAATTATAACATTCTTTTTAACCAATGGCAATCTGGTTTGTAAAGTAATAACTGATGATTTTGTAGGGATATTAAATTTTACAGTTACTGGCGTTTTATGCCAGTTAGCACATTCCAAAGCCCATCTAAGTGAACCTACACCGTTATCATCATTATTGGTAACAGTTTTTTCGCTGAAATCATTACAGCCGCATTGCAAATGCAGTCCATAAGTTTCAAATGCATAGCGTATTTTGGCATATTGTCCGGCCGAAAAATGATCTGAACATGCGTTTGGCCCATAAGACATAATGTTACCGACAAGGGGTTGGAACAAATCTCCATAGTAATCTATTTGATGCCCGACATATGTACAACCACTCGTAAGACTATCCACCGAAAGGTTGGGTTCTGCCGGGGTATCACAAATGTCATCACCTGTTTGCATACAATCAGGTATACCATCACTATTAATGTCCATACCCATGTTATTATCAAAACGGTATGCTCCCATACACCATACTTCATCGGGTATTACAGGATCATCCCAATTATCACCGTCACAATCGGTCAGTTCCCAATTGTATTTACCATGTGTATGATAGAGATGAAATACATGCCCCATCTCATGGGTGTAGGTTTTGCCATTTCCTATAACGGATTGATCCATAGTGATTCCTTCATACTCCCATCCTAAGCCGCTCCCCAAACCACCTACACCATTTCCATACAGACTCACAGAACCAGCAATATATACATTCACAGCATGAGGTTCACTAAACGTTCCATATAATGGTCCGTTATCATCAGCATATTCAAAATCATAAAATGTAGAATTGTCAATATATCCCACTTCATCGCAATATTTAAACACTATATTGGCATTTATAAAATAACTGTTCACTTCCTCAAGGTCGGCATCAAGTTCTGCTAGTGTAACTTCTTGTCCGGTACCATCACTTTTTCTGATGATGTGAAGTTTAACAGGTATGGTATCTGGTACGGGAGCAAATTTTTTAAACGAAAAGTTTTTGGCAAATTCTGCAAAATCATGATTGATTGTGTAATTAACAGGTATAAGAGAGGATGTAAACCCACAAGGTAGCATCTCTTTTTCCTGGGAATATAAAATATCGGTAATGCCAATAAATACAAGAAATATCAGCTTCTTCACTAAATTCACAATTCGTTTATTGTAAGATACAATTTTTTCAATGGAAAAACAAGATTCAAATGTTTTCCGGGTATTTTTGCAGGTGATATTTTTTTATAAAACTATCCTGAGTTTTTAAGGTTACTTTCTTTAAAAAGATTTATTAATATTAAGAAAAAGAAGTAAATAAAATTTCATAACTTGGAGTACATTGTATTAATAAATCTGCAGAAAATGAGAAAACAAAGAATTTTGATTATATGCTTACTGATGATTAACTTACCATTGGGTTTTTCTCAATCAACCGCGGTGGAATTGAAAGAAAAAGCTGATAAGTATTACAATAAGGAGAAGTACGCTAAGGCTGTAGATTATTATATTAAAGCAATGAATATTGAGGAAGCCAAAGATATACCTGACGAGGTATTATTAGGTAAATGCTATCAATCTTTAGCCTATTGTTCTTATGAAATAAATTCACTGGAATATGTTCCAATATTATGTGAAACTGCGTTAAAGTATTTTAGAAGTGCCGGGGATTACGCTTCAATTTATGCATTAATACCATGGATGTCAACATATTATAAATACTCAATTTTAGAGGATTATCCATTCAAATTGAATGACGATGAGCTAAAAATAAACAGAAGGATGTCTTTTAGGATTGAAACGATTGAGGAAGATCATGGAGATTCTGTGATAGCTATTTTGGGGGCAGGAAAATACGATGGTATTTTTGATAATTCTATTGGAACTGCATATGGAAGCTATTCTGAAATATATTCAGACAGGGAAAATCTTGAATTAGGGAAAGTTGAAGTTTTGGAGGTTATCATGAATCATACCCGGGTAAAAATCAGGTTGAAGAATCCGGAGGAAGGTATTAGCAGGGTATATGAGGGAGATATGGTGGAATTGCCGGCAAAGCTGCCGAAGTTAGATTATAACGGAGAAATATATGAACTGGCAATTCGCAATATTGACTTTTTGGATATGAATGAGATACCCATATATCATATAAGGCACATAATAAGGTACGATAGTCCTGAACTTGAAAAAGATATCATAAGGATTATGAAGAAGGATATACGGGAAACAGCCGAATGGCTCAGGGAAAGCCTTGAATCTCATCCGGAATGGTCAATGCCCTACGATTCAGGAAGGTATACAGGAAAATCGTTAGTTGAAATCATGGAAAATGTAAGCAATGAGGATGTTTATGCATTTATGCAATTCGTAAAGTGTTTCCCGGGTAAATACATGGGGCATTCATGGAAAATAAATGAGACATTTGCAACATGGGTTTTTAATTATGCACCGGTAAGTTCATATGAGTTGCGGGATTGGTTGCTAAATGCAGAAGATGAGGAATTCAGCAATCTGGTGCAATTACATAGGAAGGATATATATGATAATTCGTTTCTAAGTGATTGGGTAAGTGAGGCAAATGATTTTTCTGATAAAGCTGATTTTGATAAAGCCTATGAACTAAATGCAATGGTTATCAAAGTTGCGAACCTGCTCAAAGATGATGTAAATTTTGGGTGGGCATTATTCAACAAAGCAGAGATATTAAGTGATAATATAAAATACAGGCTGGCTTTGGAAATGTATACTCAAGCTTTGAATTACTTTGTTAGGAGTAATGATACTACGGGTATCAGTTATTGTTATAATAACATAGCGCTTCAATACATGAATTTAGACGATTATGAAAATTCCCTGTTATATTACAGTAAAGCTATGGAGGTAAAACAGGTTCAACTGCGAAAAAATCCATCCGAATCTTTATATACAAGTACAGCCATATCATTATTGGGTCTGGGTGAGGCGTATTATTTTAAAGGAGAATATACCAAAGCATTAGAATATTTTTCACAAGCTTTTGATATGAATGATTTAGCTAACTCAGAGGAAGGGAGGAATGCAAATGCAGGATTATACTATTGGATTGCTAAAGTATATGAAAAGCTAGGGAATAAAGAGGAAGCCTTAAATTATTTTTATAGGCAATATAATTATTATCTCGCAAATGGTAATTTGTCAAAACAAGCCACTGCCTTAGATAATATTGCATATAATACAGATAATACCAAAGAGGCATTGGATTTGTACCAGAGAGCCTACGATATTAAAATCTCCTTAGGATTAAAAAATGATGCAGGATTTTCTTTGTCCAATGTAGGCCAGATGTACTGGACCCTGGGAGAATATGATAAAGCTATTGAAGCTCATAATCTGGCCCTTTCGTTGAAAAGGGAATCAGGAAACAAAGCTGGTCAAGCCTACTCATTAAGTAAACTGGCTGCACTATACAAGGATAGTGGGGAACCTCAAAAAGCCATAGATCTTTATAAGGAATCACTTTCAATTTACCAGGAACTGGGTGAGAAGAAAGAGGTGGCTGATATTTATGCTGATATTGCCGAGACATATAATATTGTGAAGGATCATAGTCAGGCAAATCAATACTATAAAAAATCAATTGAAGTATCAAAATTAATAGGAGATCAGTACAATTATGCCTATAATCTTTTCGAACTGGGAAACTCGTATTATGATGAAAGAAAATATAATGAGGCAAAAAAATGTTATGAAGAAAGTCTTGATATTCGTAAGGAAATTGGAGATAAATCAGGTCAGGTTTATAACCTCATTAACATTGGATTGATTGAAAGAATAGCTAATTATAAGCTGGAATTGGCTGAAAACTATTTTCGCCAGGCTATGCAAATGGCTTACGAAACCAACAGTGATGAAAATATTGCTTATTGCAAAAGGTCTCTGGGGCATTTATATTATAATAGCGGACAATATGACTCATCTTTGTATTATTATGAAACCGCACTTGCTAAGTATAAGAGCCTGGAAGATAAAAGTACTGAAGCATCAACTCTTATCAACATCGGATTTACTTATGAAAGTATGGGGGAGTTCGAAACAGCCGAGTCGTATTTTAATGAATCATTTAAACTGGCTGAACAAGGATACGACAGGATAAACATGTCATCAGCGCTTTCAGCTATTAGTGATTTGAAACGAAGATATGGAGATTATCCGGCATCTTTGGAAATAGAGAATAAAAGTTTTGAAATAAGTAAAGATGCAGAAAATCTATGGGGCGTTGCAGGCTCATATCTGAATATGGGGAATATTTACAATGTAATGGGGGAATATAAAACTGCTATTCGGTATTATGAAAAGGGTGACAGCATTTACAAAACGATCAGCGGGCCCGAATCAAGTGCAACACCTATTAACAACATTGGAGTTATTTATTTCTCCATGGGTGATTTTGATAAAGCACTGAAGTATTTCAAGAATGCACTGCATCTGGTTGAAACTACTTACCAGGATAAGGATTTTATGTCGTTGATCAATGCCAATATAGGTGAGATTTACTATTATAAAAAAATGTATGATAGCGCTCATATTTATCTCGATAAATCGCTAAAAATGTGCACAGAAACTGGAAATGTAAGCTATCAGGCTTCTACTCGCTTAATTATGGCCCGATTATATCTCGAAGAAGACAATTTACCGCAGGCCCTGGAAAATCTGGAGGCTACTTCGCAGTTATTATTTGGATCGAATGAAAAAGGAGCACTTGCAGAACTTCATATTCTTTTTGGCAGGTATTTTATTAAAAAGGCAAATTTTAAACAGGCTAAAAATCATCTTGATAATGGGATATCGATAGTAAGAACTATGGGTACTAAAAAGATTTTATGGGAACCATTGTATTTGCTTTCCGACATATATCGTAACCAGGGTATGATTGATTCAGCTATTGTAACACTTGAGGAATCTATTGAAACATTGGAATATCTCAAGAATAAAATAATAGGAGGTGAGGAGGCTGTTAAATTATTTACATCTGTTGATATTGTTAGTAAAGTATATGAACTAATGGTTCAAATGCTCATGGAAAAAGGAGATATTGAAGGGGCTCTGAAATACCTTGAAAAAGGAAATAACGAAAGTCTTCGGAGTAAATTCAGAAACATGAATGTCGCATTTGCAGACAGTACAAAAAATCAATATATATCAACTGATAAGGAATATAAAACTAAGATAGAGACCCTGAACCAGGAAATTGAGAAAGAAAAGGCAAAACCCCAAGTGGAACAAAGTGCTGAATTGATAATCAAACTTGAACAGATTAAAACTATTACACAAAATGATTACAGGAACTTTATAAATGATGTTGTTCAGCAGGAACCATCTTTGCGTAATTACTTTACAATGAGCGAAAATCCAATGGATTTTAAAGCACAAAAGCGAAATATACCGAATGATATGGCTGTGCTTCTCTACCTGCTTTCTGAAAAAAACCTCTATATATTCGTTGGGACATCTGATTCAGTGTTTGCTAAAGTAATTGATGTAGATAAAAAAGAAGTAGAGCAACAGATTGTAGATTTGTACAATATGATTAAAACTCCTTCATTCACTGGTGCAATTGATGTTTCTGTAAGAGGGGCCAATGTGGTTGCACATGAAGACGGACAGAATACAATACGAAAGGATTATTTTATCCAATTATCCTCAGAATTATACAATTTGTTGATAGCCCCGGTAGAAGAAGAATTGTCGACGAAGCAGCGATTGGCGATCATACCCAACGGAATGCTTTATTATTTGCCTTTTCAGATATTAATTAAACAAGGAAAGGATGACAAATATTCTTATCTGGTGAGTAAGTACTCCATATTTTATACAAACAGGTTGAGTTATCTGACTAATGTATTTTATCCCGACGAAAATTGTCCTGATATGCTTGCCATCGGAAATGCCGATAATTCGTTGCCTTATGCCGAAGTGGAAGTAAAAACCATTGAGAAAATATTTGACAATGCAATTGTTCTGATAGAGGATCAGGCTACCCGTAAAAATGTGTTTGGGAATACATCATGCTATAATATACTCCATTTTGCTACTCATGGTGTGCTTGATTACAATGATTATGATAATTCATTTATAGTGTTGGCAGCCGATCCTGAATCAGGCGACGATGGGAAACTTAGAATTGATGAAGTATTTGGTCTTAGGAGTATTGAAAATTGTAAACTTGTGACTTTATCAGCTTGTGAAACTGCTGTACCCATGGAATTAATGGAGGGATGGCCGATTACTACAGCCTCTGCTTTTTTACAAGCCGGAGTTCCAAGTGTTATAGCATCACTGTGGAGTGTGGATGATAAAGCTACCAGTATATTAATGGGGAAATTTTACGCGAACCTCAAAACAATGGAAACAGTCGATGCGTTGCATAAAGCCCAGGTAGATATGGCAATGGATGAGAAGTACAATCATCCCTATTTTTGGGCGCCATTCTTATTAGTAGGTAGCTGGAAATAATGTGTTATTCAGTTCTTTATTAAAAAAATAACGTTCATTTCGATGAAAATTTATTATTTTCAGGTGCGAAATGAAAACATATAATGAATGAATAAAGAAGCAATACTGGAAGGTTTTAAATGTAATAACCAGGATATTATTACTGAAACCTATAAAAAGTATAGAAATGAGTTCATTGGATTTACTTACAAGAAGTACAACCTGCAATCAGAGGATAGTAAAGAGGTGTACCAGGAAGCTTTTTCCATTATGTACAAAAATATTGTGGATGGGAGCCTTGTTAAATTTACTTCAGATGTAAAAACATATTTATTTCAAATTGGACGTAACATCATTAATAATATGTTCAAAAGGGGAAGCCGGTATGAGGATACATTTGAGATAAACCTTACAAGGCAAAAGGATGAAATGGGTGATGGGAATGATTACATAAAGGAAGAAAGGATGAAGATGATTGTAAAAGAATGTATTGCAGAATTAAATCAGACTTGCATACAGCTTCTTACATACTATTACTTCAGAGGATATACTTATGAGGAACTTATGGAAACCCTGGACTATAAAAATGTAGATTCATTGAAAACTCAAAAATATAAATGTTTTAAAAAGCTTGAGAGTGTGGTAAAAACGAGATATAAAGCGGAGAATGTTTTTTGAATAAATGGATGATAAATGGATAAATGGATATTTATTTTATAAACATAATTTTCATATTATGATGCCATTAATTCAGCAATTCAATAATCCGTTGTTCCTATAAAAACTTGGTTTGAGATATGTTTTATTGTGATAAGAAATGGAATATTAGATTAATCGGACAAATACCCTTTGCCTATGGAAGAAAATTTACATATAATGGAAAAATTTGATGCTTACCTGAAGGGTTCAATGACTGCTTCAGAAAAAACACAAATGGAAAAGGAGCTGGAGGAAAATCCTGAAATGAGGGAAGAACTCAGGTTATACCGGATTATGGTTGAGGGCATTAAGGAGGCTGGTAAGGAATTGTTCAAAACCGGATTGAAGGAAATTGATGATGTAATGGCCGATAAATCATTGGGATCAAGTTACCCCAAATGGGCAGCTTTGGCAGCATCAGTAATAGTGCTTTTTGGCTTGAGTATTGCGTTTTTATTACTTAGAAAACCTTCTGAGCCTAAACTATATGCAGAGCATTTTCAACCCTGGCAGAATGAATATCCAATACATACCAGGGGGGAAGTTCCTGCACAATTTAGTGAATTTACATCTGATCAGTTTGAGGAACTTAAAGTTGGTGCAGACCATTACGATGCACACGAATATAAGGAGGCTATTAGTGTATTCAAAGATCTGGAACAAACACAAGAGGATAATGAGCATCTTCAGTTTTTGCTGGGATTAAGTTATTTGAATAATAATCAGCCTAAAAAAGCACTGCCTTATTTCGAGTCACTGATAGATAATAAGGATTTTGAATATGGCCTTGAGGTAAAATGGTATTATGGAATGACTTTGGTTTATCTTGGGGAGGATGAAAAAGCTCAAAAAGTTATGGATGAAGTGGCTTATTCGGATAGTCCTTTTTCCGGACAGGCAAAGGAAATTCTGGAAGAACTATTAAATTAGTAAAATAGATGAGACCCCCTATCTGTGCCATATGCGAAAAAGACTTCCGGGCTAAAGAAAAGCAGGGGGGAGGTATACAATTCAAATTATCTGAAGATGACAAGGAACATAATAGAAGAATGGAAGAAAAAGGATTTACCGGTCATCCTGCAGGATTTGAATGGTTCTGTATCAAACATATAAGAATAGCAAGGAAGTATAAACATCTGACCTGGGCAGAGGCAAGACCACTTATTAAAAATGAGTCTGAAAAAGGACGATTGCTCAATTGGTTAGGAATAATCAGATAGTAAAACGATTAGGATTAATAAGAATAAACAAGGATACATACTTTGATGTTAATTGTTATCTAACTTTTTATTTTGTACTTTTACAATTATTGTAAAACCTAAAACCTAAACATATGAATGCAAAAGTATCCAATCCTCCACCTCCCGGCTCTAAATTATATCGTCGGATAATTTTTACTATCGCCATATTTATTCTGATTATTATCATCTTTAGAAATATTTTTGTTATTCTGCAGCCCACTGAAAGAGGTATAGTTTTTAGAAAGCTTACGAGTGGTCTCGATATTGAGAATGTCAGAACGGAAGGTCTTAATCTCATGGCTCCATGGAATGATATGATCATTTTTGATGTATCGGAGCAGCAAATTGAAGAAACCATGGACGTGTTATCCGTAGATGGTTTGTCTATAAATCTTGATGTATCTATTCGTTTCAGGCCAAAGGAGAAAGAGATAGGGCTGCTGTATAAAAATTTCAGACAAAACTATATTGAAAATTTGGTTCGACCAGAATTACGTTCTGAGGTAAGAAAAATAATTGGGCAATATACTCCGGAGCAATTGTATGCTACAAAGCGTCAGGAGATTGAGAATGCTATTTTGAGCAGCACCGAAATAAGATTAGATTCAAATCATGTTCAACTTACTGCATTATTATTCCGTTCAGTTAAATTACCTGCTTCAATTCAAAAATCTATCGAAGAGAAGCTTACTGCAGATCAGGAATCACAAAAGAGAGAATATCTTCAGCAAATTGCGGAGAAAGATGCTCAGATTCAGATTACACAAGCAAAGGGTAAAGCTGAATCAAACCGGATACTTAGTGCAAGTTTAACTGATAAAATTCTCCAGGAAAAAGGGATAAGTGCTACGGAGGCTCTTGTTAATTCTCCCAATGCTAAGATTATTATTATTGGATCAGGAGAAAGTGGCTTGCCAATCATTCTCGGGAACTAAAAATTTGAATCAGAAATAATTTAGTTTAGCAGGAGAACCGTGTGAACCAGAGGGTAAACACGGTTTTTTATCTTTTTAATATGCAAATACGAAAAGTTTCAATTTCTGATTTAAAGCCAGTGGTTGATATTTACAACCAGGTGATCCTTGAGGGAGGTATAATAGGATATTCTCAACCTTTTAGTTATAAAGACAGAGAAGTATGGTTTGAAGATTACCTGAATGGGAAATATCCATTTTTTGTCGCAGAGGATGGTGGAAAGGTGGTTGGCTGGCTTTCTATAAGTCCTTACCGGCCTGGTCGGGATTTATTGGACAGAACATGCGTAGTAAGTTATTTTATTGAAAAGAAATACAGGGGGCAGGGGATAGGTTCACTCCTGCTTTCAGAAATATTAATGGAGATTAAAGACTGGTCGTATAAAGTTATGTTAGCCCTGGTTTTTGATACCAATGTAGCAAGTATTAAATTATTAGAAAAACATGGGTTCTCACGCTGGGCATTTATTCCCAGGATAGCAGAATGGAAAGGAAGGATACTAAACCATGTGTATTATGGAATAAGTTTGGAGTAAGTCTTCTATTTACCGACCTTTAACCAAATCCCTTTATGAAAACAATTGATCCCTGCATCAATAAGAATAATCCCGTAATCTTTTCCGATACTACCGGAATATTACTAAATGATCCCGGTACTCTTTCAAATTCATTACAATTATATTCAAAACATGTTGTCAGATTAAAGTCTTTGTTGTAAAATTGCTTTCTAATAATAAAATTTCAACTCATTGAAAGCTATCGAAAAATATAGGAAGATCTACATTGCCAGGGTAAACCAGGCTATTGACTTTATAGAAAGAAATCTTGATAGTTCTCTTTCACTTGAGAAAATTGCTAATGCAGCTAACTTTTCTCCTTACCATTTCCACCGCATATTTTCTTTGTTTACAGGCGAAAGTCTCAATCAATTTGTAAACCGCAAAAGGGTCGAAAAAGCGGCATCACTGCTGCTTAGTAACCCTGAGTTACAAATAGGAGAGGTGGCTGTTCGTTGTGGTTTTAGCAGTAACTCAACATTCTCAAGAGCATTTCTTTCGTTTTATGGTTTCAAAGCATCTGAATTAAGAGATTATAAACTTGAGAACAATAGCAAGATTTGCAAAATTGAAAGCAAGAATGGTGAAAAGAAAATAACCGTCCATGAATACATTCGTGTTATTGAAAAACTTAAAAATTGGAGGTTGTTTATGGAAACAAAAATTGAAGTAAAAGAAATGCCGGAACTAAATCTGGTGTACGTTCGCCATGTTGGTCAGTTTGACCGTATTGGAGCTGCTTTTGAAAGGTTGATGCAATGGGCAGGCCCCAGGGGCTTGCTGCAATTTCCTAAAACCAAAACTGTAACGGTATATCACGATGACCCGGGTGTTACAGAGATCGATAAGGTAAGGCAGAGCGCCTGTATTACTGTCGAAGGTGATGTTAAGGTAGATGGGGAAATTGGTAAGATGGTGTTAGCAGGAAATAAGTGTGCTGTTGGAAGGTTTGAGATTGGGCCAGAAGAATTTGAAGAAGCCTGGAACAGCATGTGTGTTTGGGTAGCAGAAAACGGTTATCAACCCGAAGAAGGATATCCCTATGAATTTTACCACAATGATCCTGCTGAGCATCCTGAAGGAAAGTTTATACTGGATATTTGTGTTCCAGTGAAACCTATATAGGGGAATCTAAAATGTATAAAAAAAAGAAAGCTGCGGAGTAGTATTTGCAGCTTTCATATTAGTATATTGTATTATTAATCAGGTAGTATGAGTAACTTTTTGGTTGATACGATGCCTTTGTTTGTACTAATACGTATAAAGTAAATTCCTGAACGCAGGTTTTCAAGGGTAACTTCATGAAGTTTTGTGCCAGGAAGAATATTGTTACTTGAAATTAACTGACCAGTGCTATTTATCAAATCAAGTCTGCATTCTTGTTCAAGAATATTGGTAAATAAAATATGAACAGACTCTTTTGCAGGATTAGGATAAAGCATATATTGCAAGGATGCATTTGTAGCTTTAGGTTCAAATATTCCCGTTTGCAGGAAAGTACTATCATCGGTTGCTACCTGGTATACCTCACCTGTAAACTCATCCTGTAGAAATACAATAGCAGCAATATTATCTATGTCTATTTCGGCAGGTACTGTCCATGAGAATGCATCTGTGCGGGTATCATTTGAACTCCAGCTACTATTGATTATTGTGCCGCCTGCATTTGGCAGCATTTTTCTTAAAACATTGCTATATTCCAATGATCCTGAATTTACAGTTTTCTCAATGATAGCGACCCTGAGTGCAATTTCCTTCTTTTCAATATCTTCCAGGGCTTCAATTGCAGTATTTATAGTGTATGCGTTTCCTGATTTGTTAGATTGAATGCTAATATTGAACAACGGATCGTAGAGTGACCATACAATAATATCATTCTTATCAAATGAAGTAATATCCTGATTAAAAATAAGGCTTGAAGCATAACCGCCGTTAATTATTGCATAAGGTGCCTCAGTAATACCATAATACAGAGCCCGGGCACTTGGTCCGGCAGGATAGAACTGGTTAAGCACATCGGTTCCGGGAAAAGAAGTATGGTAGTATATAGGTATAATATCGTTAGTGGCATTTAATAATGCATCAATGTTTTCACTTGCAGTTAAACTGTTGCTACTACTTTCATTTGTAAAATGTTCGAGTAATACATTCTTCGTCCGCTCTCCAATCCAAATATTATCCAAAGCAAAACCATCTATTGCTTTAAGTCCGTTCCCATCATTACTGAATGCGATCCGGAACCTTACATTATTCTTGGTTTCCAATCCTTCAAGATGTTGCCTTGCTTCAGTCCATGCAGGTGCAGATCCGGTCCATCCTGAAGATTGTCCGCCAGGCCCTTTGTTTATTTCAAACGAATTGTACCAGTTAATTCCTTCGTCAGGTCGCCCGACATTAGTCCAGGTTTGTCCATTATTAGTAGTTGATTGAATAACTATTCCATTTCGGTCTGTTTCCAGGTCTCTGGCTATATTTAATTTTATCATGGGGCGTTGCATACCAGTAAAGTCAAAACAAGGACTTGTAATCCATGACTGTTCAACCTGTGAAATATCTTCTATTTTAGTATACCAAACATTATAACCGGATGCAGGTGGTTTTATATTCTTACCTGAAGGTATTCCAAAGTTCCAGCTATAGAGGCTGTTCTCTTCGTCATTTTCCGGATACCAGCCATTTTCCCCTGTTTCAAAATCTTCAAAGTATGGATTGTTAACAAGTGATACGGTAGGCCTCATCCGAATAATCTTTTGAATAGTGTCGGAACATCCTTTTTGGGTAAAGACCTGAAGTTCTACTATATGATTGTCTTGAATATAAAATCGATGAACAGGATTCTGATTGGTTGATGTACTGTCATTATCATAGAATCTCCACTCATAGTTATCTATTGGCGAAATGGAAGCAGATTTATCTGTGAATGTTACATCGCTAAATGTAGTAAAACATTCATTATTCCAGCTGAAATCTGCTTTGGGCTTATCTCCAAATTCAAGTTTCTTACTTAAACTAGCATTACAGCCTTTGTCAGTCCAAGTCTCCAGATTTATTAAGCGGTTTCCTGATTCTTTATAAAGGTGCCTGGGATTTTTCCTGAGAGAATCAATATTTGCCGCACCACTATTCACATCATCAAAATTCCATATCCACAGCAAAATTGAATCTGATGAAGCTAAAGTTGTATTGTTAATAAAGCTTATGGAATCAGGAAATTCTTCGTTCACACAATTGTCAGAAACGGTAAAATTGATTATGGGTACAGCACGAATCAAAACATGTATACTATCTGATCTTATACATCCCGTTGATAATTGTGTAAAAGTACATTTTAGGCTGTTGCTACCTATTACTCCATTAGCCGGATTGAATATTCCAACTGTCAGCGGAACATTATCCAGAGTGTAGGAAGTGGTTAAGGATGCATCACCATTAGTGATAATATCTAACGCATTGTCATTCTGGCAGAATTCATCACCGTTGAAAATATTCAGAAATGTTGGTTTTCGCACAGTATCAACATAAAGGGTAGTAGTTACATCAAATTGTGCGCCATTCACATCAACATAGCGATAAGTAACATCATAGTCTCTTCTCTTCGCATTTTGAGGATAAAATAAGGCTGTATCTTCCGAAATATTAACGAGTATATCGGTTATTGTATCAAAATACCCTCCGGGAAGATCCTGTACGTTCGGTTTTCCTACTATTGTATCAACCTCATCGTAAATGCAATATTGTTTATTTGTCGATCTAAGTGCTGTTATTGTTGCACTGGGATCAAGAATGTCAACTGTATCCGTTAAAGTATTTCTGCAGGAATTAGAATCAGTGTAATCGTATGTGATTTTAACATTAAAGATAGGTCCGTCGAAAAATCCGGGATCAAAGGTAAAAATGGTATCTCCAATGCTAAGAACTCCTCCATCTCCGGTAAATTTGCCACCAGTAGGTTCTCCAGATAATGTAATGGGATCTTCCTGCCAACTAAAGGCTGGCCTGAGATTGAAAGCAAGTACAGGTAAAGGATTAAGTGAAAACGATATAGAAGTATCTCTTTTACAGCCTGTAGGTGATTGGAATTGATAAGTAATATGTGCAGGAAAACTATCAACCTGGAAGGGATAAAGTTTAGCTCTGTCGCCATTTACAAATAACCCAGGGAAGGGTAAAAACTGTCCTGTACCAGCGGTCGGACTATTACCAATTAGATCATGACCAATATTATCATTAACACAATAAGAATCATCCAATCCGCTGAAATTTACAGTAGGTATATAGTCAACTTCTATCGTATCACGAAGTACAAAGGCGGTTACACTATCCCATCCAATATAGTTAAACCTGATTATATGTTCTTTGGTTCCTCCTGAAGGATTTCCTCCTGCAATAGCAGGGTTAAATGCTGCTTTATTTGTGTCAGCACTTGTTAAACCGTCGAACAATGTGAATGATCCAGGGGAACCATTACCATTAGCAGGAAGTGCAGTGAAAGTATCGATTTCCGTACCATAACAATATAATCGGCTGGGATTGATGCCATTTATGGATCCACTTGCTTTTTCAACCTTTACTGTTCTCGCACTATCATTGGAGCATGTTGTAAAAGGATCAGTATAGTAGTACATTATAGGATGTGTTCCAATCCCTGCAACAGCGGGATTAAAACTATTCCCGGATATGTATGCCCCTCCGGTAAATGTCCCTCCGGAAGGAGTTCCAATTAGGGTAGAGGCAGATTCCTCAATATTATAGAGTTTCTTTGAGGTAAAACTTACTTCCGGTAATGCATGGATGTTTATTATATTATCAAGTGTGTCACTATAGCATCCTTCCAGAGATTCATAATAATATTCAACCGTATACGTTCCGACACCCATCAGATATGGTTGCATTATAGCCTTGTTCCCATTCGGATCATTTATAACAAAACCCGATGGAGGCCCATCATAGCTGAAGTGACCATAACCATTTGCTGGTATTAGATTACTGGCAATAAGATTAATTGTGTCTCCATTTATACATCGGTCATTTACTCCAGTTATTATGGGTGTTGAGACATCAATAATAGTAATATTCTCTTTAACCGAAAATTCAGAAGGAGGGTCATGAGAATAGTAAATTTCATATTCCCCGTTAGCAATTTGACCTGGATAAATGGTTGCTGTATTGGATCCTGTATTTTCAAGACCCATACCGCTATCGTACTTGATACCTCCAATCATTATATAAAATAGTCCATCAACACCATAATCATTATTCCCTGTAATAGTAAAGGCAGGGTCTTCTTTACAGTTTATTATATTTCCAGGTGGTATTTCAATTTGGGCAACACTATCTCTAACTGTTACTTCAACAGTGTCCCCTGAGGAGCAATTATGGCCATCAGTAAATGTGTATATTATTTCATGTGTGCCATTTGCTACTTCTGATGGATGAAAAGTATTATTAAAAGGTAATACACCTGGTCCTGAGAATATACCATTAAGTGGATTTCCAATCAACGTGTCTGCAACTGCAGAGGAGGAATATGTCTTGAGATCAGGTGGGTTTAATATGGTTACTATGGGTAAAGTGTCGACAATTAAAGTAGCTGTATCAACTCCAGGCTGGGCAAGTGTTGTAATGTCTGTCACATTTGATACAGTATACTTGAAAGTACCATCTGTTGCTTGTCCGACTTTAAAATAATAGGGTGTATAGGTAATATTAGATAACAACAAATTGGATGTACCATCATATATACTAACATTCCATGGAGAATATCCTGTTAACCGAACAGATAATGTTGCTGAATCACCCTGGCAGATTCTATCGTTCCCTGCAATTATGGCTGTCGGGTAGTTAGCATAAATAGGATCGGCATTTTGCGAAATAGGTGTGCTAAATACAATACTCGTATTTCCGGCAGAGTCTGACAAACTTACACTTACCGGTATATTATTACTTGCGATTATATCTGTTGCCCCAGTAGTAATGGTAAAATTAGCTGAGTATAAATTATCTGCGAGCTTACTCAGGTTATTTAAAGCAAATCCACCAATTGTACCATTTAAATTTTTCAATTCGGTGGTGTCTGTTTCTACATAAATACTTACCGGTAAATTATCACCTGCCAGCATAGGGGAATTACTTATTACAACACTGTCTATGACCGGAGGAGTATTGTCTACAATTAATACTGCAATGGAAGCATCTGAAATATTTCCTGACAGGTCAACTACGTAAAGATGATATATTCCCTCGTTTTTAGGGGCAATTATTACGGTTGAATTTCCGGCTGTAGAGGTCATGGTATCAGCCCAAGCCAGGTCTACAGGATCGTGAATGGCAAACCATACTTCATTGTTTACATCACCTGAGCTGGTTATATTCACGGCACTAAGACCTTTTACAATCATACTGTTCGGAAATACTGTATTTTGGTTTGTAGGGGGCTCGCTGTCATCATAAGTAATGGTTTCATGAAGAGTGCCAGCAAGAGAATTTGGGTATTGTGCAAGGTCAACAATTTGATCGTATCCAGGATTATATACATACAGATGAATCGTTTGGCCACTTGTTGGTGCACCGGTAACCCTTATTATAACGGTGTCATTTGCTTCTGCCCTGGTGTTGTAATTATCTAAATACGTTCCACTTACATTTTTATTAGTGCCATCGTAATATACATCAATTTCAGTATCATCATCTAATCCATTAAACCATATAGGTTCCGTAAAGACTATAGCAATATATGTGTCAGTTCCATTAATATGATCAACAAAGAATGATTTGAAAACAGGCCGGACATTATCTATATCCTTCACCTCAAATCTGATGATACTCGTATTTGCGAGACCATTAGTATCATGAAGGCTTCCAGCTGCAAAGTCAACGTGTTTAGTGCCCCACAATTGATAAGGTGTTGATCCGGTATATTTAACTGTAAATACTGAATCATCTGTTGTGGTTACGGTAAAGTTCGGTGCTGTAATGCTCAGATCCGCAATTATTTGTGCAATTATTTGGTTAGTAGTTTCACTGCTTCCATTTTGCATGGGTTCACTAAATACCAGGTTGAATTCATCGTTTGTATTCAGATACTCATTTTTTGGATAAATATTGGTTTTCCAAAGAGCTGTGTCAACTTCACCGGTAGGAGGTGTGATGTCTGTTAAAACAGATGGTAAAATTAAAGCAATACTTGCGGGATGATTATCGTGGTTGTCATATACATCACTACTATTAAGACCAAACGATGCTCCCAGATTTATAGTTGGATTTCCTCCAACGGTAACTGTAATTACAGAGTCATTATTCCATATCACACTAGCCAGATCACCCACTTCACCAAAGTTATGGCTGTTTATAATATAGCTGCCAATCGAAGTTCTGGAGCTACTATTCAGTATTTCACTAAATGTGAAAGTTAATTGATCAGTCTTTGTCAGATTATATGATCCACTGCCGTCAATATCTACACCCGATGATACATAAAACGCAGGAGGTATGCTATCAGTCACAGATTTTCCTGAAAAAGATACTGCCCTGTTTCCAGCCAGGTCCCAAATACTATCGTTGGCACCACTGATGTTCAACGCCAGGTTACTTGCTGAATAACCTGTGTACCCGAGACTATTTATCTTAAGAACAATAATTGTGCTGTCTGACGATTTTGTGTAAGCTCCAACAGCTGTTATCCCTGATGCAGTCCAGTTTGCAGGATTGGAAAAGAACGCAAGTACTTTTTCACTGAATTTAAGTTCAATTGTACTATCTGTTGTAGCATAAGCACTTATAAATTGAGGGGTTCCCCAGTCTTCTGCCAATGAAATACCTGTGTTTTGAAGAGTATCACCTACGCCGGCATTCCATGCATAAGCAGCATCAGCAGGTCCTCCGTCATTTATATAGCGATATTTTAAAGTTCCTGTTCCTTTAAGATTTGAAAAGTGAGGGGTATAATATTGAATAAATTGATCATTTGTACCAGTTCCAAGACCTATACTATCAACATTTGTGTCAAATGTATTCATGTAATCCCAGGTGACAAAATTATCTGTTGAAAATTGCCAGTCCGAAATTACATTCCCATCAAAACTGGTATCGGCAACAGCTTTATTAAATTCTATTTCAACTGTTCCAATGTCGCCATTATGGTCACCATCATATGCAATAATTCTGACTATCTGAAGTTGAGAATAACTATTTAATGAAAACGATAATATACTGCATATTATCATTAGCCTGTATATGAAATGTACCTTTTTCATAATAGAATTTGCTTTATTTATTTGAGGCATTCTTTGATACGTCAAATACTTAATTATTATGTTACAGACTGCCGTCTGGTTTAGTTTTAATCAGGGTTATCATACTATTTCTGTCAAAAGTATTTGTGCCAAGTATAATAAACCCTCCGTCAGCGGTTTGTTCTATTTTAATTCCTACCTGAGTCCCTGTACCTCCAAATGTATTTGAGGTAACAGTGTTTCCCTGGCTATCGGTTATCAGTAAATATATGTCCTCGTTACCTGCCGTAATAATGGAACCTATAATGGCATATCCGCCAGAGGATATTGCGTATATATATTTACCGTAGAGTTCAGATTCAGGGGACTCAATTTCTTTCATTGTTGAGATTATAGGAAAATCATCATCTATAGACAATGTTGAAAGAAGTATTATGCTTTTATTTGAGGTTATATTTTTACTACTGCTTAAAGTTATAAAGTTATTATTGTCATTTATTAAATTGCCTACCTCATCTTTACCAGTCCTTTGATATGCGTCACCCGAATAATAGCTTAAGTCTGGGCCAAAGATTCTGGGTAAAATATCAGATTCGCTACCAGAAATTCTGTTTCCGATGGTCAAATATCCATTGCCATCATTAAGTTCAGTAATAGAAATAATTTCTTCATTTAATGATTCAAATCCTAATCTTTTGGTCCGCACATATTCACCTTGAATTTTTACCATCCATGTATACTTATCATTACCATCACTACTATATCCACCAAGCAGATAATCCCCGCTTTCAGTTATTAATAGGTCGTAAGCTTCTTCATCAAATGTACTTCCAATTTTCCTGGTCCATAAAGTCTGACCATCTTCGTTGTTTACTTTTATCAGCAGGGCATCTTTTTCGGTTGAACCGGATTGTGTGGGATTAGTTACAGATCCTAGCAAAAGAAGGTTTCCATCATTATCCATTTCAATATCATAGCCAGTATCATCAAGAGAATCTCCCCAAATTTTGGGTTCCCATAATTGGTTTCCAAACTTATCTGTTCTAATTAAGTAAATATCATATCCATTATCTGATGTTTCAATTGAACCGATTATTGCATATCCTCCATCAGGCATCTGTAACAGGCCGGAGGCTTTATCTGAACCGGAACCGCCAAAGAATTTTACAAATGATTCGCTTTGGATATCACTTATATCTGTCTTATCACATGAATAATGCAGAAGTATTGAACTAAGAAAGATTATGAATAGGGTACATTTTCTTTTCATCAATTATTTTTTAGTTGGTTTATAGAATGAATAAACATAACCTATACGCATATTAAAATTGCTTAACACGAAATCATTGCTAATGTACTTGTAATAAAATAATTCATCAGGATTACTATATCTTTTATCAGGTACTACCTGGTTTGATAAGCCAATATTATATTGCATATCATAAATTAAGTATCCCCTGGCAATTTTATATTTAACTCCTGTACCAATAATCCCCCAATAATTAGTGCTCTTACGTTGATGTAAAACGTCAAAGTCAGCGCCGGTTATAGCTTCCAGGCTTTTATCATTGTATAGGTCTGATGCAAGTACATAATCTGTCAGCAAAAAGCCTACATTCATACCACACCGAACAAAAGGTTTAATTTTTATTTTCAGGTCGAAGTCATAGGTTATCGATAAAGGAATATCCAGTCTGGTTTGAGTTTCGTCAAAACTAAGGGTATGTATACCAAGAAAGTTTTCATCGTAGAATTCAAATTTATTCTGGGTATATAATATTTCAGAATTAAATTCAATATTATCATACACAAAGACATTGAATTTTAATCCAAATTGTAATGCCATTCCTGATTGGTTATATGATCCCAGCTCTCGATTCAAGTCATTAGTGCCATAAGGTTCCTTAATGTTTGCTATCGAGAAAGTACCACCCATAACAGCACCTATGGAAACAATAGGGATAGCTTTGTATGATTCATATAAATACACAAAATCCTGAGGATCTGTAGGAGTGATCTCATATTCGGGATATTTTTTTATAAAATTATACATCGCTGTCTCTGCATTTTGCACTTCATCTTCAAACAGATAGGTCAGGATGAGTAACTTATAAGCCTGAAGCTTGTCTTCTTTGCTGAAACCATTTTCCAGGCAGTTGCCAATAAGTTCGGGTATTTCTTCAATTAAGCCCTGTTGATAAAGCTTTTCGGCTTCCCTGAGCTTAAAAGCACATTCATCTTCTTGTGCAAAGCCTTTCATCGCAATGCTTGCAATGAAGATAAAGGTTATACCTAGTATTTTATTCATTTCTTGTTTTTGAAATTAGTATTCTTTACAAGTTTTTTCATATGTTATATCTTCCCCTACGTATGTATTCCACTCTTCATTGGAAAGGTTTCTGTCAATTAACTTGCAATAATCAGCTGCAAGTGAACTTGCTTTTGCAGGTCTGACTATTAGCCTGTCTTCTTCAGTACTACCAGACACAAAGTAGTCACTATTCGGGCTAAAGGCAATTGCAAAAATAAAACCTTCATTGTCTGACAATACAACGGGTTGACTGTTGAGGTCTGTAGCATCCCATATACGCGCAGTACCGTCCATACTTACAGAACCTATATATTTGTCATCGTTGCTAAATTCCAGATCATTAATACGGGCATTGTGATCGGTGAGAGTGGTTATTAATTTTTTATCAGTTAAGTTCCAAATTTTAATATCTCCTTTTAAGTCACCCGCAGTAATTCGGTCTCCTTGTTGATTAAATGATATAGCAAATACGGAATTATCTTTTTCGTTGTAAAATGTTGATGGAGTATAATTGTTTTTTACATCCCAAAGAATAATTTTTCCATCTTTTGTTCCTCCGGCAATATAAGTTCCTTTTTTATTCGAAGAGAGACATAAAACTCTTGATTCGCCAGTAGATATTGATGTATTTTTTTTGGTTTTTAAGTTCCAGACGAGTATGGAATTGTCTACGCCGGCAGAAATAAGTGTTTGGTTATCGGGTAGAAAGGCCAAAGCCCTTATTTTATTTTCATGGCCATTCAGAGTATCCAGTATCAGGTTGTTTTGTAAATTATATATCTGTATACCTAATCCATCTGTTCCAAGAGCCAGGGTTTTCCCGTCAGGACTAATTGCTAAAACACGATTAGCCCGGTTATTTTCCGCAATGGTTGTATAGGTATTTTGGTTGTCTGAGATATCCCACTTTAGAAGTTTTCCATCACTTCCAGCACTATAAAATACAGTGTTTTGAATGGGAGAAAAAGCCACTGCCTGAACAGCATCAGTATGACCCCGATACACGTTATATAAAGGATTTTTAAGAGCTTTTAAAGCATAGTATAGTCCAAGATACACATCTGGATGGTGTTTTAAACCTTCAAACTGGTTATTAAAAAGATAAGCCTGATAGGCGATCAATCCCTGCAGGTTTTTATCGTTTTCGATCTGTACTGACTTAACAGCCATTGATTGAGCTATGGAGAGCATTCTTCTCTTATACGCTTCTTCGGCATTTTTCTTAGCTTCTTCAGCATTGCGTTGTGCTTCTTCCGCATTCCTCCTGGCTGTCTCAGCGTTCTGTTTTGCTTTGGTTTCATTTGTTTTAGCAAGTTCCAGGTTGCTTATAGCTTTCTGTTCCTGCAACTTTGCCAGCTCGAGGTTTTTTTCTGCATTCTTTCTTTGTTTTTCTGCTTCATTACTTTTTTCTTCTGCAATCACTCTTTGTTTGTCAGCTTCTTGTTTTTGTTGTTCGGCAAATTTAGTTTGCTCTTCGGCTTTTTGTCGTTGTTCGGCTTCTCTTCGGTTACTTTCAACTGCTTTTGCCTTTTGCTGGTTGGCATACAGCATCATTGCAAGAGCTACAATTGCCAAAGAGCCTAATACAACGGAGAAGATACGGGCTATTTTAAGTCTTCTTCTTTGCAACCTTATTTTGTTTTCTTCCTCTATAATAAACTCTTTCTCACTTGTATCAAGATATACCATAGCACGTTCAAATGCCGGATGGTATCTTTGAGCCCATTCCAATGTTGGTTTCTGTTTTTCTTTCCAGTTTAGTGCCAGTTGCAGGTCAGGAGGACGCCACAGACTGGTTTTACCTAACTGGTATAATCCTGCAGCCTCAGCAAGCCGTGTATACATTTGAACAGCCTGTGCTTCTTCTTCAACCCAAAGTCTTAGCTTATTCCAAATGCGCATTAAACTTTCATGGGAAAGGTCAATAACACTTTCGTTATTAAGTTGAATATTTGCCGCCGGTGATATAAATGAACGTCCTGCAGCCCTAAATTTATCAGCAACATCAATTACTTCGGCTTCGGTAGCTTTTGCTATTTGAGCAATGTTAATTACCTTTGAAGGATGTCTTACCCCTCGGTTGTCAGCACCTTTTTCAGTTAAGGTTTTAAATAATGTTTCACAAACAATTTTCCCTTTTTCAGTCAGTTCATCAAAGGCTTCATTGGCATGTTCTGATAGGGCTTTTTCCATTGTTCCGATAGCTTCATAATCTGCCATCATCAGGGGTCTTTCAGTATCTCCTTGTTGCATCCAGTAATCCCATGTACGCATTAGGGCATGCTGTAGTATAGGTAACTGATCGGGATTATCTCCAACATCATTCAAAAGCTGTTGAACCAGATAAGGATCAATTGTACCACCTCCAACGGCTACAGGTCCTAAAATAGCCTTTCTGAAATCTTCACGGGTCATCTGGGGGATAAGGTAGTTACTGTCATTAATAAGTTGGGTTAATTCCTGGAACTGAGAGCATTCTCCTATAAAATCCGAACGCATTGTAAGGATTATGTAGATTGGTAGTTCTGTTTGTTCAACCGCTTCAACCAGTAGTTTGACAAATGCTTCAGATTCATTAACACTACTGGTATCACTTCTGCTCTTTTTAAACCTGAAAAGTTCCTCAAACTGGTCAACCATAAGAAGTATGTTCTCACTTTCTTCTCTTTCCATCTGGCTGATTGCGTCTACCAATCCCAAAGAACTTCTTCTTACAATAGAAGTAGTAATATTGATGCGAATACTCTCATCTTCAGCGTTTTCACTTGCTTCAGCCTGGGAAATTGATTTTGCCAGGTTGCCAATGGGATCGTTTCCCGGGCGTGTTGTTATTATTCTCCAGTTTGATCCTGCATTGGCAATGAATCCACCATATAAGACAGGTACTAAACCGCAGTACATTAATGAAGATTTACCACTTCCTGAAGCCCCGATAACAGCAACAAATCTATTTTCTGCAAGTAATTGCAAAACTTCCTCGCTTTGTCCTTCGCGGCCAAAGAAAAGGTGACTTTCCTCTATGCTAAATGGCCTTAACCCAGGGAAAGGATTAAATATTTGTTTGCCTATATTATTTTTTTGAGCTTCACTCATACTTAATGGTATGTATTTGATTAACAAATGATTCCAGGTTTTTCTTCCACGATTCATCTTTCTGCTCAATTACCTGTATATTTGAATTAGTATTAATATTTATATTTTTGGCTTTGCTCCCTGAAATAATTGCCTTCGCTGCAAAAGGTCTGGTCTTACCATACCCCGGTGCTTTCATTATATCACTGAGTTTACTGGAAAGCCAAAATGGATTAATAGAATTATAGTAGATTATGACTCCTTCAGCATTTACCAGGTTTTGTCTATGCAATTGAACCGAATTTACATCTTTCTTGTCAGCTAATGAAGTTATTACATGAATCGAAGTAGTCTCTAATTCTTTTACCAGAGGTTTAATGGATTCATGTTCATTTATATCATGAATGATATATATACTTTTTTGTGGTCCTTTTTTCGCAATGTCAATCTGATTCTCTCTTAGATTTCTGTTAATAATTGTTTTAAGGACTTCCAATGGTGTTTGAATGATCTCTCCACCAAATAGTTCCTTGGGATCTTTCGATAGTGAGGCAATAAATTTTTCTTGCCGGGGATCTTTTATTTTTAACTCTGGGGATATCCAAATAAGTCTTGACAAATTCTTTTTGACCTTGTTTTCGTAGTATTCTGATGCAATTTTATTCTGGGCTTCCGTTTTTGAAATATCTGCATCTTTCAATATGTTATTATATTGATTTCCAATTATATGTATACTTAATCGGGTATTGTCAAGAATTGAATTTAGTTCTACTTTAAGCTTTTCATACTCTGAAGGCAAAGGTTTTTCGGGGAATATCCGAAATCCGTATTGACTTAGTTCCCTTTGGATAATATCACGGTTGTATTGCTGATCAATTGAAGTATCAGCCAGAAATATTCCTGGTTTTTCATTTGATGGCTTTTTTGATTGCAAATCGATAATATTTTTAACCTCATAAGCCAAGTCAGTAAGTTTTTGCCAATATATCGCCTGGTTGGCAGGAGATGATGCAGATAGGAGTGTTGGATTGTTTTTATCAGAATTAACGTCATAAAGAATAATTTCTGGAGCATCCTGTAAAGTATTCTCCGCTGTAGAAGATGATGTTGTAAGCTTAATTATTTTATTTTGGGAAAGTAATTCAGTCGCAATCGTTGGATCTAAATTTTCAATAGCTCCAGGTGACTGTATGATAATACATGCATATTGTGAAGCAATTGAAGTTATATTATTATCTTCATCGTTGTTAATATTTGCATCTATTACGGCGGTTTTCTTTTTTAATCTTTGCAATATTACCGTAAGATGTTTCACGATATCATTTTCCCAGCCTACAAGCCTGGTATTTGACGCATCGTCAGGTTTATTAAATAGTATATATGCATCAAATTCTTCTTTCATCAGGATTTCTGGTAATTTTATGCAATTTATAAAAATATTAGATAAAAAAATTTATTCTAACAAAAACTTTTCGGTTCATGTTCAATATTTTATGATTTTTCAGGTTTAGATTGATCGAAAAAATGGAGCCTATATCTTTACTCCAATAACCAGGATATCATCTACTTGTTCAAGAGAACCTTTCCAGTCATAGAAAGATTCCTCAAGAATTACTCTTTGTTCTTCCACTGGTTTTTTATGAATGTCAAACAATAATTGTCTGAACTTTTTAATCAGGAATTTTCCTCCATCTTCGCCTCCAAACTGATCAGGATATCCATCTGAGAACATATAGATCATGTCTCCTTCTTTCACTTCGAGTTCATGGTTCTCAAAATTCTTTAATTCTTCATCTACAAATGCACCAATTGGGAATTTGTCACCCTTTATTTCAATAATCTCATCATCTCGTATTAATATAAATGGGCGATAGGCTGCGGCAAACTGTATCCTCTTCTTTTTTGTCTCGTATACACATAAAGAGATGTCCATGCCGTCCTTTACATTGGATTTTCCCCGGGTTTGCCTCAATGTTCCAGTTACTCCCAGATTTAGTTCATCCAGTATATCCGAAGGTTTGCTTGCATTTTTAACATTAACTGAATAGTTAAGTTGATTGTGACCCACAATGGACATAAAAGCTCCAGGCACACCATGTCCTGTACAGTCTACTGCAGCGAACATTATTTTATCATCTTTTTTCATAAACCAGTAAAAGTCACCACTTACAATGTCTTTTGGTTTATAAAAAATAAAAGAATTTGGTAATAATTCTTGCACATATTCTTTAGGAGGAAGTATTGCATTTTGAATCCTGCGGGCATAGTAAATGCTATCGGTGATATGTTTCTTCTGCTGGTCAATCTCATTGTATGCCTTTTGCAGATGTTCATTTATTTCGGCAAGCATATTACGCTGTTCCTCCAAAGTATCCCTTTGGGCCTCAATTTCTTCTTTTTGTTGTACAATTTCTGCAGTTCTTTCCTTTACTTTTTGTTCCAGTTCATTGTAGTAGCTTTCCAATTGTTCAATCATAATATTGAACTTTTCTGAAAGCTTTGTTATTTCATTATTGCCTAATAATTCAACTCGTTCGTTGAAATGGCCTCCTGAAATTCGAATTACACTATCTACAAGTTTTTTAATAGGGTCTGTGATTACCTTCGTTTTCTTGTAAAGGAGAAAAACAACTCCGATAAGTGCAGTAATAAAAATGCCTATAACTTTAAAAAGTTCACCGCGTAATGTTTTTATTTCGTTGGTCCGATCAGAGGTAATACGTATAACAGATCCTTTATAAAGGTCGGTATTTTCTCTTTCCATATAAAGGTAATCAAATACCAATTTCCTTTTATCGACTTTTTCTTCAATAGACCGAGCCTTTTTATCCAGAAAAACTTTGGCAAGTGTCTCACGATGATGTTCTTGTATGTCAGCTTGTTTATTTAATGAAAATGGATTATCCTGTCCAATGAACAGATCAACTTCCTGAACTGTTTCCTGTTTGGATGTAAGCGTGTTTAAGCGATTCTTAATAAATTCAATAATTTTATCGGCCTCTTCAGAATATATCCCAATCTCAACAATGTAATTACCATCCACTGTTGGTTGGTAGGTATATTTCTTCAATCGTTTTGTACTGGCTTCAATAGTAAACCTCTCACTCACAAATTTTTTCCCTTTCAATACATTGAGAAGCATTCTTTTGTGCTCTTCACCAAAGGAGAATAAATTTAATCCGGAATCAGCTTTGAAAGTCGTGTTTACAATAATGCCCTGACTATTTATGATATAAATATCTTCCATATCAGGATCCATTCCTAATTCTTTCTGAAGTTTATACAAATCACAAGCCTCAGGATTATTGATCTGATTCAAGTAAGTGAACACGATTGAGGAACTAAGTTCGTGCATTCTCTTATCAAGGTTTTCTTCAAGTATTTCGAGGGATAGGTCCTGGAGTTCGAGGATATTTTTTATTTCATTGAAAATAATACTTTTAGTATTTTCATTTGAATCGGAAAGTAATTTTTTTGTATTTACATAGTTTAATATTCCCAAGGCGAGAAGTGCAATAATTGCCGGAATAACAACATTGTAGATGAGTTGCTTGTATATTGTGGTTATTTTATGTTTTCTGCGTCCCATTGTTTTTTACATCGTAATTACAGTTGCTTCCTGCGATTCTTTTATTGATGTATGAAGCAACAAATCAGTTAGTGACGGATTATCAAACATAAGTTCATTCATCCTTTTAAATTTTACAAAATAAATATAGCAATCTTTTTTTGCCTTTAGTATCATTTTATCAATTTCTTTAATGCTGTAGGCATTAAAACACTGAAATTCTGCAATATTATTGGTATGTCCGTTTATGTCTATTTCAATTTCTCCATCAGGAACCATTATAAGTCCAGCATAGTCATCTTCTGAATTTAAGATTATTTCATCGTCCTGTTTGAGGAATGAGTCCTCAATAATACGACTCATAGATACGAGGTCTTTACCATTTAATGCATTGAATAACCTGAACTGCTTTAGATACTTAACTTTGTTTGATTGCAGGATAAATGGATTCTTTTGGCAATTTTCTATAGAGTATTTAATCTCTGACGTAACAGTTACAGGCAACCTTTCCAGCACTTGTTTTAGTAATTCCGCATTTTTATTAAGAATTAATAATGCTGCAGCGTCATGCAAAATTTTTTCCGGATGGAATAGCATAGCAATGATTGCATCATCTACTTCATACGAGTCCAAATTTGCAAGGTTTTCAATGGCGCATAACCGGGTCCAGTTGTTTATATAATTATAATCCCTGTTTATTATAGAAAGTAACAGGGTTTCTGTATCCATTTTTTCAATTGGAAATTCGTTTTGAAGTTTTCTTATTTTATCGCCGGATGGGGCATCCTCCAACAGAGGAAACAGGGTTGGCTTCAATTCTTCTGCAATAAAAGTATCCATCAATTCAATGGCAAATCCAATCCCCTCGGAAGTACCACTTTCAAGGTTCTCTCTTACATGCATGATTGACTGAGGATCATATGCAAGAGATAATAAAGCGAAAAGCAGGTCATTTGTGGTTTTAATTTCTTCGTTAATTGCTTCAGTAAGATAGGGGTCAACTTCTATCGTATCAATACTGCAGAGGGCGGAAAAATTCCAGGCAGCTATGCTAATGCTTTTAGAAATTGCCTGCTGAACGGGGATGAGTGTGCGATCGTTTGTTTTAAAATTATTTGAGATCAGGCCATTAACGCATTCCAATACAATATCTCTGTTATAATGGTCTATTTTACTTAATAGAAATGAAATAGCCCTTTCATTACCTATTTTGCTGATCAGTCTTACAATTCTAAGGACTACCTTATCTTCAATTCCGGTTTTATAAAAGCCATGCTCCAAATGTTCGATAGCATCATCCTTAAATGATTCAATGGCTTCATAAGCAAAAGGGTAATAATTTGTTGATGAAAGATATTCTATCAGGAGAGGAATAGTTTCAATGAAACCGGTTTGTGGGGCAGACATGATAGCCGCTTTCCTTACATTATCATTTAAATCTCTCAACAAAATATTAAATTGGGAAATAAATGCTCTGTCTTTGGATTTAACCATTAAATGGATGGCCTGTATTCGTTCCTCGGGCATCCGAGATTTTGCTAATTCGGTAATCCTATTTTGATCTTTAATACCTTTCTGGTTTCCAATACCCTTGGTTAATTCTTTTAGAGTTGATTTTATGTCTTCTTCATCTATTGTATCGATCGTTTCTTCAAGAATATCTGGAAATATTAATTGTTTATTTTCCCATAGATCTTTAAGTATAAACTCATTGATGTCTTTATCTTTTTTACCTAATGTTTGCAGCAAAGCATTTACATAGATTTGAGGTTCTGTAATTTTAATAAATCGTAGGGTCTTTATTATTTCAGAAGTCGATCCCAGCTTTAAGCTATTATATAATATATTGTGTATGTCCTTGTATTCGTCATTTTTATTAAAATTTCGGGCTTCAGCCAATGATTTTTCCAATGCATTCCTGTATTGCCTGTAAAGCCGTGAAGCAACAAATGCCCATATTAAAAGGATTATTCCCAGAACATAAGTAAAATGAATAAGTTTGACAAAACTAATGGAAATAAGCACAGTAAGCATAATTCCTGAAAATACTGTTGCAAACTCATTGATTGTCCCGTCAATACGTGCTTGTACAATGTGACGAATTTTAATATGTAGCGATTGATATAATAACTTAAAAGAGGGCACCTCAAAACCATCCTTAAATGCTTGTACGAAAAGTCTGCTTAGGGATATTAATAAGAAGAAGAATGTAAAACTTCCTGCTGCTGATGTGAAGCCAAAGAATGATCCAATAACGGCAGCAATTATGGTAAATAAAAGCAATACGATGGATGATATAATTAATGTGCTCTTTAAACCATATGCTTTAATGAATTTACTGTAAACAAAGGTTTTAACAAGTATCGTGAATACGTATAATGTTGACATAAAGGCCCCTAGGAATACAGTAAGTTCTCTGTTGTCAGGATAGTTGCTTTTCAGAACTCCCAGAAATGAGTATTGTAAAAAGAATAACACCATCATGGAGAGGATAATGAAAAAAGCCATTAATCGTATATATCTATTTTTTAGTAAAGGCAGGAGACCTGTTTTTTCTTCTGTCTTATTCTCTTCGCCGGTCGCAACTTCAAGGTTAAAACTCCGTGTAATGATAAATTGGATGATCATGGCGCAGAGTATGCTAACTGCACTGATAATAAAGAGGTTTTCGACTGCAAAATTATATCCCATCAGCAGGGATACAGAGTAACCACTAATTATTAAGCCAAGAATTAATCCTGAATCTACGAGTCCAAATAATCTCTTACCCTGGCGTAGCGAAAACATACGTACAACTGTACCATTATAACCTACAATAGCATTGATTTTCAGTGGCCCCATAAATACGATGAGCGTAAAGGCAAGAAGTTTTTCATTTGTAAGATTAAATCCCAGTCGGAGGATAATAGTAATAATAGCAATAAAAACAAGATTTAAAGTAGTTAATCTGGCAAATTTCATTCGTCCTTGCAGACTTGTATATAATGATGTAATAAGTATACCTGCAATACCCGATATTAAATAGGCCTTAGCAATCATTGTTTCAGGATATACCTTCAGGAAAATACCATGGGCTCCAACATCAAATATTCCTATAAATATGCCAATAAAAAATGATTGAAAAATTAATAATGAAACACGTTTTCCTTCACCTGCTTCAATATTGAAGGTTTTTTGCAGTCCTTGATTGATGCCGGGCATTTAATAGTAGGTTTTAGTCTTTAAACTTCGCCTTGAAGTTAACAATTGTATAGCAATTTAAGAAAAATACTTGACAAACATTGTAAAAATCTGATGAAATACTTTTTTTTGATGACATAATAAAGATATTTGAAGATATAATATTTATGAAAATATAGATATGCTATGCATTAGTGTCATGTCAATACTAAAATGTTACGTATTATTCATCCGATGACTCTTTATATTTGCAATTGACCTCAGAGTCATCGGATGAATTTATAGCAAGTTCATACCTGACATGACACTAGTCTGCAAATTCATTCTTTTGAAAGTGCTGTGTCATAAGAAATACAACATTGGTGCCTCCGAATGATGCATTTGTCAAAAGAAATCAATAGATACAATGAAAAATTAATGCTTAATTGGTTTATTATCAATTATAATTCTATATTTGATATCAAAATGCTTAAAGGATGTTTGATTACGGTGAACATGTGCACGACAAATATACAATAAGAAGGGAAGCCGTATTTATAGTACTTGCCGGATTTTTTCTTGGCACACTGGCTGTTTTGAATATTCTTGGTATTTCAAAGCAAATAGATCTTTCGTTCGATATATTTGGGCGTAAAATACCCTTTATTCTTTTCGTTGGGGTTTTACCATATCCAATTACTTTCCTTTGTACAGACTTTATAAGCGAGCTTTATGGCAGAAGACGTGCAAATCAGATAGTATGGGTAGGTTTTCTCCTGAATGCCTGGGTTATTTTCATATTGTGGCTGGGAGGGAAGCTTTCGCCAGTTCCGGCTATGGGTGCAGATGGATTACCCGCTTTGGATAATCCCATGCATACCTTCTATCAGATCAGAAAATGGAATCAGCTTTCCACAATAGCTTCTATGATTGCATATCTGACAGCACAGTTTGTAGACGTATATATATTTCATTATTTTAGAAAACTTACCAAAGGGAAACATCTTTGGTTAAGAAATAATGGTTCAACACTGACCAGTCAGCTTGTAGATTCCATTTCAGTTACTACTATTACATATTTTTTTGCAAAAAGTGCCATACATATCAGACCGGGAGAAACTACATTTTATACAATCCTTATCTTAATTGCATCATCCTACATTTTTAAAATGGTAGCAGCTTTGCTTGACACGATTCCTTTCTACATTGGTGTGAAATTTTTGTGCAAATACCTGAATATTGATCCAAATAAGGAGTTTAAGGAAGAATTAAAAGAGGATGAAGAAATCCATGCTGAGCATAAGCAAAAAAATATGCAAAGGAGTAAAAAAGAGGATTAAATTTAAAATACTCCATGAAAAGCCCTTCCAATTAACAAATAAATTACAAGTCCTATAATATCGTTGGAAGTAGTAATAAATGGCCCGGTTGCCAGTGCAGGATCAATTTTAATTCTGTGAAGGGTTAGAGGGATGAACGTGCCAAATATCGATGCAAAAATAATTACTGAGAATAATGCAATGCTAACAGTAAAAGTAAGTGCGTAGGAATCACTAAAAAAGAAATTATATGCGAAGATTAATGAGGATAGGATGATTCCATTCGTTAGTGCAACCATCAATTCTTTCATTAATTTTGATAGAGGGCTTATATAACTAAGAGTTTTATTTGCTATGCTTTGCACAATTATTGCAGAAGACTGAACTCCAACATTCCCTCCCATTGCTGTTATCAGGGGAATGAAAAAGGCCATTTCAGGATATATTCTCAGGTCAGATTCATACAAGCTTATTACTTTAGCACTGAATATACCTCCAATCATTCCTATAGCAAGCCAGGGAAGGCGAGCCCTGGTAAGTAAAAAGACTTTATCTGTGGTTTCTACATCTTCTGTAATACCTGATATCATCTGGTAATCCTTTTCAGCTTCTTCTCGTATCAGGTCAACCACATCATCTATTGTGATACGGCCTACAAGGCGTCCTAATGAGTCAATAACGGGAAGTGATACAAGGTCGTAACGATCCATGATGTTGGCTACTTCTTCAGATGATGTGTCTGTTTTTACAGCTATGACATCCTTGTTGTATATATTCTTTACCTTTGAAGAACTGGATTTCAGCAACATCTTTTTTAATGATAATGTACCTTTTAACTTCCGGTCATCGTCAACAACATATACATAATATACTTCATCCACATCCTCTGCCTGTTTACGCATTTCTTTCAGGCAGGTGTTAATGTCCCAGTTTTCATTCACCGAGATCATTTCCTTGGCCATCAAACCACCTGCAGTGTTTTCATCGTAATTAAGCAGGTCAACTATGTCCCCGGCCTGAACAATATCATCCATAAAGGATAATACTTCTTCTTTTTTCTCATCTGACAGGTCAGCTATAATGTCAGCCGCATCATCAGAGTCCATATGCTCAATAAATTGTTGAGCAATAACTTTACTCGGGATAACCTTGAGAAAGTGATCTCTTTCATCTTCTTCAAGATAGGATATTACATCAGCGGCTTTTTCGCCGTCCAGAAGGAAATAGAGGAATTTTGCTTCTTCGGTACTAATAATTTTATAAATCTCAGCAATATCAGCTGCATGAAGGCCTGCAAGTATTTTTTTTGATTCCTCTTCATTTTTGTTTTCAATTATCTGATGAAGATTGTCAAGGTATTCTCTGGTGATCTCAAAGCTTGTATTTACTATTTTTTCGTTTTTTGTCATCCTTTCAATGTATAATTTTCAAGGTCAATTGTTAATTGAATAAAATCATCCACACATAATTGTTCCGGCCTTTTTATAAAGAATATATTTTCTTCCGGTAAAGTTAAGAAAATACTTTTTAATGAGTTTCGTATAGTTTTTCGGCGTTGATTAAATGTGGCTTTTACAATTCTGACAAACATTCCATCATCACATCCCAGTTCTTTCCTTTCATTGCGCTTTATACTTAAAACCGTAGAGTCTACCTTTGGCGGAGGTATAAACACATTGGGTTTTACATTAAACAATCGGCTGATTGTAAAATAGCATTGCATAAAAACACTTAAAATTCCATAATTTTTATTTCCGTGAGGAGACAAAATCCGATCGGCAACCTCTTTTTGTATCATACATACGGTTTCATTCACCATATCCCGTTGTTCAATTATGCGAAAAAAAATCTGACTGGAGATATTATACGGGAGATTGCCTATTAAGCAAATTGGTGATGAGAAGTAATCTTGTAGTTTTATTTTCAGAAAGTCTCTTTCAATGATTTTTTTATCAAGTTGAGGATAATTTGATCTGAGATACTCAACTGATTCCTTGTCTATTTCTATTACATAGGTCGTGTAATCTTTATTCTCCAGGAGATACTTTGTGAGGACACCCATACCGGGGCCAATTTCTAAAATGGTTGAAACATTCTTTGCTTCAAGGCTGGTAACAATTTTACGCGCAATATTATGGTCTGCCAGAAAATGCTGTCCGAGGCTCTTTTTAGGTTTTACATAATTCATCAAGAAAAAATTAGGAAAAGGTAAAGATACCCAAATCTTAATGAGATGGTTTTAAAATTCACCAATAATTGAAAGATTCCCTTTTACTTTTTGCCCCAGTTTAACTTTGATCTTTGTTTCTAATGGAAGAAACAGGTCCACTCTGGAACCAAACCTGATGAATCCTAACTCATCGCCCTGGATGACTTCAAAGCCTTCCTTTGAATAAGGGATGACTCTCCGTGCAACTGCACCGGCAATCTGCCTTACAAGCACCTCTATACTTTTGGGAGTTTTAATAACAACCGTTGACCTTTCATTTAGTGTAGATGATTTTGGATGTCGGGCAAGCAAGTATTGACCTTCATGATATTTACAATAGGTTACAGATCCACTTACAGGATAGCGATTGAGATGTACGTCATGAACGGACATGAAAATAGAAACCTGGATACGTTTGTCTTTCAGATATTCTTCTTCGACGGTTTCTTCAATAGTCACAACAACGCCATCAGCCGGGGATACAATGAACTTATTGTCTGGCGTAATGGTTCGGTCAGGATTCCTGAAAAATCGAAATATCAATGTTAATATTACCAGAGATAATGCAAGGACTGGGATTGATATATAAAAACTGTATATAAACAGGAATACCAAAACATTACATATCAAAATGAATGATGTTGTGAGGCAAACAATTTTTTGACCCTCTTTATGGATTTTTATCATGATAAAATTGCTAAATAGAGGTAAACACTTGGTGCTGCAAACAGAAAAGAATCAAATCTGTCAATGATTCCACCATGTCCGGGGAAAATCGTTCCGCTGTCTTTTGTGTTAAGACTGCGTTTCATCATGGAGGCAGTTAAATCCCCTAAAGTGCCGATAATTGAAATAATGAGTGAAATTACCAACCAATGGACAAGACCAATTTGTTGCAACCATTTTGATACTAACCAGGCACTTATAAGCGAAAAAAGAACACCTCCGATCAATCCTTCCCATGTTTTTTTTGGAGAAATCCTTTCAAATAGTTTATGCCTGCCAAGGCTAATCCCGGTTAAATATGCAAATGTATCGTAACTCCACAGTAATATGAAAAATCCCCAGAGTATTTGATGGCTATAAGCACTACCAAGAAGCAGAGGAATCCGGACAAATAATGCTGTTGGTAATACTACATATATAATTGGAAAGATTGTTATAGATATATTTGTTATGGGGTGTTCACGTTCAGAAAACAGCAACTTTAATCCAAAAAGAATAAATAATGGAATGATTACAAGATACAATTGAAATGGCACAGGAATATAGTTTGGGATTGATGTACAAATGAATAGCACAATAGAAATTATCAAGCCTGCAATGAAATAGGGTGTATTTCCTGCTTTTTTTAGTAATGTATAAAATTCGTATACTCCCAGAAAGCTTATGATAAGAAAGAGTGATAAAGTGCTGTAGAGATTAAGTAATGTAGCAATGATTATGGCCACAAAGAATATGCCAGTTAAACCCCTTGTTAACAGATTTTTCAACTTTCGAGTTCTTTAATCAGTGATTTTGCTTTTGCCATGTCTTCTTCTCTGACATAAATCTCAATTTCTCCGAATTTATACATGGAGTCTTTTTTATTTATTTGAACTGCTTCGATATTAATATCTGCAAGCATTTCAATTGCCATTTCAGCTAGATGTAATTTATCAAAGGTGTAAACTAATGACCAGCCTTCTTCCATATTTGAATATTATTTAGGGTTTATTTCACTATTTTTAAAGTTCCTCCGGGGCTGTTGATTCATTTTCATCATCTGGGTTTTTTTCGACACTACTCTGTACATCCTTTTTTTTACCGTTCCCATTTCCAGACTTGATCATCGGCTTTTCCTCACTTACCGATGCTTTTCGTTGGCCGAATATTTGTTCAAGATCCTCACTGAAAATAACTTCTTTTTCAAGAAGTAGTTCTGCCAGTTTTGTAAGTCCTGTTTTATTCTTTATCAATATTTCCTTGGCTCTTATATATTGTTTTTCTACGAGTTCTGCTACTTCTTTGTCAATTATTTCTGCCGTCTTTTCACTATAGGGTCGGTTAAATGCCCATTCATTTTGTCCGCTTGAATCATAGAAGCTAATATTGCCAATTTCATCGCTCATGCCAAAGTATGTAACCATAGCATACGCTTGTTTTGTAACTCGTTCAAGATCATTTAAAGCACCGGTTGAAACCCTGCTAAACATTATTTCTTCAGAAGCTCTGCCACCCAGAGTCGAACACATCTCATCAAGCATTTGCTCAGTGGTAGTGATCTGGCGTTCTTCTGGCAAATACCATGCTGCACCAAGAGCTTTGCCACGTGGGATAATGGTAACCTTGACAAGAGGATTGGCATGTTCAAGCAACCAGCTTATGGTTGCATGTCCAGCTTCATGGTAGGCGATGGTTCTTTTTTCGAGAGTAGAAATGATTTTATTTTTGCGTTCAAGTCCTCCGATTATGCGGTCAACGGCATCAAGAAAATCTTGTTTTTCAACCATTTTTTTATTCTTTCTGGCTGCAATAAGGGCAGCTTCATTGCATACATTAGCAATGTCAGCACCCGAAAATCCTGGTGTTTGCTTGGCCATAAAATCGATGTCGAATTTTTTTTCGAGTTTTATTGGTTTTAAGTGTACTTTAAAGATTTCTTTACGTTCATTGAGGTCGGGTAACTCAACATGTATTTGGCGGTCAAACCTACCTGCACGTAATAATGCCCTGTCTAAAATATCGGCGCGGTTTGTGGCAGCTAAAATAATAACCCCTACGTTGGTGCCAAATCCATCCATTTCTGTAAGTAACTGGTTGAGCGTATTTTCTCTTTCGTCATTGGCTCCCATATTGGGGTTTTTCCCTCTAGCGCGGCCTATGGCATCTATCTCGTCAATAAATACTATACACGGGGCTTTTTCTTTGGCTTGTTTAAATAAATCTCTTACCCTTGAAGCTCCAACACCAACAAACATTTCGACGAAGTCAGATCCGGACATGGAGAAGAATGGAACATTGGCTTCACCAGCCACAGCTTTGGCCAAAAGGGTTTTGCCTGTACCCGGAGGCCCCACCAATAATGCACCCTTAGGAATTTTACCTCCCAACTCGGTGAATTTCTTAGGATTTTTTAAAAATTCAACAATTTCCATAACTTCTATTTTTGCTTCTTCCAAGCCTGCCACATCACTAAAATCTGTTTTTACATTCGATTCTTTATCAAAAAGTTTAGCTTTTGACTTGCCAACATTGAAAATATTGCTGGCTCCACCTCCGCCTCCGGCTCCGCCACTCATTCTTCTGAAAATCACCATCCATATTATTACAATAAGGAGAATAGGCCAAAGAAGTCCAAAAATATCACGCATATAGTTTTGGCGTGTTTCGTATGTAACAGTAGTTGCGTTACCATTTTCATCAGGGATTTGTATCTTCTTAAGGGTCTCTGCATACATTTCTACCGGGGGCAGGTCCATTTCAAAATGAGGACTTACACCTCCCAGAGGATTAATGTTCTTGGGGAGTTTTTCTTTATATTTGTCAAGAGCTGAAGATTTAATGTATATTTCAGCAGTTTTCTCATTTACTATTACTACTTTTTCAATATCTCCGGAAGCTACCATTTTGTTTTCAAATTCAGTCCATGAAACTTTAGGTGTGGCACCTCCGTTATTAAAAAAATAAACCCCAAAAATGACAAAAGCTATAATACCATAGATCCAAAACATATTAAATTTTGGTTTTGGATTATTTTTCCCCTGGAATCCTGAAGGATTATTTCTTTGTTCTCTCTCGTTATTATTTTTTTCTTCGCTCATTATTCAATTCAAGTTTAATCAATTACAAAGGTAATGCAAATAAAATTAATTGCCTCTTATTAATCTTCATCTTCTATGTGAGTAAATTTGCCATCAGCCCATAAATCTTCCAGCCTGTAAAAAATCCTGGTTTCCTTTTGAAAGACATGAATTATAGCATATCCATAGTCTAATAATACCCACTGGGCATTCTGGTAACCTTCTTTATGCCAGGCTTTCAGATTTAATTCCTCTTTAAGAATTTCTTCTACAGATTCTGCAATCGCTATTACCTGCTTATTTGAATCACCATGGCATATAATAAATTGATCGCATAAAGGTGATGAAAGTGCTTGTAGATCTATTATTGTAATGTCTCTCCCTTTCTTTCTTTGAATGCCCTCAATTATGTTTTCTACCAAGATTTTCGTGTTTAGTTCTTTTTCTTTAACCATTCATTCATTTTATGCACAAATGTAAGCAATAATTCATATAATTTTAAGAATTATTAACGGTGCTTAAATTACTTTTATTAAAGAAAAAGGATTAAAAAATTAATCTTGTGTAAATTAACGTTATTTGCTGTTTATTGTTTAATTTTTAACGCATTTTAACAATATACCTATTTAACAAGTAAAAGATGGTCTCGCATAAGAATATTATTCATTTGAAGGAAATAGATTCTACAAATAAGTTCGCAAGAGAGATGGAAGGAATTGATGAAATTGCCGACGGAACTATTATTTGGGCCGATAATCAAATTTCCGGGAAAGGTAGAGGTAGAAATGTTTGGATAAGTGAAGATGGTAGAAACCTGACTTTTAGCAATATCTTTCATCCGGTATTTCTTCCTGTTGACTTTCATTTCTACCTGTCAAAAATGGTTTCTCTTGCCGTGGTTGACTTTTTAGCAAAATATGTTAAAAACGTAAAGATTAAATGGCCTAATGATATTTATGTTCACGATGAAAAAATTGCCGGGATACTTATTGAGAATAAGATTATGCTAAATATGATCAAAAATTCTATTATTGGGATAGGGATTAATGTAAACCAGGATTTTAGCAACTTAAACTTACCAAATCCGGTATCGCTAAAACAACTTACAGGTAGCGAGTTTGATATAGCCCATCTGCTTGATGAAGTGATTTATTGCCTGGATAATCGTTATAGCCAGCTAAAAGAGAAGGACTATCAGGGACTAGATAAGGATTATTCCATGTTTTTATATAAAAAAGATCAGATTTGCGGCTTTGTTAAATACGGTGAATCGTTTAATGCTATTATAAAGGGAGTAACAGAAGATGGGTTACTAAATGTGTACACAGAAGGAGGGGAAAGCAAGTTATTAGATTTCGGCGAGGTTGCCTATGCATTATGAAGCAGGAAGTTTATGCTTTAAATTCAAAATTTTCCATCCTATCTATCAATGAATCAACAAATTGCTGAAGTGGTTTTGATGCCATCATTTTAATAAGGGGATTTAAGTCTGCTTTTAATGTAACCCTGATTCTTGTGTCATTTTCAGCGACCTGCTTAATCTGGATCCAAATAAAGAACTCAAATTTACTGTTCTCATCTCCTGTAATTTTAATCAGTTTATAAGGCTCTCTTTCTATTATTTTAAGTCCTATTTTACCTATTGGAGCCACTGTAAATGAGCATGTGTCTTCAGTGGAAGTAAATTCAAGGGATTTATCTTGAGGGATAATGATTTCGAAATTATTAAAATCTGACAGGAAGTTATATACCAGTTCGTCGCTAGATTCAACTTTCCCTATCCTGCTCTCAAAAGTTGTCATAATAAACTTAATTTATGCTAATGGAGGATTCCAGTTTCCCGGATCCTGGCGCCATTGTTTTAGTACTTCTACATCCTCCGGTTTTACATATTTTGTTTCAACTGCCAGATCAATGAGAGCTTCATAGTTGCTTAAGGTAAGGAGGTCGCATTTAGCATTCCTAAAACTTTCCATAGCTACCGGAAATAAATAGGAGAAAATAGCGCACATACCAAGCACTTCGGCACCAGCTTTCCTTATAGCTTCGACTGCTTTAAGACTACTGCCACCGGTCGAAACAAGGTCTTCAATAACCACTACCTTTTTACCCGGATCCATTTTCCCTTCAATCAGGTTTTCCATGCCGTGGCTTTTGGGTGCCGATCTTACATAAATAAAGGGCAGTCCCAGTACTTCTGCTACCAGAGCCCCTTGAGCAATAGCCCCGGTAGCTACGCCTGCAATTACTTCAACTTGTTGATATTTCTCTTTGATCAGGTTGACAAAACCATCCCGGATGTATGTGCGTATTTCCGGAAACGAGAGAGTTTGCCTGTTATCACAATATATCGGAGATTTCCATCCGGATGCCCATGTAAAAGGCGTTGTCGGTTTTAATTTTATTGCGTTACTTTGCAATAAGTATTCGGCTATTTTTTTACTCATTTTTTCCATGCTGCAAATGTATAAAGTTTTTTTTAACGACAGAATTGTTTTTATTACGGCAGAAAATAATATTCATTTATGTAATTGTCAAAATGTAGTTTATTACAAGAAGTTCATAGAATTAGAGGTATGTGTGAATAATTTTTTTACTGCCACTGATATAGAATGTCTTGTTATTGTTCAGCAAGAGGTATCAAAAGCATGGAATGATTTTCAAAAGATATTTAAAGTGATCCACGCAGCAGGGGGCCTTGTAAAAAATCAGGATGGCGATTTGCTGGTCATTCAACGCTTGGGTGTTCCTGATTTACCCAAAGGGAAGGTGGAAAAGGATGAAACCAACGAATTAGCTGCTGTCCGTGAAGTAAAGGAAGAATGTGGATTAGATGATGTCAAAATAATAGCACCTGTCTCTACAACTTTTCATATATACCCATTTAATGGCAGGTGGATATTAAAGCATACGCATTGGTTTGAGATGAAATATGATGGTTCTGTTAAACTAATTCCCCAGATCAAAGAAAGTATTACCGATGCTAAATGGATAGAGAGAAAGGATGTGCCTGAAGCAATGAATGCAACCTATTCTTCTCTTAAGGATTTACTAAAACTTGCAGGGTGGATATAAAAAAACCGTTGCACAAAAGGTACAACGGTTTTCCTTAGGTATTATTTTATTTTACTTTTGTTCTTCTTTAGGTTCAATAGAAAGTAATTCCATTTCAAAAATTAGCATTTTAAAAGGTTCTATGTTGCCATAACCTCTATCTCCATATGCTAATTGGTATGGAGCCCATATTTTATACTTTGCACCAACAGACATAAGTTTGATTACTTCATTCCAGGCAGGGATAACTCGTCCACCTACCATAAAAGTAAATGGTTCGTTCCGGTCAAATGAACTGTCAAATTTTGTACCATCAAGGAATGTGCCTGTATAATTAGTTGTCACTTTATCTCCCTGAGCTGGTTTTGGTCCTTTACCTTCAACTAATATTTCGTATTGAAGACCATTTGGAAGTTCAGTAACTTCTGGTCTGTTTCTGTTTTGAGAAAGAAACTCGTTGGCTTCTGTTTTATTATGTCCATACATTCTCTCAATCTGTTGTTGTTGTCTCTTCATGAAGTATGTTTGTATGATCATTTGTGCCTGCATTTGGTCAATAGGGAGATCTGCAGAGTCAACAGCATCCTGGATACCTCTTGCTATTAATTCCAGATCAAGAACAGTATCAAGTCCTTCCTGTGCTATGTTTGTTCCTATGTTGTTTCCAAGAAGATAACTGATTGTATCCGTTTCCGTATTAAGCGAAACGTCTTTTTTCATCATGTTACATGAAGATAGCATAAGTGCCACAATGATTATACAAGAAGCAATAATTCTAAGTTTCATTTTAGTAATGTTTAAGTTTATTATTTAATTATATTATTTATCGATAGAAATAAGTTCAACTTCAAAAATAAGGGTCTCATTAGGGCCAATAGTTCCTGCTCCGGTGTCACCGTAGGCAAGTTGAGGGGGGATGTAAAACTTGAATTTGGCACCAACAGACATAAGTTGTAATCCTTCAGTCCATCCTTTAATTACCTGGTTTAGAGGAAACTGAATAGGCTCGCCTCTTTCAACTGAACTATCGAATACTGTGCCATCAATCAATGTACCATGGTAATGGGTGGTAACTTTGTCAGTTGCCAATGGTTTAGGCCCTTCAGCATTTTTAAGAATTTCATATTGTAACCCACTGGGTAGTTCGGTTACTTCTTTTCTTTTTTTATTTTCTTCTAAAAACTTCTTCCCTTTTTCTATGGCCGCTTCGCCTGCTTTGCGACGTGCTTTTAATTCATACTCACGCATAATGGTCATGGCATCATCTAAAGATATTAGTGTATTGCCCTCAAAGGCTTTGGCTGTTGCTTCACTAAACAACTTGTAGTTAATTTCTGTTATGCCAGACATTTTTAAATTATTTCCTATTAAAACGCCGAATGCATAACTAAAGGAATCTACATCCGTTTTTAATGGGTTTTTCTGTGCAAAACTGGCAGATACTACCATAAATGTAATAGCGAGAATCATTAAAATCTTCATAACACGATTATTTTTATATTAGAGTGCAAATGTATACTTTATTTTTGAACAGCGACAAACAATTTTCATGTAATTAAACTCAATAAAGATTTATTCACAATTTTTAACTTTTTTATTTAACTCATTAATCCATAAAGTTATAGTTTGCGTGCTATCAGGTTTTCCCTTTTGCCTCCTGCAGGCCCTTTAATCTTTTCAATTGTAAATCCTGCATTTTGCAAGCCTCTTTTAACAGAACCTTTAACGGTATATGTTGTAAGAATACCTTGATGGTTCATGCAATCAAATATTTTCTTCAATAATTTATCGCTCCACATCTCAGGTTGAAAATCAGGTGCAAATGCGTCATAAAAGACTACATCGCATGTGAAATCGGGTATATATTCGATCCAGTTTTTGTGTATTTTCTTCAGGTAAAAATGTTCGTTAAGTTTCACAGTCTTATCCCATTCAGTATTGTGTAGTTGAAAAAAATACTCTTTTGAGATTTTTAAAATTTCGGTATAGTTTAGTTCTTGTATCAGGTTAAAGGGGAGAGGTTCTTTTTCAATAGAGGCATAATGTATTGTTTTATGGTTGATCTCAGACACCTTCCTTGCCAGCAATGCGTTTAGTCCTGTTCCAAATCCTATTTCAAATACTTTTATTGGATTTGCCCCGGATTGCAACAGACCATGATCAATGAAAATATGCCGTGACTCAGTGATTGCACCGGCTACAGAATGGTAGTTTTCATTCAGGTCAGTAACATGTAGTGTATGAGAACCATCTTTCGTGGTTATACATTTAATATTCAAAGCAGGTAGATTATTTTGGTGATGTTCTTCTTTTTCCCTTTCTCATGATAGCAGCCAGGATTGCCATAAGGAATATAAGAAGTGAAAATAAACGCGAGATCCTGCCCATGAAATCTCCATGCTGTGTGTAAAATGTTATGTTATCATTTGTGTGGAGTGTCGTTTTTATGGCTCCTTCCTTCCACCAACCGATCATATCCAGTACTTCGCCTCGTTGATTTATAAAGGAAGAAATTCCTGTATTTGCTGATCTGGCAATGCTCCTGCGGGTTTCAATTGCTCTAAGTTGTGAATAATGATTCAGTACCTTGTATCCGGGTGTATCACCCCACCAGCCTTCATTAGTAATTACTATTAGCAGATTTGCTCCACTTTTAATATAACCTGTTACAAATTCACCAAAAACATTTTCCCAGCAAATAACAGCTCCGATACGGATTGAACTATCCTGAGAATCAAGGGTTGTACGTTCTTTTTGTGTTGCAAGGCTTCTAAAGGTTCCACCCAGTTTAAGGGTAAGCTTCTTTAAAAGTTGAAGTTTTTCCGGATAGGGCATCTTTTCAACACCTACGAACAATAAAGATTTATGGTAGTATTGAATATTATCAGATGAATCTAATTGAATCGCAGAGTTGAACGTATCATAGTATAATCCTGATCTCCCCATTTCGCTTGCCGTTTCTGTAGCATCTTCAATGTTTTCATAGTATTTTCTTAGAAAAACACCTGTGATAATTTTTAAATCAGGGTATGGCTTGATAAAATTGCGCAAAGTCTGTATGGACTTATCAGCCTCCATATTATCAATGTTCGCATAGTTTGTTATTGCTGTTTCAGGTGCGATAATGTAGTCAACATTCTTATCCAAAAGAGGTTGTGCGTTTTTTATAATCAAATCGGTTTGCATTTCTGTAGTATATTCCACGAATTTTTCATAAGGATCTACATTGGGTTGAACAGAAATGATGGTAACCGGGCTTCCGTCTACTTTATAAGTATTATAACGGACAACAGATAGCATGATGGGAAGACCGATAGTGAGAAGAAGGATTACCAGTTCGTAAATTTTGGTTTTTATTGATCTGGTTAGTAAGTAACCAGATATGATATTATATATAAGGATATTAACGAAGAGGATCCAAAAGGTTCCTCCCAGTGTTCCCGTATATTCGTACCACTGGATAAACTTAATGTCTTTAGCAAAACCATTACCTAAAGTAAGCCATGGAAAGGAGATTTCAGCGTTAAGGTAAAAGTACTCAAAAGTTATCCAGTATATTATTAGCGCGAAGTAACCCGGTTTTGGGCCTAAATTTCTTTTCGTGAAATGGAATAACCCAAATGTTATTAGCATTAGTATAAAAGTGGTAATGACGATAAAAAGCATCCCGACAAAGCTGGCATTTTTAACCCACCATCCACTAAATGATATCCAGATAATAAATGTAATAGAGGAATATCTTAACAGTGCCCTGCGTTTAAACTTTTCCAGGTTCTTTGATATGTAATCTTCAACAAATAAAAGTGGGATCAGGGCTACAAACAAAATAATACCTGAGAAATACTCGAACCAGGGAAGCGCCATTAAAATACCACTTATCATGCACAACAAAGCCAACTTATACTTTTTCATCTTCGTTCTTAATATTTTTGGTTTTATTTACCAGGTATACTCCAAAAAGAATCAGGGCGATCCATATATATTGCAGAGGATTTATGCTTTCCCCGTCAAAAACACCCCAAAAAATGGCAAATATAGGAATAATATACGTTATTGATGCAGCAAATAATGTTGTTGTGAATTTAATAAGCTGGTTAAATACGATAGTTGCAATTACAGAGCTAAATAAGGCTAAAATAAATATAAATATCAGGTTTTGAATTGGGTTGGGGTTTGCGGATGTATAACTATAATCGCTAAAAAGCAGGTATATTCCGGCAATGGGTCCCGTTACCACAAATGCTAAAGCACTTATTTCCATTGAAGTAAGATGTTTTAGCTTGTGTTTAATCTCATTTACATTAATACCGTAGCAAAAAGTGGCTAAAACAATAAAGAGGGTATAGCTATCAATGTCGTAAAAACTAAAAGAGCCTCTTTTTAACATTAGGCCAACAGCACCAACTAGAGCCAGGAAAACGCCCAGGATATTAATTAGTTTTGCATATGTTTTATAAAACAAAAGACTAATGATAAAGGTAAATAATGGGGTTAATGAATTTAACATGCCTGCCACAGAACTATCAACATGTGTTTGTGCTTTTGTAAATAATAATGCAGGTATTGCAATACCAATTATTCCGACTACAAGTAACGATTTTAAGTTTGAAAGGCTAAATTTTTTTATATATTTAAAGATAAAAGGGAGAAATAATAGGAAAGAAAAAAATACACGAAAAGCGGCAACCTGCATGTGAGTATAAGACTGCAATCCTTTCTTCATGAGTATGAAGGAGGTTCCCCAAATAAACGCAAGACCAATAAATACTATCCACTGCCAATGTTTTTTCCTTAAGTCTATCAGTCGTTTCATTCATTTGGTTTAGGGTTCAAATATAGGGAAAAAGAAAGAGAATTATAACTTCAAAGAAAGGTGGATTTTAAAAAAAGATATCCTCTTCAATAAATGGCAGACATACTATCTTTTGTCAAAGAAGACATCAAAATAATTTTTTCACTTACAATAGATTTACTAAAAACCTTATCTTTGTACTCCTTTATTTTAATCGGGTCGATTTGGGGATGGAAAAACATAATTTGGTTAGTACGGCTGATATTCTTAAAGCAGCTAAGTTAGAGAAACTTGGAGGGGAAGGAGCAGCAAAGCTTTTAATGAGCCTGTTGAAGATTAATAAGATTAATAAATATTATTCCAATAATATAGATAAAGAGGGAACAGAGTTTATAAAGGCCATATTGGATCAGCTTCAAATTAGTTTTGAGATAGGTCCAAATGATTTGGATAAAATACCTAAAAGCGGACCTTTTGTTACTATTTCGAATCATCCTTATGGAGGAATTGACGGCTTACTTTTATTAAGGCTTATATCTGAAGCCAGGAAGGATTTCAAGGTTATGGTTAATTTTTTACTTCAGAAGATTAAGCCTATTGAAGACCTATTTATACCTGTAAATCCATTCGAGAATTGGAAGGATGCGCATTCCAGTTTGGGAGGAATTAAATCAGCATTTGAACACCTGAAAAAAGGAAATTCGTTAGGCATATTTCCCGCAGGAGAGGTCTCAAGCTTTAACAATGAAGCCCTTGGGATAATTGACAAACAATGGCAGTATGCAATTCTTAAATTTATAAAGAAAGCAGAAGTCCCTGTTGTTCCAATATATTTTCATGGTACCAACAGTAGGTTATTTCATTTACTTGGACTTATTCATCCGGTATTACGGACAGTTAAACTGCCATCTGAGATTTTTAACAAGCGAAATAAAGTAATTAAGATCAGGATTGGCGATCCTATATCAATAAAAGAGCAAAAGGAATTCACGGATATTGCACGTTTTGGGAGATATTTACGGGCAAAAACATATGCATTGGGAACAACAATTGAAGTAAGGAAATTTTTTACCGGCGGTACACCCAGGATTATGAGGGTAGAAAAAGTTATTGATCCAATTCCCAAAGACCTTATAAATGAAGAGATTAGCTATCTGATTAAAAAGTATAAGCTTTTTACAAATAAAAACTATAGCGTAATTTGTGCCCCGTCTTTTGAGATGCCTAATATAATGAATGAATTGGGACGATTACGGGAAATTACTTTCAGGGAAGTTGGTGAAGGTACCAATCGAAAGCTCGATTTGGATGAATATGACCTATACTATTACCAGTTATTTATCTGGGATCATGATAATGAATGTATTGTGGGTGCATATCGAGTCGGTAAGGGTAAGGATATTGTGGAACAATATGGAAGGCATGGTTTTTATATACAGAGTTTATTCAGGATCAGCCCTCGGTTTACTCCGATATTGAATGAATCATTGGAGTTGGGCAGGTCATTTATTGTTCCTGAATATCAAAAGCATACCCTGCCTTTATTCCTTTTGTGGAAAGGGATTCTGTATTTTTTACTTAAAAACCCTGAATACCGCTATCTCATCGGGCCTGTAAGCATTAGTAATATGTACTCCAAATTTTCCAGGACATTAATTATTGAGTTTATCAAAGCAAATTTTTATAACTATGAATTTGCCAAATACATCAAATCTCGTAAAAAATTTAAAGTTCAGCCTGGGAAGGTTGATACTGATATACTTGTAGGAGAAGACGGAGATATTAAGAGACTTGATAAAATTCTGGAATATATACAATCATCTGGTTTTAGGCTTCCAGTACTGGTAAAAAAATATTTAAATCTTGGAGGCCGGATTATAGGGTTTAACCTTGATCCCAAGTTTAACAATGCTCTGGATGGATTACTAATTCTTGACCTTTTTGATGTTCCCATGGACACTGTTTCATCATTATCAAAGGAAATAAATGATGAATCAATTCTCGAGCGTTTTTATCACGATTTGGATACGTATATGCCATAATTCCTTTTTCTCATCAAACAATTCATCAAATTTGTTGTTTCCTATTCAAATTTATATCACGTGGTATGAATATTATATTCTGCTTTAATGGTTAATAATCATCAACTTTAGGATAGATATTTCGTAAAATAATATAAGAGGGATTGGCTTAATTTAAAAAAATGGATAAGTCTTTTGAAAATATTTCATTTAGAGAAGATATCCTATTGGATATTAGAAAGATCCAATCGATGGATTTTCTTAAAAGCCTGTTGGATTCATTACCTTTTATCATTGCAATTTTAAATCAGGAAAGAAGGGTTGTATATGCAAATGAATATGCAATAGAATCGTTGGGTTATGAAAAGATGCATGATGCATTAGGAACTTTTCCGGGTAATCTTCTTCATTGTACGAATGCCAACGGATATCCCCATGGTTGTGGAACAACCCAAAAATGCAGGGTTTGTTCTGTTTTAAGTACAGTGAATGATTCGCGTGAGAAAAATGAACGTTTAACCAGGGAAGCAAGGTTAATTACACAAATTGATGAGAAAACATATTCTTTTAACCTGCTAATAACTTCCAGCCCTTTTGTTGTTGAAGACCAATTGTATCAAATGGTCATTGTTAATGATATTAGCAATGAGAATAGAAGGAGAATGCTTGAACGGATATTTTTTCATGATGTAATTAATAAATCTGGCAGTTTGATGGGCCTTATCAGGCTTCTACAAAGCAGTAAAGATCCCATTCATCAAAATGATCTAATAAATGACCTGGGGAATATTGCTACTGACCTTACGGAAGAGATACTTGCTCAACGTGATTTGGTTGCTGCTGAGAATGGTGAGTTAAAGATAAAACTTACAAAAATTAATTCCATGCAACTTTTAGAGAAAGTACTCGATCAAATTAAGTATCATAATGTAGCACATAAACGTCAGGTTATTTTGGATGGGAGATCTGAAACATGTGAATTTGATTCAGATATTGTTTTAATTAACAGGGTCATTACAAATATGGTGAAAAATGCTCTTGAAGCTATAAATGAAAATGAGCAAGTTACTTTGTCATGTTTTAGAAAGAACAATAATGTTTTATTCAGGGTACATAATCCGGGTTATATACAAAAAGACGTTCAATTGCAGATTTTTATGCGTTCATTTTCGACGAAGAGTAACAATAGAGGATTAGGCACATATAGCATGAAACTAATTAGTGAACAATATCTTCATGGTGAGGTATATTTTGAAACAAGTAAAGCAAATGGGACAAGTTTCTATTTAAATATTCCTTTAGAAATTAAAAGCTAATTTAAATCTCCCGATTGCTTCATTTCTTCAATGATTTCCTCAATTGACTTTGATGAGTTTGGTAAAATGGTTTTTGGACACTTGCCAACTCGCAGGCTTACAATATACCTTTTACATTTGTTTCTTCCTTCTTCACCGGCAAGACAATATAAATTCTTATATGTGTCAATATACTTGGGTTCCAAAAACCCATTGAATATCGGGCATTTTTCCGTATTAGGACACTCTTTATTGTTACCCATGGGCTTTTAACTTTAATATTTATAAATGAAATATACGTAAAAACCGATGAATTACCAAAATTTAAGTAAGAAAATCTAATTAGGATGATTTCAATGAAATCTAAGAATAAAATCTATCTTCGGCTACCTTCCAGTTAACGATTTTCCAAAATTCTTTTAAATAAGCGGGTCTTGCATTTTGATAATCAAGGTAATATGCATGTTCCCAAACATCACATGTAAGAATGGGTTTTAAGCCTTTTCTCAAGGGATTGCCAGCATTAAGTTCTTTTACTATTTCGATATGGTTATTTGCATTCACCACAAGCCAAACCCAACCTGAACCAAAAAGAGTAATTCCTGAATCTGTAAATTTTTCTTTGAAGCTTTCAAATGATCCAAATGATTCATTTATTGATTCAAGGAGTTTCCCTTCAGGTGCAGCTTTCGGGTTTTTACTTAAACATTCAAAATAAAAGGTATGGTTCCAAACTTGTGCCCCATTATTGAATATACTTCCTTCCGATTCACGAATTATTGTTTCAAGAGTTGCATTTTCAAAAGGAGTTCCCGGGATTAAACTGTTTAACTTGTCAACATAGGCTTTATGATGTTTCCCATAGTGAAATTCCATGGTTCGGCTACTGATTACAGGTTCTAAATAGGTTAATGGATAACTAAGTTGCGGTAATGTAATTGCCATTTTTATCTTTTTTTTTGATTATAGAGCTAAGTTCGCAAATAAACATGAAGATTGCAACTGTAATAAAAAAATAAGCCGGAAATTTTATTCCGGCTTATCCATATAAATCCTAAATACCTGTTAAACCAAATGACCTTATTTTTTCAATCGTTTGCTTACTTCATCCCAATTTACTACGTTCCAGAATGCTTCCACATACTCAGGTCTTCTGTTTTGATACTTCAGATAATAAGCATGTTCCCAGACATCTAATCCTAATAATATTTTGCTTGCTTTGTTTTCAGCTATATCCATTAATGGATTATCCTGGTTTGGAGATGAAGTAACTTCCAGACTTCCGTCTGTTTTTTGAATAAGCCATGCCCATCCGGATCCGAACCTTGTTAGTGCAGCAGTAGTAAACAACTCTTTGAACTTGTCAAGTGAGCTGAAGCTTTTATTTATAGCATCCAGTAAATTACCTGTTGGCAGTCCCCCTCCTTTGGGAGAGAGGTTTTCCCAGAACAGGATATGATTGAAATAGCCACCGCCATTATTTCTTACTGCGGGAGAAAATTTTGATACGGAGGCTAATATTTCTTCAATGGCTTTGTTTTCACCACCTGTGCCTTGAAGTGCAGCATTAAGATTATTAGTATATGCACCATGATGCCTGGAATAATGTATTTCCATAGTTTTTGCATCTATATATGGTTCCAGTGCATCATAATTGTATTGTAATTTTGGTAATTCAAAAGACATATCTGTAAATTTTAGTTATTAAAAATATTTTGTTGTTCTTATTTAGAATTAATACAAATAAGAATCAATATTGTTTAATTTTCAGTGAAATATATTTTAAGTAATTCAAAGATGAATGTAACCCTTGCTACAGAAATACAGGATGTGTGGTTAATATAACAGAAATAGGAGGGATTATTAAAAAGAAAGAATTTTGATGTTTGGATGGGGTAATTTTATTATTTTTACTCAAATTTTAAAAAAAGCATTATGTCAATTAACAAAGTTATACTAGTTGGAAATGTTGGGAAAGACCCGGAAGTCAGATATCTGGATAGTGGAGTGGCAGTATGCAATTTTCCTCTTGCTACAAGCGAAACATACAAAAACAAAGATGGGGAAAAAGTAACCAATACAGAATGGCACAATGTTGTATTATGGAGAAGCCTTGCTGAGGTTGCTGAAAAATATGTTAAAAAAGGAAGTCAATTATATATTGAGGGAAAAATTCGCACCCGGTCGTGGGATGATAAAGACGGGAATAAACGTTATATCACGGAAATTATAGCGGATAATATGCAAATGTTAGGCAGAAGGGGAGATGATGCTTCAGAATCAACACCTGCAAGTGATTCTCAGCCATCAAGTTCATTTGATGATGTAGCTGCAGATACCAGTGGTGCTGACGATCTCCCATTTTAGTTTTTTGTATCACCAATTGACCTGAATTGGAAACGGAATCGTATCATTTATTCAAGCTTCTCGACGTACAGTTTTATACTATTACACCTGTAGTAATAATAGATATAATTGTGCTAATTCTTTTACTCGCACTTTCGGCAATGGTATCAGGATCAGAAGTCGCTTTTTTTTCACTTGGTCCTTCAGAAATAGAGAAGCTGAGAGATAAAAAAGGAAAAAACTACAGGATAGCCCATCGGCTTATTGAAAAGCCCGACAGGCTTTTGGCGACCATTCTTATTACCAATAATTTTGTTAATATAGGTATTGTTGTTCTTTCTGCTTTTATCACTTCTTCACTGGTGGATTTTAGCGATTCTCAAACGTTGGGATTCATTGTGCAGGTCATTATTATCACTTTTATTATTTTACTTTTTGGAGAAGTAATACCCAAAGTTTATGCAGCCCAGTTTGGGTATAGGTTTGCTTTACTCATGGCACGTCCGTTGAGCATATTGACAAAAGTATTTAATCCGATTAGCTCCTTCCTGATATATTCAACTTCTATTGTTAATAAGAGACTTGCTAACAAAAAGCAGAATATTTCCATTGATGATTTATCCAATGCGCTTGATCTTACCTCCGAGGTAGTTTCGGATGAAGAAAATATACTTAGAGGGATCGTTAAGTTTGGAAATATTGATGTGAGGCAAATCATGAAGCCCCGGGTAGATGTTGTGTCAATAGATATACAAACCAGGTTTAATGAACTGCTGAATATAATTATCGATTCGGGCTATTCAAGAATTCCTGTGTTTGAAGATACCTTAGATAACCTCAAAGGAGTGCTTTATGTAAAAGATTTGCTGCCCCATTTCCAGAAAGGAAATAACTTTAAATGGCAAACCCTTATCAGACCGCCTTATTATGTGCCTGAATCAAAAATGATTAATGACTTGCTCAAAGAATTTCAGACCAATAAAATACATATGGCCATAGTGATAGATGAATATGGAGGATCTTCCGGAATTATAACATTGGAGGATATCCTGGAAGAAATTGTTGGTGAAATATCAGATGAATCGGATGATGATGAAAATGTATTTACGAAGATGGACGATAACACATTCATCTTTGAGGCAAAAATAATGTTACACGATTTTTGTAAAGCCGTTGAGATGGATGAAGCCCTTCTGGATGACGTAAAAGGTGATGCCGATACTCTGGCCGGATTAATCCTGGAGCTTAAAGGAGAAATACCCAGGCAATATGATATAATAAATTGTAAAAACTTTACCTTTACTATTGAATCGGTTGATAAAAGACGTATAAAAAGGATCAAGGTTTTTATTGAAAGGCCTTAATAATAATATTTTTAACATGAAGTGGGGAGGATATTTGATTGTTACAGTTGGGATTTTAATGATTGCTATATCATGCAAAGAAAAAACATATACACCCAAGCCAAGGGGATATATGCGCATTGACTTTCCTGAAAAAGCATACCAGAAGTATGAAGGCGATTGTCCATATACATTCGAATACCCGGTTTATGGACGTATCGAACAAGATAATATGAACGCGGATGAGCCCTGTTGGTTTAATATTTCATTTCCTGCATATGATGGGAAAATCCATTTAACGTATAAAGCTGTTCAAAATAATTTGTCCGAATACATGGAAGATTCGAGAACTCTGGTCTATAAGCATACAATAAAAGCAGATGCAATTGAAGAGAATACATATCATTTTCAGGACAGAGATGTTTATGGCATTTTATATGATATTAAAGGGAATGCTGCTTCATCGGTACAATTTTTTTTAACGGATAGTAACCGGAATTTTATTAGGGGATCATTGTATTTTAATGTTGAGCCGGATAAAGATTCTATGGCTCCTGTTATCAACTTCTTTAGGGAAGATATTATACATTTTATAAATACATTTGAATGGAGGAAGTAGGTTTTTATGGGGTTGATCTTGCAAAAATATGTATTGAATGACTGCCTGCTTGGAATTTGGGAAATAGTTGAAGATTACGGTACATTGTATTCCCAGGTTGAACTTACCAAAGAAGATGAAGCAAAGCTAATGAGTTTTAGAAGTTACGAAAGAAAATTAGAATGGCTGAGTGTTCGTTTATTACTTAAAACCCTGACGGATAGTAGTAAGCGGATTGTTTACGGTGAAAACAGAAAGCCTTTTTTAGCTGATGATTCATATCATATCAGTGTTTCACATTCAAATAAACTAACATCTATTTTACTTGGAAAAACAAGGAAGGTGGGAATTGATTTGGAATACATGTCTCATAAAATCAATCGTATAGCTGACCGGTTTGTCAATTCAAAGGAGTATATTACAACAAAAACACCGGATGATGAAAAATACCATTTGTATATTCATTGGTGCGCAAAGGAAGCATTGTATAAGATTTGTGATAAACAATCAATTAATTTTAAAGAGAACCTATATATTTACCCTTTCGAAATTAGTAACGAAGGGGCTTTAAAAGCACATGTAAAAAACATGTATATCGACCAGCATTTTAATATGGCATACTTTAAGCTGGATAATTATATAGTTGTATGGTGCACAAATTAGCAATATATGATCATTGAGCTTTTAAATAAAAGAAGGAAAGAAAGTAAAGGATTAATAGCTGTACTGATTGATCCGGGTAAATTCGAAGAGATGCCATTGATAAGATCATTGGAAATTATTAATGGAGCTAGAATTGACATGATATTAGTTGGAGGAAGCCTTATTTCTGAATCTATTGATCATACACTTCAGATAATAAGGGCAAATACACAACTACCTGTTGTATTATTTCCCGGGAGTTTGCTCCAGTTATCGGATAAAGCAGATGCGCTTTTGTTACTTTCTTTAATTTCTGGCAGGAATGCCGATTATCTTATAGGAAACCATGTAATAGCAGCTCCGCTGCTTAAAAGAAGCAAGCTGGAAATTATACCAACAGGTTATATTTTAGTTGGAAATGGTTCAGTATCTTCAACCCAGTACATCAGTAATACAAATCCTATTCCCAGGGATAAAATAGAATTAGCTGTAGCAACTGCTATAGCGGGAGAACTTTTGGGGCACAAATTTATATATTTGGAAGGAGGTAGCGGATCACAGCTATCGGTTTCACCAGAAATAATAAAAGGAGTAAGAGAAAGCATAACCATTCCTTTGATTGTTGGCGGGGGTATTAAGAATAAACAACAAGTTGACGAAGCATTCCTTGCAGGTGCTGATATGGTAGTTATTGGTAATGCTTTTGAAGAAAATCCTGAATTCATTCTGTCACTTTGAGTGGGAAATTCTAATCCAAGATCGTTGAATTATTGTATTGATTTTCTTTGTGTTCTGCTATATAACTAAAATCTATTTCAAAATTTTCCTTATTTTTTGGAAAAAATCATTATGCACATTAAAAATCATTCTGCTATTCCGTTGCAGGCATTTATTGAACAATAAATGAGGGTCCCAGGTGCAACGGTCTTCTATGTCCATTATTTTCCAT
>JAFGOZ010000546.1 GCA_016926235.1 Bacteroidales bacterium | reverse complement strand
TGAAAAACTAAAGTATGAAAACAAGCTGTTTGCAGGTTTATCAGTCGAAAATAGAACCTTAAAAGAAAATCTCAATAAGTTGAGTGCTGAAATGGATGAGTTGAAAATTAGAAGAAACTCATTTGTTTCAGACGTCGAAGTCAAGTATGAGTTAAATAAAGCTTCGGAACTGAAGGAAAATGATCGATTGCCTCAATTTCTTAAGCACTTAAAAGATTGTAAAAATATTACTGCTGTTAGAAAGGAGATCGATGAATATTTGAAAAAGTATAATCAGGGTAGCATATCTTTTGGGGAATAGGCAATGAAACTATTTGAAGAATTAATAAACCATTCTGCCACAACCGAAGAATTAGACAGGTATCTTGAGTTGAATATTGGTAGGTTATTTTCTTTGTCAATCGAACCGTATTCTTCGTTGAACGAAGAGAAAGTGGCAATGAAACATTTTGTTGCAACAAAGAGGTCAATTTATGGTGCCTTAGATTTCTTTAATGGTTATAATAAAGCCTTTATTTCTATTCTCTTTGATTTCTATGAGCGGTTTGGACTTACCAATATTGTTGCAATTGAAGATATCCTACAAAAGAATGAATTATCGATAGGTACAAGAAGAGAAGCAGCTAAGTTGTTCTTAATGAACATTAGTGAACCTCAAAATTATATCGATCGTTTTGAAGAGATTTGCAAATTATTAGATACCGCAAATGAATATGAGGAGGATAATGAAAAAAGGTCATTGGTAACATTTGCAAACTTCTACCTGAAAGTTCTTAGAGATGCTTCAGACTCATACTTTAAATTGTTTCGGACAAAGTTTGAAGAGCAATTATCTCAAATCCAATTCAAAATATTCAGACATGAATTTCTTGTAGATATTTTTAAGATAAAGATTGACAACAGAGATGAAGCAGAACAAGAGATTCAGTCAAGTATAGATGATTACCTCAATGCAAGTAGCGATTTAGCACTGGATCCTTCTTACTTTGGAGAAGATTTATTAATCGAATCAGAATCAGATTATTCAAATTTAATAATGGATTTAGTCTCCAACGGAAATGTTTCTTTTTCGTCCATTCGTAGTCTTTCAGTTTCGATGTCTGATGGTCAAATTGACACAGGGCGAGGAGTGAAAATTCTAACTACAGAAAAAGAGCTCCTAGGTTACATGAGACGTTTTGGAAACATGCACAACGCCAAGCTAAATTCAGCTTTTGAATTTTTGCAAGGAAGAATTGATAGTCCTGTAAACCTGTACGATTGGGGATGTGGACAAGCTTTGGCCTCCATGGCGTTTATGGACAATTTTGGTACAAAAAACGTAAAGTCTGTAATATTAATCGAGCCATCTATTAAGTCGATTATGCGGGCATCTTTACATTTACGTTGTTACGAACATAAATTGCCAATTAAAACAATAGCAAAGAAATTTAATGAGTTAGTGCCTGATGATTTTCCACAAAGAAAAGCAGATGTAAATGTTCATTTGTTTTCAAATGTATTGGATATAGATGATTATGACCAACTCGGATTGTTTGATATGGTTGATGAATCACTTTCAGACGTAAATTATTTTGTTTGCGTTAGTCCATACATTGATGATGTTAAAACAGATCGTGTTGATCAATTTAAAAGGCACTTTGAATTAAAATATAACAGATCTTTCGAAATGTTGGGAAGCCATCAAACAACCAATAGTGAAATAGATGATTATTGGCATTGCAACAATAACTACAAAGGGTATTTTAACAGCCAATTTTGCGAATATGGCACACATAGATGGTGTGGCTGTAAAAATCAGTGGACGAGGGTTGTAAGGGTATTTAAGTTAAATTTATAATTATATCGATATTGTTTTGATTTTATTAATGTTGTGTTTTACTATTAACATGACATCAATAGCCTAAAAATTAGCCAACTATGCAACGACAACTACAACGTGCTATTTTAATACCGGCAACTTCAAGGGTAATTTACTCGTTAGATAATGAGCAAATTGAAAAAAAGAGAATGAAATCTTCTGATAAGAAATTTTATTCTTTTTTAAACAATTGGATGCAAAAAAGAATTAAAAAATACAAGAAAAAAGGCTATAAGTTTTTTAATGATAGATTTGAAAGTAGCTCATGGTTAATGTTGTATGCTTTTCAGGAGAAGGGATTTATGCCTGTATTATACAAAACACGTCAAAGTGAGCTGTTGGTATCTGAAATTGAAAGTGCAATTGAACTCATGAAAAGGGTAGGTTTAAGCCCAACTTTCGTTAAAAATGATAATTTGAGCGATTTTGAAGATTTTATTGATGAATTCAACATTAACATTAATAATTCAGTTTTCATTGCACACGACTATTCTTTATTAAATACCCTTGGATCGAAGTATCATCATGCAATAGTTTATAATATGCATGAATTACAGGGTAAAATAGTTGGTTTTAATTATTATTGCTGGGAATACAAATATAATGATATTCAATTAAATACCGCATGTCATCGCCCTGGAAACCTTTATATAAATATTAATATAGTCTTGTTTTATGCAGATCTCCTGTATCTATATTCCAATAATGTAAAGAGTGATTTCTTTGACAAAATATTTTATGTAGAAGAAAGTTACAATAGTGAGATTCATGATTATATTAAATTTAATTTAGATTGGATAAAAAGAAAAGCACAAGAAAAGGGTTGTGAGTTTATTTATATTGATCCTGATTTACGAAGTATTGATTCAAATTGGCTAGTTGATTATATTATGTATGTTGAGCCTACTTTGTCGCGAGAATCAATAAACGAAGTCGTAAGAAATATTTCTATGGTAAATGATAATATTAATAGTTCACAGGTATTGTCTTTTTTAAATTTGCCAAAAATTGAAAGTCCGGCTTTAATAAGGAATTTGGGTACAATTAGCTGTGAACCTATTAATGAATATTCATTTTATCCATTAGATATAAAAAACAGCATTAAAGATCAGTTCGAAAAATATTTTAAACGTCTTGCTCCTGCATTTTTAATTCGTGATGATATTTTATTTTCTTCTGAAGAAATAGACCCTAAGGATCTAGACTCTGATTTACGTTTTTTTAATGAAGCCAGTATTATTTCGGATGATGTTAAAGAAAAAATTAATATTCTAAAAGAGAATAAGCAAATGCAGTTTCTAGCCGAAATTGCCCTTCATCTGCTCCAGAACCTTAGCCCTAAAGAGCTTAATAAAATGGGAATAAACAGTCCCGTGCTGCCCCAAGAACTTAAACAACCCAAGCTTAGTCGTTTGCTAATTCAATGGACTTCAAAATTCGATTTTGACATTATACTGCCCGATTACGGAAACATGATGGTTGAAATGCCCCGCTTGCCCAAGGCGCTTTACTATTTCTTTTTGCAACATCCCGAGGGCATCCTTTTTGCCGAGTTGTGCAATTATAGGCAAGAATTAATTCAAATATATTCACGGGTTAGCAACCTGTCCGACAAAGCGGAAATTGTTAAGAACATCGACCGGCTCGTCGATCCACTGGACAATTCCATTAACGTAAATTGCTCACGCATTAAAAGTGCCTTCGTAAAGCTTATCGACGATAGTTTGGCATACAATTATTACATTAACGGATTTCGGGGTAAACGTAAAAAAATAGGTTTGTCACCCAATCTTATCGAAATTAAAGACCACCAATAGCTGAAGTTTTTAATTGTCTGCAAGCTTGCAACAATTATGATTTGCGTTCATACTGCCGTACTTTTATTCTGCTTTATTACCGGAAAAAGATTAAAAGCGTAGAGCAGTAAACGCATGGGGTGTAGCCCTTTGCATGGTAGTAAAGCAACTGTTCTGCGCTTTTTAATTAATTGTGCTTAACATGAAAACTTCGGTCGGTTGTTATCAGAAAAATGCTTGTTATCGCTTTAAAATAGTATGGGTTCTTTTACTGGGAGCTTTCCTCTTCACCTCCTGTGCCTCAAAAACCTACAAAGCCCTTTTTTACGATTATGAGCTGGTCGATAGACACAAATTGTACTTTGTTGATAGGGTTTACGATTCACATATCAGCTACAGCGAAATACAGCATCTGCCCGAGCCGGTAAAGCAATATGCCATTGTTAGCGGACTGCTCGGTAACGAGCGTGTTACCGAGTTGTTTTTCGACTACAAGGGGCAGGTTCAGTCGTCTGATTTCAACATTCGGTTTAAAAAAGGCT
>JAFGOZ010000545.1 GCA_016926235.1 Bacteroidales bacterium | reverse complement strand
TGTCAATAGTTCTGCCCGTTCCTCAGGGCTTGCGGTAATGGGTTGTCCTATCCTTGCCATAGGACAAATATACAAAAATATTAGTTACTTAACTATGTAATTATTACACTAGTTCCTCTGCCAGTTTGCTGATATCTTCCCCATGGTGGCTCAGCTCAACAGCCATTTGTTTAAATTCTCGATCGTACTTTCTTCTTGGTTTCAAAGGACGAAAAGTTAAGATTTATTTGCTTAACTCTATGTCCGGCTTTTTGGACAGTATCATTATTCTTCACTAATTTGCGAAAAATGAGTGAAGATTAGTAGCTTGGTTTTTTAACTAATATTTATAGACAACATTTTAATAAAATCAGCAATTCTGATTACCATACTACCATATATGTTAAATAATCCCGGTTCAAATATCCAATGATTCTCTACTTTCCGATACCTTCCCGGAACACCATTTATATACATTTGTGATGGGTTATAACTTCCAAACCAGGTTTGCAATTCATTTACTAGTAAATTACTGTCTTTATCTTCAAATATGTCAAAACACATTGAATTAAAACTGTATCGTTGAGCAATATTATAGCAAAAGTTAAGTAATCGTTCTGAGGGTGGAGTCTTTTTCCATTCCCCACTACCACTCATAAATATTTGATCATCTCGTTTCCATTTTTGATGTCCCCACCATGAATCTCCTATTTTTATAATACGAAATTCTTTCACATTCTCTAGATATTCTTGGAGAATAATATAGCCCCATTCCATTGAGCGATTGTCATGCTCACCCTTTCGTAAATAGTATTTATTGAATAGTCTTTTTACAAGCTTGGCGGCTTCTTTCTGACTCCATAATATTTCAACCCCGCTTGCACTTGCTCCAATATGGGTTTTAAAAACTAAAGGATACTCCGCATTTTCAATAAAATCTATTGAAGACTTATAATCGTAGAAAATTTGTGTTCTTGGATGGGGAATATTATTAATAATTAGAAAATTTATAAGAGAACGTTTTGCTTCGTATATATTAAGTTCTCTCAAAGAAGGATATATAGGGACCTTCCCTTCAGAATTAAGTATATGCGTAGATTCATGAAAGAGATTACGTATCAGATTAGTATTATAATTTGGCCAAATCAATATCCCATCACAATCTGGATTTCGTAACTGTTCGAAAAGAAAGGTATTGTAGATATTAAATATTTTATATGTTACGTTCAAAAATTTGCATGCCTTATATATATTATCTCGATATCGCTGAGGTATGTTATTATCATCAATCAGAAATCCAATTTTGTATTTCGCACCACTATTGATAAAGCCATTTAGATCTAGTGAATATTTATTAAAACTCTTCGCTTCATCTTCAATATTCTTCTTTTTTTCACTAAACCAGGGATCGTTTGATCCTTCTATTTCAAGTTTTTTTATTGCATTCAATAACCCAGTCTTCTTAAAGAATGGTATTACTTTCGCATATAAAATGCGTAATCGATAATTTCTTTGGAGTCTGTTAAAAACACCTCTCATTAGATTCATATCTTAATAAAAATGAAGTTTTTACTAAAGTATACTGAATTAGAATGATAGAATGCTAGACTACTTCTAATGTGAAATGACATTAAAATGAACAGAAAGTAAATGACTTGTTATTAATTTACTAACTATGCACTACCATTAGTGTCCGATTAAATTAATATAACGTTCTTTGAAACCCTTGGTATATCTGACTTGTAGAGCATTTTAGGTGCGTGACGATTTGAATTGAAATTTGTGGATTTAGCTTTGTAAAAAGCTGAAATTCATGAATCAAGGCAAATACGTCTTCGCTCAACTTTCAGATTTTCTGCCACAACGTGTATTTGACCGCTTAGTGAACAAATACGATGGTAATAAGCATGTTAGACACTTCTCATGTTGGAATCAGTTGCTCAGCATGATCTTCGGTCAGTTGACAGGAAGAGACAGTCTGAGGGATCTGATGATTATTATCGAACCTCATAAGCCCAAGTATTATCATCTTGGATTTGGTAAGGGTACTTCACGATCCAATTTTGTAACGCCAACGAGAAGCGTGATTGCAGAATCTTTGAGGAATATGCCTTCTATCTTATCGACCTGGCAAGAAAAGCCGCCATTAAGGACAAGGACTTTCTTCTGGTCATTGATGGAAATGTATATGCTTTCGATTCTACAACCATTGATCTGTGCTTGAGTGTATTCTGGTGGGCAACGTTCCGGAAGACGAAGGGTGGTATCAAACTGCATACACTTTATGATATCAAGACTTCTATCCCAAGCTTTATCCATGTGTCTACCGCATCAGTGAATGATATGAATGTCCTGGATTTATTGTATTATGAACCAGGATCTTATTACATCCTTGATCGGGGATACATTGATTATGAACGGCTTTTCAGAATAAACCAGAGTTCTGCATATTTCGTGGTTAGAGCAAAGAGCAATCTTCAATATCGAAGAATGTATTCCCATAACGTTAATAAAGACAATGGAGTGCTTCTCGATCAGACCGGTAAGTTGACTGGGTACTACACAAAAAAGGAGTATCCTGAAAAACTTCGTCGAATCAAATTCTACGATGAAGAAACGGATAATCATTTGATGTTCCTATCCAATAACTTTGATCTGACTCCTGAAGAAATCGCTCAGCTCTACAAATACCGCTGGAAGGTTGAGTTATTTTTCAAGTGGATAAAACAACACTTGAAGATCAAATCTTTCTGGGGTATGACCCTAAATGCAGTGAAAATCCAGGTTTACTCAGCAATAGTTGCTTATTGCCTGGTCGCATCGGTTCGTAACAAATTGAAAGTTGATCGCCCAACCTACGAAATATTGCAGATATTGAGCAT
>JAFGOZ010000544.1 GCA_016926235.1 Bacteroidales bacterium | reverse complement strand
AATATTATGATACCTATAATATTTAATTATAATAGATATAAAAAATAATTATAATAGCTGTAAAAGTAATAATTTAACCTGATACTTTTATAATTCAATGCCCGTTAATTGTTTATTTATCCTTGAAGAAATTTTAGATTACCAGGGACGAAAGATATGTATAAACAGAGAAGTAAGCTAAAGCGCAATAAAAACGCATCTTTTGTACTATCTTTCCACCCGGTTAAAGCCGGGTTCTATTCTAATACAATTTGTTTATAAAAATGGGAATAAAATAATTTTAATTACTTGCAGCGCTTTACGAATTCATTCGTATTTACTTTTAGTATTAACCAAAAATATATTGCTATGAAAAAACTTATTATTCTGCTATTGACTATGCCTTTCCCATTGTTCATTACAAATACACTCGGACAAAATACTAACGGTAATGGCAAAGTGGTTGAAGATGTTAGGACGGTTGAAAAATTTTCTGCTTTATCAGCAGAAGAAGGTATTAATCTTGTACTTACCCAAAGTACAGAAAATAAAGTAATTGTGATTACAGATGAAAACCTTCAGGATAAGGTAATTACCGAAGTTGAAAACGGAAATCTCAAAATATATCCCAAGGATATTAAGAATGCAACAAAATTAATTGTAAAAGTAGAGTTTAAAGAAATCAATGCTCTTTCGGCAAAAGAAGGTGTTGATCTGGAAACAACCAATACATTAACCACAGATAATTTAGCTCTTTCTCTTAAGGAAGGATGTGATGCAAAGATGGATGTAAATGTGAAAAACCTTGCCTGCTCCCTTAAGGAGGGTTGCGATATGAAACTTAACGGTGAAGCGAAATCTTTTTCATTATCCCTGGTTGAAGGAAGTGAAATAGATGCTAATATAAATGGTTCAGATATTGCATTAAGCATTGTTGAAGGATCTGAAGCAAGTTTAAAAGGCATTTATAAAAATGCTGCCTATAGTATTGTTGAAGGAAGTGAATTAAAGGCATTCGACTTATTATCTGAAAATGTAACTGTTTCAGCTGTTGAAAGTTCAGAAGCAGAGGTTCAGGTTACTAAAAGCCTCATAGTTTCAGCAAAAGAAGGTAGTGAAGTAAAATATAAAGGTAATCCGGAGGACAAACAAATTTCCAGTTGTGAAAATTGTGAGGTGAAGGCACAATAATGACCGAAGTCAGAAGACCGAAGTCGGAAGAGGGGGAGGTGAATTGCATGATCTAGATAAGTATAAGTAGCAGTGTCCGGAGCAGTATCAGTAGTATTGCTCTGTGTCCTGTGCAACACTTTCGTGTTCTTTGTGGTTAAAATATTACTTCGGCCTCCTGTCTTCTATCTTCCGGGCTTCTATCAGCCTTTCGATGAGCTATGGCGTTAGAGTTTATGCTGACTTTAATAAATGATCCTACAATTTCCCCATTTTTCTTTCAAAAACAAGGGATAACCATTATCTTAGTCCTTTGATAATAAAAACCCCTTTATTATGAAGAAAAGGTTAATATATACACTGCTATTCTATTTAGCTTTTATTTCACATAATATCAATGCTCAAAGCATAGCCGGAAATGAAATAGTAAAAGAAAAAACCCGTGAGATAGAAACTTTTTCAAGTATAATTGTTGAAGGGGGTATTTCCATCTATTTAGTACCAGGAGATACAGCCAGGCTAAATGTCAGGACCGATGAAAATTTAGATACAATTATTACCACGGTTATAGAAGATGGCATATTGAAAATATATCCTTCCATGTATGTACGCTTCTTCAAAACAATGGATGTATATGTTACTTTTGTAAGTTTAAAGTCAATAATTGCCATTGAAAATTCCGAAATATGGTGTGACACGGTACTTATTTTACCAGAATTAACAATATCTCTGGATGATGGAAGCAGAGGTGAGTTTGAACTGGATGTGGAAAACATAAATTGCAAATTAAATAGGGGTTCGAAGGCTCAAATATATGGTACAATGAAGAATGCCGACTTCGATATAAACGGAGAAAGTAAGTTGAATACGCAATTAGTAGCGGGTAACATAACATGCAATGTAAATGAAAACTCAGAAATTACTATGAGAGGAGAATGTGAATCAACCGAGTTTTTTGCTATTGACGGAAGCAATGTTTTTGCTGAATCACTGATTGCAGAAAATTGTAAAATAAAGCTCAATTTAGGTTCGGATGCTGAAGTTCATGCTACTAAATTTTTAAAAGTTGTAGCTGAAGATGGGAGCGATGTTGTTTACTCCGGGAATCCTCATACCAAAGAGATCAATACTTGTGAAGATTGTGAGGTGATTGCAAAATAAATTCAAAACAAAAATTTATAGATGAAAACCTCAAGAAGAGATTTTCTTATAAAAAGCGCACGTGCAAGTGTAACTGGTCTTGTAGCTCCATCTCTTTTAAATGCTTGCAAGAATGAAACAATGCCTGATTCAGGAGACTTGAGAACTCCAATTCCCTATCAGGATTCAGATTTTAATCCTTTATCAAATATAGAAACATTGATTCCTTCATCCCAAATCATTACCGATATTAAAATTTGGAATATTGGAGGAGAGTTTATAATTGAGACTATTGCCGGAGGAATATCAGGATATGCTTACTCAAATAATCGGTTACCGGATACCCTTTCTTTGTTTAAAAATCTTGTGTTTCCGTTTTTTATTGGGAAAGATGCTAGAAATATTTATAAATTAGTTGATGCTTTTTATCGGCATGATAAAAATTATAAGTATGCCAGTCTCATTTTATGGAATTGTTTTGCTCATGTGGAGGTTGGTATTTTGGATATTTTGGGGAAAATAACTAGTAAACCAGTTAACCAGCTTTTAGGCAACATAAGAAAAAATGCGATTGATGTATATCTGTCAAGTTCGAGACGAGACACAACTCCTGAAGAAGAATATGAGTGGTTATCAAAACGAATTTCAGAAACTGGGTGTTCAGCACTGAAATTAAAGATTGGTGGTAGAATGAGTAATAATTCAGATGCTTTTCAAGGACGAACAGATAATCTGGTGCCGCTTTTTAGAAGAAACCTTGGTGATGATTATACTATTTATGCAGATGCAAATGGTTCTTATGATGTTAAGAAGGCAATAGAAATTGGGAAATGGCTGAAGGAGTACAATGTTGGTTTTTATGAAGAACCTTGCGAATGGGAAGATTTTGAAAGTACAAAGAAAATTTCCGATGCTTTAAATATCGATGTTGCTGGGGGGGAACAAGATAGCAGTTTGCCAAAAATTAAATGGATGCTTGAGAATAGGGCTGTAGATATTATTCAACCGGATATCATGTATTGTGGTGGAATACTGAGAACGATGAATATTGCAAAAATGGCTGCAGATTGTGGAATTCAGATTGTCCCCCATTGTCCAAGGAACAATCCTGCACTTAATCATATGTTGCAAGTTATGTCTGTAGTTCCCAATGCCGGGCAGTATCATGAATTTAATGCAAAAAAACCTGAAATCAAAGTTGAGTATGAACCTTTGCTATTGGCAAAGCAAGGGAAAGTAGCATTACCAACCGGGCCCGGATTAGGTATAACATATAATCCTGATACCTGGGAAAAAGGTGAAATAATACTCCAATCATAAGATACGGTTTATCATTTTTTAAGTATTTTCTTCTAAAACCAAAATCAATTGTTAGCTTTGTAGCGCAATTAAAATCTGGACATATTCGTTAAGACTGAATGAAGCGTAAATTCATTACCAATCTTGTACTCCTTCTTTTTCTTAACCTGCTGGTTAAGCCTTTTTGGATATTTGGTATTGACAGGACCGTCCAAAATACTGTTGGATCAACTGATTATGGATTTTACTTTTCGCTATTTAGCTTTTCTATTTTACTTAATATTATTCTGGATGCTGGTATTGCTAATTATAATAATAGAAATATTGCCCAGAATAAACATCTGCTTACCAGTTCGTTCTCGCAAATAATAGGATTAAAATTTGTGCTGGGAGTAATCTATGCGATTGTTTGTCTGGCATCTGCATTTATTATTGGGTATAACCGTGTGCAAATGCATTTGTTGTATTTCCTTATTATAAGTCAGTTTTTAGCCCAACTTATTCTTTATCTCCGTTCAAACATTAGTGGTTTACTGTTATTGCGCACAGATAGTATACTTTCTGTTCTTGATCGTACGTTAATGATAATAGTATGTTCAATACTTTTATGGGGAAATGTATTCAAAAGTCCGTTTCGAATAGAATGGTTTGTTTATGCACAGACTTTTACTTACGCGTTAACGGCAATTATATCATTTATCATTGTCTTAACAAAAGTTGATCATTTTAAACCGGTAATTCGGTTGTCGTATTTCTATAATATTCTAAAAAAAAGCTTTCCATATGCCTTATTGGTTCTTCTCATGGCAATATATTACCGAATTGATTCTGTAATGCTTGAAAGGCTCCTCCCGGATGGGAGAATGCAGGCAGGGATTTATGCCCAGGCTTTTAGAATAGTTGATGCATTTGGGCAATTTGCATTTTTATTTGCCGGGCTCTTGCTACCCATTTTTTCTAATATGCTAAAGAAGAAAGAAAATATTGAATCGATGGTTCAACTGTCTTCTATGATACTAATAATTCCTTCCATAATTGTTGCCGTTTCCGCATCATTTTATAGTAAAAATATAATACAACTCCTTTATCATGAACATACTGCAGAAGCTTCCAGTGTTTTTCAGTATATAATTTTAGGGTTTATCGGAATATCTGCTACCTATATTTTTGGCACATTATTAACTGCTAACGGAAATTTAAGGCAATTAAATATTATGGCTGCCGCTGCTGTAATTATTAATATTACCCTTGATTTTATATTAATACCGAAATTTAAAGCAACAGGATCCGGAATGGTTTGTTTAACGGTACAGATACTAACTGGCCTTGCCCAAATATTAATGGCTGTAAAAATTTTACGTATTCGAATAAATATACGCTTACTTTCAGCTATTGGTTCATTTGTTATTATCCTGCTTGCTTGTGGTTACATAATGAAAATTTATATATCAAATTGGGTTTTTGGATTTTTCGGTTTAATATTTTTTGGTTTAGGAGTGGGAATACTTTTGCGTATATTAAAAGTCCGTGATTATCTGCAGATCATTAAACAAAGAGAGGAGGCAGGATAATGTTAATATTTTGTTTTTATGTAAGTTAAGCATATTTTCTGCAAGATTAGTATAGATAATTACTTAGTTGTTAGTAATTTGTTGATTCTTTATCGGTCCTATTATCCTGTGAAAAGAAATCAAATGCCTATTTTTGATACATCTAAGGAGGACAAGCAATATCGAATGAAAAAAAAGGGTATAAAAGACGAGAATTTAAAAAGAATTAACCGTCAATCGTTAATGCTCAATAATCACGAATTAAATGCGCTTCAAACCTATTGCAAGAAATACAGGGTTTCAAATAAATCAAAGTTCATGCGCGAAGCAATTATCACAGCGGTGCTAAAAAAATTTGATGAAGATCATCCAACTCTTTTTGATGATCCTCAATTGACTCTTTTTAGTTAGGAAGAATTTTTCAATTTAAACATATTAATAATCAACATGATGCAATAAAATTCTTTGATTTGGGTTACTTATTTATACCCTGGTTATTAATAACCATGACAAAAAAGTACAGAAACGTGTATCTACATTTCGTGTGGGCATTTATTCTCTATACCTGCAAAACCAGCGAACCTGTTACAAAAATCAGAAGCCTCAGGGAAATAGAGTATGGGGATACTCTGAATATAACCTGGAATATTGAAAGAGCAGACAGTATTGTATTTGAGAATAATTACAGTCATTTGGATGGAACAGGAAGCCTTACTTTAATTCCGGACACAACTACGACATATACATTTTATGTGTATAGGAAAGATGAGGTAAAGAAAAAGCGAATAACTGTTGAGGTAAAGAAACCGAAAGCGGTTTACATTTCTATACCTGATTCAGTAAATGATGAGGAGACGGTTACTTTAAAATACAGGTTTGAAAATGTAAATCATGTTAAGATCCTTCATTTTGCTGATAGCCTTTTTCCTTCAGGAGATTATCAAATGAACCTGGATACCACATCAATAATTACGTTGCTTGGATATGGCAAACACGATTCGGTTGTGGTGCAAAAACTGGTTAAAGTTGGTTTTGTCGAAGATATACTGTGTCCGGGATTTATTTATAGAGGACAAAAAGCCGAGATTTCCTGGAAATTTAAAAATAATAGGGAGGTACAGGTTGAAGGCTTTGAAAGAAGCTTTCTCTCAAAGGATACTTTAGAGGTCATGCCTGATAAAACCATAAAATATCAGATATATGCAATACGAGATAATGGGGACATAGATACATTTCAACATCAGATAATGGTTAAGTCGCCTTATATCAGTTCATTAAGTGCACCTAATTGTGTTAAAGCAGGTGACTCATTCACGATAAAATGGTCCACCGTAGGAGCTTCATTTGCTTTATTGAATAATGATACAGTACCTTCAAGTGGAAGTAAAATAATTACACTTCAGGGATCTGCACAATATACTCTAACCATTTATGATGGGAAAATTCCGGTGATGAAGAGTGTTAATGTGCATAAATTAGATCAAAGGGCTTTTGTTACCAGTGTTGATCCTTCATATTCGCATAAACCCGGCCAAAGAATAGACGTTGACATAATAGCAGTTGAACAATCTGATTATCCCAAAGAGATTAAACTTCATGTAGTCATGGTGGATACATCAGGGAATTATATTAGTAATGCTGCACCTCCATATAGCACACCTCAATATACCAAAAACTTTTTTGGAACACTGGTAGAACAAACCATGGGGAAATCCTATGCAAAAGATTTTAAGGTGAAAGAAGTACGACATGACACATCTGAATTTTATGATATATCCATGGTTTTAGACCACAGTGGCTCTATGTGTGGCGAGATTGAAATGCTTCAAAAAGGATCAAAGGTTTTTATGAAGAATAAATTTCCGAAAGACAGGATAAGCGTGGTAAAATTTGACAATAATGTAGTTACCATGACTCCCCTGGAATTTGATTTTACAAAAGCCATTGAGAGAGCTCAGTTTAACGGGTTGGATAGTTTTGGGGGATTAACGGCACTCTATGCGGGAGCCGATCAGGGAATTATAAATCTGAACAATGCCAAGAATGAAAAGGTATTGATACTCTTTACCGATGGATTTGAAAATTCATCCTTTCAATATTTTGGGAAACTTTCAATTAGTGCCAGCCAGGTAGCAAATAAACTACGTGCCCGGGGAATTCGTCTATTTATTATATCTTATGGAAGTAATGTAAATCAGGAGTTATTGTCAAGAATGGCATTGCTTTCGGGAGGTAAGCATTATAATATACTTCGCAAGGAGGATTTGTTAGCCGTATTTGAAGAGCTACCCCGGATATTTCGTCATTACTATGAGATATCCTATAAGCCGCAACCAGGAGATGGAAACCATCATATAAGACTTACTTATAAGAATCAGATTGGTGATCTTTTATATGTTGAGACCGATTATGTTATTGGTGATGACTGGTCACTGGATGAAGACAGGACTCCTAACGACAGTACATATACCAGCATCATACCTCCGGATAAAAAAATTATTGTAAATACTCAAACTGTTGCTACATTTGATTTTGATAAAGATACGTTGAAGATGAGATATTATCCGGCTATTACGAATTATGTGGACTACCTGGCAAAAAATCCAACTGCTGAAGCACTTATAATCGGGCATACTGATTCAAAAGGAAGCAAACAATATTGTTATGATTTGAGCCTGCGAAGGGCAAAATCGGTACGGGATTTTTTAATTAATAAAGGAGTAGACAAAGACAGATTAAAAGTTAAAGGTTGTGGTAAGGATAACCTGATTTGGGAAGATGATACAGAAGAATGGAAAGGTTGGGAAAACAGGAGGGTTGAGGTGCTGATCTATGAGTAAGGTGGAATTATTAGCAAAAGTGAGAGAGTAAAGAGTCTGCCTTCATATTTATTTTGGCAGATAAAAAAACAGTATGGAGTGATCGCTTGTACCTCGCTCTCATTCTGATTTTAGTTGCGGGGGTAAGAATCGAACCTGTGTCCGCCGCGGCGGATATGATCCCAACTTTCGTATTATTTGGGTGAGTTATTAATTAAATTCCAAATAAATTCTCTTCCTTTTCCACTTTTAAGTTCCTTTTCCCTTATCATTGCCTCAGTTTTTAAGTTGAAGTTTTCAGTATATAAGATTTTCCAAGGTCTGAAATGTATTGTCCAACCTTTATTACCTAATTCATTATGGGAAATAAAACGTTTTTCCAAATCAGATGTATATCCAATGTAGATTTTATTGAATTTTTCCGAAAATAAAACGTAAACAGTAAACATGATTTCAATTAAATGAAAAGAGGTTGCTAAAATAAATCTAGCAACCTCTGTTGTAGCGGGGACAGGACTCGAACCTGTGACCTTTGGGTTATGAGCCCAACGAGCTACCAACTGCTCCACCCCGCAATATTTTAATATTATATTTTATTTCATCATGTCAAAGATTCGAACCTGTGTCCGCCTTGGCGGATATGATCCCAACGATCCGTCCGTTGACGAATCAATTTTATAATAAATTTTCAAAAATTCTAATCTAAAGAACAATTGCTGTCAACCACCGAAATCAAAGATTTTCGTGCGACAGAGGCTGCAAAAATAATATTAATTGCCAGAATAAACAAAATTTATGGTATTTTTGTCAATTGTTTTCATACAAATTTAATAATTCTATGCCCAGAGTATTTAAAGCCATTGAGATAGAGAAGGAAGAGAAGGAGATAAAAAAGGATTATTTGGATCGTCATATGCCTCATATTATATGCGATGATGTTGCTAAAAGAGATGAAAAGTTTAAGGTAAAAGTCCGTATGGGGGATCAGTACCCTCATCCTGATGATTATGATCATTATATCCATTATATTCAGTTGTGGAACCGTGAAACAATGCTGGCTTCAGTGCAGTTTACACCTGGCAGCCAAGGGAATACAGCTGGTCATGTTGAAGTTGACTTATATATTATACCAAAAATGAGCATGAACCTAAGTGCTATGGCATTATGTACAAAACATGGCTTATGGCAAAGCGAATCCAAAGAAGTAAAAGTAATTGATTAACAACAATACCCATGGCTGAAGAAAAAAAACAAAAGCTCATTCAACGGTTACGTAAAAAATTTCGTTTAATTGCATTTAATGATGCAACCTTTGAAGAAATATGGGCACTTCGTATCTCAAAAATGAAAATCATTCTTTTTTGGGTTTCTGTATTCATTCTTCTTTTAGGTCTTTCATTTGTCACAATTTCATATACACCGATCCGTGAACTTATACCCGGGTATCCAAAAGGTAGCATAAGAAATCAAATAGTTGCGAATTCTGAAAAGCTTGATTCTCTCGAATACCAGATTGGAATATATGAACAATACATTCAAAACTTACGGACAATAATCAGCGGAGGAGAGCCTATTAATTATGAAAGCGACACAAGCAGGAGAGTTTATGAACAAAATATTCCTTTTGATATAGTCGAAGATTCGGGTGTAGTACAACCTTATGAATTTGATCAATATGAGTATTCTCTATATGAAAATACTACACCTAAAAAATCACTTTCCAGCATGCACTTTTTCTCTCCAGTCAAAGGATATATAACAAATTCCTTTGATCCTGCAGCAAACCATTTTGGGACTGATATTGTTGCCGATGCAAATGAAGTTGTTAAAGCCACACTTGGAGGCACTGTAATATTTTCATCCTGGACGGTTGAAACAGGTAATGTTATTACAATTCAGCATGAAAATGACCTTATCTCCGTATATAAACATAATGCCGAATTACTGAAAGAGATGGGTAACCATGTTGAAGCCGGTGAAGCAATTGCTATTATTGGAAATTCTGGAGAATTAACAACAGGGCCTCATCTTCACTTCGAACTATGGCATAAAGGGGTTCCTTTGAATCCTGAAAAATATGTTTCTTTCTAAAAATACACCATCCTGTAATACGTTGATAAAAATCTGGTATTTATTTTAGATGAAGAAAAAGATAGCTATACTTGGATCTACGGGTTCTATTGGTACACAGGCACTTGAGGTAATCAGGAAACATCCTGATGTATTTGAGGTTGAAGTTTTAACTGCTCAAAACAATGCGAAATTACTGGTAGAACAAGCCATGGAATTTAATCCGAATTGTGTTGTTATTGGAAATGAAAATTCATATCAGAAAGTGACAGATGAATTAAGTTCATTTCCTATAAAGGTTTTTGCCGGATGTGATGCCATTGCTCAGGTGGTGCAATTTGAATCTATACATATCGTACTTACTGCTATGGTTGGTTATGCCGGATTGCTTCCAACGATAAAGGCCATTGAAGCTAAAAAGCACATTGCGCTGGCAAATAAGGAAACCATGGTTGTGGCAGGAGAGCTCATAAAAAAACTGGTTATAGAAAATAATGTAAATATTTATCCGGTAGACTCAGAACATTCTGCTATATTTCAATGTTTAGCAGGAGAAACAGCTAATACCATCGAAAAGATTTACCTCACCGCATCAGGAGGACCTTTTAGAGGGAAAGATAAGTTGTTTCTTCAAAACGTAACCAAAGAAGCTGCCCTAAAGCATCCTAACTGGAACATGGGTAATAAAGTTACCATTGATTCGGCAACACTTATGAACAAAGGATTGGAGATGATAGAAGCCAGGTGGCTGTTTGACCTGAAACCAGAACAGATCGATGTAATTATTCATCCTCAATCCATTATTCATTCCATTGTTCAGTTTGAAGATGGAAGTATGAAAGCCCAGATGGGACTTCCAGATATGAAGCTGCCCATACAATATGCACTGGGATATCCAAAAAGAGTAAAATCTGATTTTCCCCGTTTTAACTTTTTAGATTACCCAAATCTTACATTTGAACAACCGGATTTAAAAAATTTTCGTAATCTTGCAATTTCATTTGAAGTAATGAAAAGGGGGGGGAATTTACCCTGTATTATGAATGCTGCAAATGAAATAGCTGTTGAAGCATTTTTAAAAGAAAAGATATCATTTTTAATGATACCTGAAATAATAGAAAAAACAATAGAAAAGGCATCGTTCGTTTTGCATCCTTCTTATAATGATTATACTGAGAGTAATATGGAAGCCAGACAAATTGCCGAGTCTCTAATTAAATGATATATTGATGGAAATAATAGTTAAGATCGCACAATTTGTATTGAGTATATCCATTCTTGTTATATTGCATGAATTTGGACATTTCTTTTTTGCCAGATTATTTAAAACAAGGGTGGAGAAATTTTACTTATTTTTTAATCCCTGGTTTTCATTATTTAAATTTAAAAAAGGGGAAACCGAATATGGCCTAGGATGGGTTCCACTTGGAGGATATGTAAAAATTTCCGGTATGATTGATGAATCCATGGATAAGGAACAAATGAAACAGCCTCCTCAGCCTTATGAGTTTCGTTCGAAGAAAACCTGGCAGAGATTGCTTATCATGTTGGGCGGTGTTTTGGTCAATTTTTTGCTGGCACTTGTCATTTATAGTCTTATCCTTTATAAATGGGGTGATAGCTATCTTCCTAATAAGGAAGCTAAGTATGGCATTATGGTTACCGACAGCATAGGTTATGAAATTGGATTGAAAGATGGTGACTACATACTTTCACTGGATAATGCAGAAGTTGAGGACTTTGATCAAATCACAACAAAAATTCTTTTGGAGCAGACAAAAACAATACAGGTAAGAAGGAAAGATAGTATTTTCGATATAGTTCTCCCTAATGATTTTGTTGCCAGGTTAATTAAAAAGCATTCTTTTATTGAAGCACGTACGCCTTTTATTATTGCTGATTTTCCAAAAGAATCGCTTGCAAAGAAAGTTGGTTTTCAGGCTGAGGATAAAATTATAAAACTTAATGACCAGGAAATTAATTATTTTGATGAATTTAAGAACAGTTTACAGAATTATAAATCCCAATACATTACAATATCTGTATTGAGGAATGCTGACACAGTGAACATTTCTTTAGTGGTTCCGGAAACTGGTCTCATTGGAGTATATCCCTGGGGCGTTACAAAGTTTTTTAACCTTACTCATGTTGATTACAACTTCTTTGAAGCTATTCCCGCAGGTATTAAGAAGGGATTTAAAACCATGGGGGACTACCTCAAACAATTTAAACTCATTTTTTCTAGAAAAACAAAAGGATATGAATCTCTAGGTGGATTTATTACCATAGGCAAAATATTTCCCGGACAATGGGATTGGTCTGCATTTTGGACTCTTACAGCATTTTTGTCAATCATTCTCGCGGTTATGAATATATTACCTATACCTGCTTTGGACGGTGGTCATGTATTATTCCTGCTTTATGAAATGATAACCGGCAGAAAACCCAGTGATAAATTTTTAGAATACGCCCAGATTACCGGGATGATAATAATATTGGCCTTGATATTATTTGCTAACGGGAATGATATTGTTAAACTATTTCGAAAATAGCATCACTTTTTTGCTTAACTTTGCAGTAATTTAAAACCAAAGATCATGAATCTTTTAATAATTCTTGGAGTAATTGGCCCCTGGCAAATAATCCTGATAGTGGTTATCGTACTTTTATTATTTGGCGGTAAAAAGATACCCGAGATGATGCGAGGTTTGGGAGAAGGTATGCGTGAATTTAAAAAAGCGTCACGTGGAGAAACCGATGAGGATAAAACAAACGATGACAAGAATAAACTACGCAAGGAATAAAATATTATACTTTACCTGAAACCTGCCTCAAAGGCGGGTTTTTTTGTTTAAATTTGCCTGAAAAGAATGATTTAAGATAATGAAGAGATCACTATTGGTGTTATTTATGGCTTGTTCCTTATTGTGTTACGGTCAGCATAATTCAAACAATATCTTCAATAAAGAGGAGATAAAAACTTGCCCGATTGTGCAACAGGTTGATAGTTTAATGCAACTAAAAGTTTTTGAGCTTACAGAGAAACAAAAATATGATTTGCAAAAACCTACAAATACAGAAAATGCAGGTTTACCGGATATGTTCTACGAATATATTATCACACAATTGAACAGGGGAACGCCTATAGATCTTGAGTTTAATGAGCATGTAAGAAAATATATCACGCTGTTTACAATAGATCGAAAAGAGCAACTGGAAAGGATGATAGGACTTTCAAAACTCTACTTTCCTATTTTTGAACAACATCTCGATCAACATAATTTACCTCTTGAACTGAAATACCTTGCCATGGTGGAATCGGCCTTAAATCCACTTGCAGTTTCACCCTCGGGTGCCGTAGGGTTATGGCAATTTAAAATGAATACTTCCGAATTGCTTGAATTAAATGTAACATCCTATATTGATGAGAGAATGGATCCTTACAAATCTACAGAAGCGGCCTGCAAGTATTTTGAGTATTTGCACCGTACCTTCAATGATTGGACCCTGGTAATTGCAGCTTATAATGGTGGACCAGGCGAAATCCGCAATGCCATTGAACGGTCTGGTGGCAGCACCAACTTTTGGGAATTAAGGGATTACTTACCGGAACAGACAAAAAATTATGTTCCTGCATTTATTGCTATGAATTATGTTATGGCAAATTATCACAAACATGGTATTTCACCTATATTGCCCGATGTATTTTTCTATCAGACGGATACTGTTCATACATCCCAGCCATTAACATTTCAGCAAATTTCAGAAATTATAGGTGCCCCGGTGGATATTATCCGTTTTTTAAATCCTATGTACCGTATGGATTTTGTCCCCGAAAGTGATCATCCAAATACTCTCATTTTACCATCAGATAAAGTGGTTGCATTCCTGGAATATGAAAATAAGATCTATGCGAACCACAAAACACAGGATGATTATAACAGCTTACTTGCGAAAGCCGGATCAACTAATAATAAAACTAAAATTATCTATATAGTTCAAAAGGGGGACTATTTTCATAAAATTGCTATGAAGTATAATTGTTCTGTTGAGAATATTAAAGCCTGGAACAGACTTACAGACTATACACTTTACCCGGGGCAAAGGCTGGAAATATGGGTAGATAAGGATGACTTCGAAAAGACGAAGCAATAGTAGAAAAGGGAATGGTTTTTGTTACGTTTTTATAAAGTATCAATGAATTTTAATCTCAAAATAATGAAACAAATTAAAATGATCGGGTTACCATTTTTACTGATAGCTATTACTATACAATGTAAAAATGATGAAAAGACAATTTTACCAAATGTTACCGGGGCAATAAATGAAGTGTTACTGGTTCTGGATAAGGCGAAATGGGATGATAGTCTGGGTGTAAAATATTTAAATATTTTAGCAGAAGAACAACCAGCCCTTAATCAACCTGAGCCAATTTTTGATATTTTACGGATGCCTCCTGCTGCATTTACAAGTATATTTAAAAAGCATCGTTCGATAATTTTTAACGAAATTGACCCGAAATACAAGGAGCCAAAAATTGTTATTCAACATGATCAATGGGCCAAAACACAGATTATAATAAATGTTTTTGCACCGGATGATGAAGCTGCTATCCGATTAATTGATGAAAATCGTGATGTAATTGTAAACCAGTTAAATCTGGCCGAACGAAACAGGCTAATGGAGTTAAACCGCAAAAATCCTGAACGAGGTATATATAACAAATTAATGGCAAAACATAAACTCGGTTTATTTGCCCCCAGTGGTTACAAATTAAATCTGGACACAACAGATTTTGTCTGGCTTACTTTAGAATCTCAAAATATTATACAAGGCGTATTTATTTACCATTATAATTTTGAATCACTAAAACCTATCACACCTCTTGAACTTATTGCAAAGCGTAATGAATTTACTAAAAAATATGTGCCAGGAGGGAGACCCGGATCATATATGACTACTGAAATGTTTGTATCTCCGGTATATTCAGAGATTATGTATAAGGACAGACAGTTTTATGAGCTAAGGGGTTTATGGACTCTTGAAAATGGTTTTATGGGAGGGCCTTTTATCAGCCTCACAACGGTTGATGAAGTGAATAAACGTATTGTAACTGCCGAAGGATTTGTATTTGCTCCAAACAAGGATAAAAAGAATTATATACGCCAATTGGAAGCCATTATTTATTCACTTACTTTGCCTGAAGATACTAAGGAACAATAACACGGATCTCTTCTGCTATATGAAGTGCTGTCGTTAAAGTAGACAGGTCTGTAGTAAGTGTTCCGTCATTGCCGGAATAGTGGCTATGTCCTATAGGTTTCATTATGCTGTTTACAGGGCGTTTTGATAGGTCAATTTTTGCAGAATAAACAAGGGCGGGTTGACATGATGTTTTATACTCATCATCATCGGGATATTTATTATTGGTCCAGTATTCATTCCAATCCCAGGTCTGGTTAATTTCAAATAGCACATAAAATTGTTTTGGGGTTTCAGGTTTTATAAATGACTTCAATAAAAAATTCGTTTGAGGTGTTGCTCCTGTTATGGCATCAGGTAAAGCAGTTTGAGGTGTAGGAATATAAAGCCCGTCAGCTTCCTTCACTCCTCTTTTATGCGCCCAATAGGGTAGGGAAGCAGGTCTTCGAATTTCTCCGGGCATCCATTTTCCACTTTTTGTCTGGCCATAATTAAACACTCCTTTGGCTATAGATTCAGCAACATAAAGCGTCTGCAAATAATTTCCGGAAGTGTCTTCTGTCCAAATAGCCATAAGGGGATAATTGTGAGAAATACCTTTTTTAAAATCTATTATTATCTCAAATCCGCTAACTTCTGCATTTGTATATAGGGTATCATAAATCAGAGGTGCTTGTTGTTTGCCTTTACTACTGCAGTTTGAAAAAAGCAACCCTGTTAAAAGGATTACCAGGAAGTAGCATATACTAGTTAAAATATTTCGTAATATCATATTAATTATCTTAAAATTCAACCATTATACCAATTGTCGGCAATACAGTTCCTGATCCTTCATTTTCCAGTTTTTCCAGAGGATATCTTAAAGGATCTCCTGAAGGAGGGAGCAGGTTGCCCGAACCGTCTTCAGTTCTTACAATGATATCCTGCTCATCAGATTTAAAGTTATAAAGATTTTGAATATCCAGGTAAAGCATTAAGGACCATTTGTTAAAGAAATATTGTTTGTCAACTCTTACATCCAGCTGATGAAAAGGCTTTAAGCGTTCCTGGTTAAAACGGCTATAATCGAGATAAGCCTGTGCTCTTGCATCCCATGCTTCAACCAGGCTGGATTTAAATAAATCATATGGTGTATAGGGAGCACCTCCAACAAATCTCCATTTAAACCCCAAATCCCAGTTTTTCTTAAAACTTCGGGTTGCTGTAATATTCAGCAGGTGCTTATTGTCCCATGATGTAGGAATGTAAGTATCAAGAGGCTTCAGATCATCGTTCATGTCTTTAAATTCGCTTCTCACCCAGGTATAGGATAAAATAAGATTAAATCCCCAAAGATCTTTGTTCCTGTAGTATAGTTCGGCGCCATAACTTCTGCCTTCGGCAATAGAAAGTACTGCTTCATCGCCATAAGTTCCAAAGTCTGCACCTTTGCTTGCAATGGATATGGAATCAGTAATTGAAAAGGGATAATTATGGTAAAGTTTAAAAAATCCTTCAATAGATAGTTTCGAATTTGGCGAAGGCAGCCACTCAAATCCTGTCACAATATGGTCGGATACGATATATGTAATATGGTTTTCTTTGTTTACAAGTGTTCCATTTTCATCCCGAAATCCCAGGGTTGTATAAGGGGGCAATTGATAATAGCGGCCTGTATTAAAGTTTAGGTATATATCTTTATAAACCAGGTATGAAGCTGAAAATCTTGGAGAAAGCTGCTTAAAAAGATTACTCATGTCTTTATTAAAGTTATTGGCATCAGCCCTTATTCCCATCGAAAGTGTCAACCTTTCATTCAAAACCTTCTGGCTGGCTTGTGAAAAAAGTCCCCACTTAATAACATCCAAATCAGATGAATAATTACGTGTAAAAGGCTGGTTGCCAATGAAGAGTTTATTATATGTATCATTTGTGTATTGGGCATATTCCAGGTTCACGCCCCAATTGGTCTTAAGACCATTGTCAAAACGAGTATTATTCTCGTATCTGAATTTATTTTCAGCTTCTGTTGAACGATAGTCGAGTGTCTTAAGGCTATCCACTTCAATATTATCCTTGTATTTGTATGAAACATTATTTAAATAGCTCCGGCTAATCACCCATGTATCATATCCGTTAGAACGGTAATGCTTGTAAACACCACCAAAAGTATAGTTCCATTGCTCATTAACGGGTATATATCCCAGGATGTAACGTTGGTATGGGGTTTCATTTGCTTCTTTGTTCAATGCAAACTGGTCAAGAGCTCCCAAACCTATGAAAGTAATTTCATTTTTATTGGATAATATTGTTTTTGTCTTGAACTGGAAATCATTGTATGTTGGTAGAAAAGGCAGACCAATGGCTGAAAACAGGAATTGCAGATACGATCTTCGAGCCGAAAATACAAACGTTGTATTTTCTCTGACCGGTCCGTCTAGGGTTAGTGCCAGATCGGATGCCCCAATAGTGGCACGGGTTTTAAGTTTTTCCTTATTCCCATCCACCTGCTTAAAGTTGATTACCGAACTCAGGGCATTTCCCCTGTCAGCAGGGAAGGCTCCGGAGTAAAAATCAACTTCACGGATAAAATCAACGTTTATGATACCAACAGGTCCTCCGGAAGCACCTTGAGTGGAAAAATGATTTAGTGTGGGAATTTCCACATCATCAAGGTAAAAACGGTTTTCGCTTGAACCACCACCCCGCACTATCACATCATTTCGAAATGATACGGATGAAGATACTCCAGGGAAAGATTGAATGACACGCGATATATCCCGGTTACCTCCGGGATTTTTTTCTATCTCTTCAATTCCAATTCTCCTTAATGATACAGGGCTTTCTTCTGTTCGCCTGAAAGCTGAAGCTTTTACTTCTACTTCATCAATTTGAATACTGCTTTCGGTAAGCGGGATATCCAAAAATACTTTGTTGGCATTAGTAACCAGAATCTGACTCGAAATATATGTTTCAAAGCCTATACTTGATGCACGAAGTTCCACGTAACCCGGTTTTATACCTGTAAAAAGGAAGTTGCCATCAATATCTGTTATTGAGCCAATGCTTGTACCCCAAATAACTACACTGGCAAAAGGTACGGGTTCGTTGTTTTTATTGTTGTAAACACGTCCTGCAATTATACCCTTTTCATCTTCCTGTGAGTAAACTAACAACGCATATGTAAAAACAAAGTGTAAAAGCAGTATATATTTTTTCATCGTTTAACAATCATTAGTGAAATATTAAACAGAAAACCATTTTAAAATGTTCATACAACCGACCTATTTTTTATTCAGTTTATTCTCAAAATACTCTTTTTCCTTTACTAAATCTAGGAATGGGTATTTTACCTGCATATCCTGTATTTTTTTTATCATGTTTTTATTAAAATCAAGAAATGCAGTAGTATTTATATTAAAAGGCTTGTGCTGCATGGCCTTATATATTTTTTCACACTCACCTATAATCTCCATGGTCTTTTTATCCAGATAGGTTTCGCAAAAGCGCTGCCAGATATATTCCACAGCTGAACTATTTGGATGTAGCATATCTTCATCATAAAAACGGTAATCCCTTAGATCATCCATCATAATTTCATATGCCGGGAAATAATTCACATAATCAAACTCTTTTATCAGACGGGAAATAGCCAGCAGAAGTATTGATTTACTTACCTGGTTATTTATAGCTCCGTCTTTCCAATGACGAATTGGGCTGACTGTTAAAACAACCTGTAAGGAGGGATTAACAGATCGAAGTTTATTAAATAGCTCGCGGTAATCATCCATTATAATATTTTCATCAAGTAGATATCGCCTGAATTTTGAAGCCGGCAATTTATGACAATTTGAAACAATAAATTCCTTTTCAATGCTTTCATAAACCCATGCCGTACCAAAAGTGATAAATACAAATGAGGCATTGGCAAGAGTCTGATATCCCTGAATAATCCGGTTATTTATTTGTTCCAGACAAACTTCCGGATCGATATGTGAGAAACGGCTATGATGGTAAAAGCTGTTCCAAACACTGTTGTAAAAGAAGAGATCGTTCCTGCAAAAATATTTTTGGTATAGCAGAATCTCATAACTATTTTTAATGGATGAAGGATTATATAAAATTCCAAAAGGATTGATATCTACTTTGAATTTAGCATCTTGTAATTTTTTACCGATATTTTCAGAAAAACATGAGCCGGTAAATAAAATACTTTTTTTGTAATCCGGTTTATTTATAGATTTCGGGATATTAACAACTGTTCTAAATTGGCTCATGAAATTCTTTTTTTGTAAAAATAGAAATTATTATTTCATGCAAATAAGGAAATTATGCATAAAGATCTCTATAATATGCGAAAACATGTGATAATTCCGGATTTTTATGTAATAAATGAGCTTTTTCATCGTTATTCATGGATATGATATAATTTTATATAAAATATTTGTTTCAAAATGCATGAAACTATAACTATTGCCACAAGCAAACACAATGGTTTGTACGACATAACAGACCAAGTACGAGATATTGTTGCCAGGCGTAAGATAAAAAACGGGCTTGTTAATGTTTACGTCCAGGGTGCGACGGCGGCGATAATGATCCAGGAAAATTGGGATCAATCTGTACAGAATGATGTAGTAACTTTACTTCGAAAATTAGTTCCTTCAGGAATATGGGAACACGATGCCCAGGATAACAATGGTGATGCGCATTTAAAGGCGGGTATAGTTGGCCCTGGTGAAACGATTCCTATTATTAACGGAGAAATGGGACTGTCAACCTGGCAAAATATATTTTTATGTGAATTTGACGGGCCGAGAAATAACCGCAGAATTGTGGTTACTATTCTCTCTCAGGATTAGAATTTTCTAAACTTTAGTGTATCTTTGCATTTTCATGAATTTTGGGTTTATACAACTGATAATCTGATGCTTGAATATCTTTCTGGAACGATAATCGAATCTACACCGGCTTATGTTGTTTTAGACAATCAGGGAGTAGGGTATTTTATAAATATTTCAATTACCACCTTTACTGCATTAAGTGAGAAAAAGGACTGTAAACTTTTTATACATGAGGTAATTCGTGAAGATGCACATGCCCTTTTTGGTTTTGCTGATAAAAGTGAGCGCGAAATTTTTCGCTATTTAATTTCTGTTTCAGGTATAGGGGCAAATACAGCACGTGTTATGTTATCATCACTCACACCCGAAGAGCTTAAAGCAGCCATTGCCACGGCAAATGTAAATGTTCTTAAAAGTATTAAGGGTATTGGGGCTAAATCGGCCGAGCGTATTATTGTAGATTTAAAAGATAAACTTGGGAAAGATGCCCCATTAGAACAAATTTTTGCTACTGTAGACAATACAATGCGCGAAGAAGCGTTATCTGCTTTAGGTACGTTGGGATTTTCAAAAAACATGGCTGAAAAAGCAATAGATAAGATCCTGGCTTCAAATAAAACTATATCATTAGAGCAGCTTGTTAAGGAAGCACTTAAAATATTATAATAGTAGTAACACCGGAGGAAGCTTGGGTAGGATGCATAAATACATAATCAGGATTTTTATATTCGGCGCTGTATTATACAGTCCTGTTTTGCTAATTGCCCAGGATACAACAAAATCGGAATTAAAATACCCTTTCAGGGACAACCCGGGATATTCCCAATCATCTCAGACCTATCAATCTCCTCTGTTTTTAAATGATCCCAAAAATATTGAATCCACCGTTGAGTATGACCCGGCAACAAATCAATATATACTTTCGAAGAAAATCGGGGAAATGGATTACCGGCCCAGCACGTATATGACCATGGATGAATACGAGCAATATAATGCCAGGCAATCTGAAAAGGATTACTGGAAAATACGGTCACGGGAGAAAGATTATGAAACCAATGCATCCTTTATTCCCAGTTTGAATTTTGGTGGAGAGGCATTTGACCGTATATTTGGTAATAATGCCATAAATATTACACCTCAGGGATCAGCTGAACTTATATTTGGTTTTCAGGTAAACAAAACGGATAATCCACAATTACCTGAAAAACTTAGAAAAACCCCGTCTTTTACATTCGATGAGAAGATTCAGATGAATGTTACAGGAACCATTGGTGACAAACTTGAACTGGGAATCAGCTACAATACTGAAGCAACTTTTGATTTTGAAAATAAGACCAAAATAGCCTATACGGGGAAAGAAGATGATATCATCAAAAAGATTGAGGCAGGTAATGTAAGTTTCCCTCTTCCTGGCTCTTTGATTACAGGTAGCCAGAGTTTGTTCGGATTAAAAACGGAACTTCAGTTTGGCCGTTTAACGGTTACTACTGTTCTTTCACAGCAAAAAGGAGAATCTTCGGTAATAAACGTTGAAGGAGGTGCCCAGGTAAGCGAATTTGAAATAACAGCCGATGAATACGATGAAAACCGTCACTTCTTCCTGTCACATTATTTTAAAGATAACTATTCCAATGCTTTACGCAATTTACCAAATATTAATTCGCAGGTTGAGATTACCCGCATTGAAGTATGGGTAACAAACAAAACCAATCGCTTTGACGATAGCCGTAATATATTGGCATTTATGGATCTTGCTGAAAGTAGTGAAAACCTTACTCACAATGGGTTTGCAACTGCTGAAACCGGGTTTCCCAGAAACACTATAAACTTATTGTATAATTTTGTAGCAACCACCCTTACTGATTTTAACAATGTTTCAAACGTTATAAATGCAGGTGGTACAAACCTAGATGAAGGCACTGATTTCGAAAAAATACAATCAGCACGATTACTTACTTCCAGGGAATATACCCTGAATCCATACCTTGGATACATTTCTTTGAATACAGCTTTAAATGCCGATGAAGTATTGGCTGTTGCTTATGAAATCAGTACCCCCCAGGGGAGATATGTTGTGGGCCAGTTTTCAACAGAAAGTACTACAGGCAATCCATTGATATTAAAACTTATAAAAGGAACAAACCTGACACCACGTTACAGAAACTGGGAGTTGATGATGAAAAACGTGTATGCAATAGGGGCTTACCAGGTTGAAAAACAAGACTTTTATCTTGATGTGCTGTTTCAGAATCCCCGTTCAGGTACTCCATTAAATTATCTGCCGGACCAGGGAGCACAGGATGTAATCCTTCTTAAGATGCTTGGCCTTGACCAGTGTAATGTACAGAATGACCAGATGCCTGATGGTATATTTGATTATATTTCTGGCGTAACCATCAATCCAAAAAACGGACGTGTATTTTTCCCTGTTCTGGAACCCTTTGGTGAGGATCTGAGGCTGGCCATTGAGCGGATTGAAAACAACAAAGGGATAGATATTGACGAGTCAAAATATTTGTACAATGAGTTGTATGATTCTACTAAAACAAGGGCACAACAAATAGCAGAAAAAAATAAATTCTTCCTTTCAGGATCCTATAAATCTTCTTCAGGGTCAGAAATATCATTAAATGCGATGAACGTACCGCAGGGATCGGTTGTGGTTACTGCCGGAGGGATAAAACTACAGGAGGGAATAGATTATACCGTAGATTATACCCTGGGACGGGTTCGTATTATCAACCCGGGTCTGATGGAATCAGGGACGCCTATCAGGGTTGCCCTGGAGAGCAATTCACTGTTTAACTTTCAGACTAAAACTATGGTTGGTTCCCACTTTGATTACAGGGTTTCTGACAATTTTAACCTGGGGGCTACCGTACTTAACCTCACCGAACGGCCTCTTACACAAAAAGTAAATTTTGGTGACGAGCCTATCTCAAATACCATGTTGGGTTTAAACGGATCATACCGTACAGAGTCGCAGTTTATTACAACTATGGTTGACAAATTACCATTTCTTGAAACCAAGGAGAAATCTTCTATCACGATTGAGGGTGAATTTGCAGAGTTGATCCCGGGCTCTTCAAGGGCTATTGGTAAAGGTGGCGTTTCGTATATTGATGACTTTGAAGGAAGCGAAACCTCCATTGAGATGAAGACCTTCCATAACTGGGTATTGTCAAGTACTCCCAGCACTTTCGATGAAGCTGCATTGCATAATAATCTGAAATATGGCCATAACCGTGGTAAAATTGCCTGGTATGTTATTGACCCGATTTTCCTCAGGGATAACTCGAGCACACCGGAGCATATTAAAAAGGATAATAATGCAAAATCAAGTCATTATGTGAGGGAAGTATATGAATTAGAGCTATATCCGGAAAAGGATAATCCCAATAATATCCCAACCAACATACCTGTATTAAATGTAGCCTATTATCCGCGGGAAAAAGGTCCCTATAATTACAGAACGGAGGGTGTTAATGATGATGATGGAACACTGGAAAATCCTGGTAATAGCTGGGGTGGTATTATGAGAGAGGTACCAACACCTGACTTTGAAGCGGCCAACATTGAGTTTATCGAATTCTGGCTGATGGACCCCTATGTGGAAGATTCTCTCAACCAGGGTGGGGATTTGTACTTTAACCTGGGGGATATTTCTGAGGATATTCTGAAAGATTCCCGTAAAGCATTTGAAAACGGGCTTCCGATACCCGGTGAGGTTGAAAATGTAGATACTACGGTATGGGGAGCTGTAACCACCAAGAATTCGCTTAACCCGGGGTTTGATGTAAATCCGGAATCAAGGGCATCTCAGGATGTTGGTTTGGATGGATTAGATACAGAGGCAGAAATAAAATATTTTAAAAGTTATTTGGATGAATTGGGTGGCGTTGCTTATGATAAAGCATTAAAAGACCCCTCCAATGATGATTATCACTACTACAGAGGAAGCGATTATGACAAACAGAAAATGGGTATCCTCGAACGATACAAAAAATACAATGGTATGGAAGGGAACTCTCCAACAAGTGAGCAATCACCTGAGGATTATATTACAAGTGCTTCTACCCTGCCGGATAAGGAGGATATCAATGATGACAATACACTCAGTACCAATGAGCGCTTTTTTCAATACCATGTAAGCCTGAGACGCCGGGATTTCGAGGTAGGGACCAATTATATTGTTGATAAACGTACACATACAGAAGAGTTTCCAAATAAAACTTCATCAACAGTGAATTGGTACTTGTTTAAAATTCCTCTGGCAGAATTTGAAGGTAAATATGGTACGATAGATGACTTTAAATCCATACGTTTCATGCGTATGTATCTTACAAATTTTGAGGATTCGGCTATTCTTCGTTTCGCTAAGCTGGAACTTGTACGCAGCGAGTGGAGAAAATATAACTCTTCACTTCGGGAAGCATCTGAAGGTACATCAACTCCTGACGAAGCCGAAGGTGCCTTGGATATTTCTACTGTAAACATTGAAGAGAACTCACAGAAAACACCTGTCAACTATGTTTTACCTCCCGGTATTGACAGGGTAATTGATCCCACGCAACCTCAATTACTGGAACTTAATGAGCAGTCAATGGTACTGAAAGTTCATGACCTGGCTGACGGAGACGCACGTGCAGCATATAAGAATACCCTGCTTGATATGAGGCAATATAAGCGGTTGAAAATGGAAATTCATGCGGAGCAAATACCTGATTATGATCTTAAGGACAATGACCTGAGGGTATTTATACGATTGGGCTCAGACTATAAAAATAATTACTACGAATATGAAATACCTGTGGTTTTGACTCCTCACAGGCATTACGATATGGATAGTGAAGATGACAGGGCTATTGTATGGCCTGATCAGAATTGTATGGATATTGACCTGGAAATATTTACAGATCTGAAATTAGCACGTAACGATATGATGCGTTCTTCTGCCGGGGCTCATATATCTGCGAATTCTGTTTATTCAATAGTTCAGGACAATGGTATAAGGGTGAGCGTATGTGGTTATCCCAGCCTTGATGAAATCAGAACGGTGATGATCGGTGTGAGAAACCCCAGCAGGGCAAATAATTCGAGTGATGATGGTTTTCCGAAATCTGGTGAGATTTGGGTAAACGAACTACGGCTTACTGATTTTAACAATAAGGGAGGATGGGCAGCTAACGCCCGGACAACGATTAAACTTGCCGACTTTGGTACGATCAGTGCTGCCGGATTCACAAGCACGCCTGGTTGGGGTAGCATAGACCAGAAGGTAAATGAACGTTCAATGGAAGAAGTTCGTCAGATAGATTTATCCTCTAACCTCGAACTGGGTAAGTTTTTCCCTGAAAAGGCAGGAATAAGGATACCTATGTATACGGGATATTCAAAAACAGTGATTGATCCTCAATATGACCCCCAGAACCCTGATATTGAGTTTAAAGAATCTATGGAGCATACCCCCCGTTCTCAAAGAGATTCTATTTACAGACTCTCACAGGACTTTACAGAAAGGCAAAGCATTAACTTTACTAATGTTGGTTTTGATAAGAATAATAAGAAACCCAAACCGTATTCCATTTCCAATTTTGGATTTACATATGCCTACAGCAGTACATATTCCAGGAATATTGACATAAAGGATTTTCAACAAAACCAATACCGGGGTGCTATTGGATATAATTATACATTAAGACCAAAGAATGTTACACCCCTGCGGAAAATTAAAGCCCTGAATAAACCTTCATTAAGCATAATCAGGGATTTCAACTTTTATTATCTGCCCTCAAGAATATCTGTGAGAACAGATGTTGACCGCCGTTATGATGAAAAAGTTTTAAGGCCCAGGATTGAATCGCTTAAGATGCCGGCCATGGTGAATAAAGATTTTCTTTGGAACCGTTATTATGATATAAATTATGATTTGGCACGATCTCTTAAACTGTCTTTTTCTGCTGCAACTTTTGCCCGTATTGATGAGCCTCAATATGGTGAGGACGATTACAGGGTTGTAAAACATGATGAAGAATTTTATCAGCATTGGAAAGATTCTGTTATGAATGCTTTTATGAATGGAGGCCGGATTACGCATTACAATCATCAAATAAATGCCTCATATACCGTGCCTATAAATAAGATACGATTATTGAACTGGACATCCATGACTACTAAGTATACCGGAAATTTTGCATGGGACGCAGCTCCATTAAGAAGGGATGGTATAGAAACCGGTAATACTATTAAAAATTCTTATACAGCTTCTGTTTCCACTCAGTTCAATATGCTTAATCTGTATAATAAAGTAGGATATTTACAGAAAATTAACCAAAAATATTCGGGTCGCGCAAAAACGAATGAAAAGAAGGAGACAAAAGAAATAACATTTACAAAACCATCCATGCGGTTTAACCCGGATATTGGCAAAACAGTTACTCATGGACTTAAAACGGAGCAGATTAAGGTTAAGATTATTACGGAAGATGGAGGGGAAGTCACGGATTTTGATACAAAAATATTGGATGCAAACAGAGTGCGGATAACGACCAAAGAGGAATATAGAAATGCTACCGTAGAAGTAACAGGTACGGTTGAAAAGAAGCCAAACCCAATTATATTTATTGGTGAAAACGTGATACGTATGGCTATGGCGGTCAGGAATATTTCAATAACCTATTCTCAATCTCAGGGTTCTATACTGCCCGGTTATATTCCCACTACCTATATGTTTGGATTTGACGATACATGGAGTGCTCCGGGAAGTAAATATTTAATTGGTTTACCGGATAAAGAATTTCCCAGAAAACCTGCTGAAAACGGATGGCTTACACGAAGCACTGAATCGCTGCAAAACCTGAAATATCTTGAAAATATAAATAAATCATGGAATGTTCGTTCCACTGTTGAGCCTATACCAAATCTCAGAATTGATCTCACATCCCAATGGAGTATGACACGGAACAATTCTCAGAACTTTATGTACATGTCAGATTCACTGGGATTTGGTGAGTTTGAATTTCTGAACTACTATGAGACAGGTACCTTTAGCATGTCTTATATTGCTATTGGTACATCATTTGAAAAGGGCAACCGTACAGACAAACGTTCTGATGCTTTTGACCAGTTTAGTAGCAACAGGGAGATTGTTGCCGGAAGGTTAGGAGATATGTACGGATATTACTTACCTGATACATCTACAGGGATCTATCGCACCGGATACGGAGGTACTGCACAACAGGTACTTATACCTTCATTTCTTGCTGCCTATTCAGGAACGGATGCTAGTAAGATTTTCCTTGATTCAATACCTTCCGTTCTTAAGATGTTACCCAATTGGAGGATAACTTATGACGGGCTTTCAAAAATTGAATTCATGAAAAAATATTTTAAAACTATTAGTCTGAGTCATTCCTATCGGTGTACCTATAATATTAATTCATATGTATCGAATGACATTGGACTCATTGGAAGCATAGATACCTTTTCAAACAACAGAATTCCCGGAATTTCAATACAATCTGTTTCTATTAATGAACAATTTGCCCCATTGATTGGTATGGATATGACCTGGAATAATAACCTTACTACCAGGCTTGAATTCAAGAAATCACGAAATATAGCCCTAAGCCTTTCAAATAGTTTGGTAACAGAACTTAAAACCAATGAGTATGTTGTAGGGATAGGTTACCGTTTTGAGGAAGTTCAGATCATCATTAACAATCAACGTACCGGTCAAAAAGAATTCAAAAGTGACCTGAATGTTCGGGGGGATTTTTCGATAAGGGATAATAAAACCATGTTGCATAACTTACTGGAAGACTCACATGATATACAATCCGGTCAAAAAGTTTATTCTGTTGCACTTAATGCAGATTATATGCTGAGTGATTCATTCAACTTACGGTTCTTTATTGAAAAAGATATTAATAAACCACATACTTCCCTTTCTTTCCCGACCCAGAATTTCAATATTGGATTTAGTGTTCGGTTTACCCTCATTAAGTAGTGGGATTTTAAGGCTGGTAAAATATAATATCGTGAGATTCAAAGTGTGAGATTGATGCCATTGGTTTTCAGTACCCCCTGGTTTTAATTTAAATGCCTCGAATAAATCATTCTCAGGATTTATGAACGCTGACAGGGCAAAGAGCTGAGTGAGAGTCGTCTGCCGACCAGGCAGGTGAGGTTAGAGAGTGAGTATACACCCGATTTAAAGCATTCAGAAATCTGTATTTCGTCATTTGTCAAACAATATAGTCCATTGCTCATAACTCACTAATCTCCGTTTTTTGTCAATCGTCCTTCGTCAAACATCTAAAATGCTCGCAACTCCCCCCATTCCTCTTCTCTTGTCTCTATTGCCTCATTCTTCATGGTAATTAGGCTAATTGGGGGATCAATTCTATTCAATCTTATTCACGCTCCATTCCACTTCAACATCCCAGTTTGATCGAACGTTGATTGCTTCCGGATAATAACCGACACGTTCCGGTTGAATATTTTTCAGATAATTTCCTGTATCCCATTTCCCGTTACCATTTTTATCAATAATGAATTTGAATTTGTATTCTTTAGGCGGCAAATAATCAAAAGTGACAAGCCCATCATTAGTTAAAATTTCCTCATCCAGGACATTTTCAGATTTATCTATCAACTGGGCGATAACAGTTGAACCAACATCGGTGATAGTGAGCAATATTCTTCCATAATAATCCAAAGGACGGCTTACAAATACAATCGTGGTCGTATCGTTTCCATAATCGTACATATCATGAAATGCTCCGGGATACGCTATTAATTTGTATGTAGTTGATTCTTCCCATTTGGTGCTCAGTAAAAATTTTGTAAAGCCAAGAATAGAATCTTTTTGTATAGTATAAGGCTGAGGTACTTCAATGGTATCAATATATTTGAAAAAATCTAATTTTGACAAATCAATACTATCAATTGGAACTGATGTTGTTAAAGTTAACTCTTGGTTCAGATCCAAAGAACCATTATTTTTGGGTACACTTACTATCTTTATCCTGGTAGGTTTTGGAACAAGATCTTCATCTTTAGTTTTTTTACTTTTTACAGGTTGGGCTATATACCTAAAATCAATTGTATCGGTAGTAAGTTCTAATTGTTCGAGAGAGTCGTAGGTGTAATAACTTAAAGAAGTAGTTATATTCTCAAGGTTTGCTATGGTTGTGTCCAGTATCCATAGTTTAAGGGTATCATAGGCAAAAATATCTTCTAAAACATACCAGTTGGTAACCTGAATAGAATCATTAATTAATTTAATATCAAGAGGCTCATTAAGCGGTATGTTGAAATTAAATAATAATTTGTTCTTTTTGGGCCTGATAGTTGAGGTAAGATACTGGGATTTTATTTCCTGTTCGAAAGAAAAAAGATTTAGATGAAAGGCGTAGTTTTTATGAATTTCAATAGGTATGGTATCATAATGTGATGTGTCGGCACGATATTGTACTATTATAGAATCAAGAGTTGCTACAGTATCAATGATTATCATAAGGCTGTCAAATGAAGGATTCAGTTCATTATAAATCAGGCCACTCATCAACATTGTAGTATCGTAGAAAGCGATTATTTCATTGGGTAAGTCAAAAATAAGGTTATTATTAGCATCCTTAAGGGCAAAAACCCTGAATGTATCGTTTTTTACATTATTAATAGAATAGAATCCTTCAGCGTTTGAGCGATTTATGTATGAAGGTATTTCCAAAAGAGGTGCCGAATCACTTAAATTTTCATATAACATAACGAAAAAAGGCTCCTTTGATGGTTTAAGCGTAAATGCATCTACCATCTTTCCCTGAAGTGACAACGAGTCAATATAATCACCGGTTGAGAAAACGTATTCATAATCGGATAATGCATTACCCTCATGATTGTCGACGATAGCATTGCCAAAATTGAAAGTATAAGTAGCATTTTCTTTCAGGGTATCTTCAAACTCTATTTCAAAGTATTTGCCTTTAGGTTTTACAATGGGTTGTTCTTTAAATGGAGGAGATACTAAAAGCTGACTGTTAATATCCTTTAAATCAATATATTCATCAAATTCAATTTGGATCTGGGTTTCATTAAATTGTGTAGAATAGTTCGGGGGGCTGCATAATACTACTTTGGGAGGATCTTCGTCTTTGGGCCCGCCAGTTGGACTTCCCTGCTTGGCGCAACCCATTAACAAAATGAATCCAGCAAAGGCTATAATATGTAGTATATGCTTCAATTTAATTACTTTATTCATTGAGGTTACAAACTTATATAAACTTTTACATAACGTTGAATATTCTGAAAAAATTTTAACAAACTCTGAAAAGTCAGGAGGATTAAGCATTAAAATTCTGCATTCTTAGGTGTTCTTGGGAAAGGAATTACATCTCGTATGTTGCTCATACCTGTGAGAAATAAGATAAGCCTTTCAAATCCCAGTCCAAAGCCGCTGTGAGGTGCTGACCCAAACTTTCTTGTATCGAGGTACCACCATACATCCTTTTCGGGAATATTTAATTCTTTAATTCTTGTCACCAGCTTATTCAGGTCGTCTTCGCGTTGTGAGCCACCAATAATCTCGCCAATTCGTGGGAATAAAACATCCATGGCGCGTACAGTTTTCCCATCATCATTTTGCTTCATGTAAAATGCTTTTATTTCTTTGGGATAATTTGTTATAATTACAGGCTTTTTGAAATGTTGCTCTACAAGGTATCGCTCATGCTCACTCTGAAGGTCCAGGCCCCAGTCAACCGGAAATTCAAATTGTTTTCCTGATTTTTTTAATATTTCTATGCCTTCCGTATATTCTATCCGTACAAAATCATTATTCAATACAAAATGCAACCTGTCAATCAGCTCCTTATCAAACATTTTGTTAAGAAAATCAAGGTCTTCCCGGCAGTTTTCCAAAACATACCTGGTAATATATTTTAAGAAATCTTCTGCCAGATCCATGTTTTCTTTTATCTCATTAAATGCAACTTCAGGTTCTATCATCCAGAATTCAGCCAGATGTCTTGGGGTATTTGAATTTTCAGCTCTGAAAGTAGGACCAAAAGTATAAATAGCAGCTAATGCCATAGCACCCAGTTCACCTTCAAGCTGCCCTGAAACGGTGAGGCTGGTCTCTTTTCCAAAAAAATCTTCTTTAAAATTGACAGTCTTGTCTTCATTTAGTGGGGGATTTACCAGATCAAGGGTTGTAACCCTGAACATGGCACCGGCGCCTTCACAATCCGAACCGGTTATAATAGGAGTATGCAAATAGTAAAATCCGTTATCATTAAAATACTTGTGGATAGCATATGATGCAGCATGTCGTATGCGGAGTACTGCTCCAAATGTATTGGTACGGGGACGTAAGTGTGCAATTTCACGTAAAAACTCCATGGAATGACCCTTCTTTTGAAGTGGATATGTATCAGGATCGGCGGTTCCGTATAATTCAATTTCTTTTGCATGAACTTCAACATTTTGTCCTTGTCCCATCGATTCAACAAGGGACCCTGTAACTCGTATGCATGAGCCTGTTGTAATTTCGTTTAATAAGTCAGGATTAAATTTTTCAACATCGGTTACAATTTGCAGATTATGAATAATAGAACCATCGTTCAATGCAATAAAAGCAATGTTTTTATTGCCTCGCTTTGTCCTCACCCAACCTTTTACAGTCACTTCACTGCCAAAATCCTTACTTTGTAACAATTCATTTATTCTCACCCTATTCATAATGCAATTCTTATTGATTATAAAAAATATTATTCAGCCATTGTAGCTCTAAGCATGTAAAAATACAATTTTTCGAAAATTTATTTCATTTCGTTATTAAAATTAAATAAATAAAAAGAGCTGTTTTGCATTGGGAAAACAGCTCTTTTCATAAAAAAAAATCTTTTATCTATTGTCCGCAGGATAAAACTTCCGTTTTAGTCCTCGCAGCTTTATCAACATTTTTCCCGGTTATTACTTTGCTATAAGCATCGCATGCTGTAGTATTGTCTCCAATACTCATCGAGGCTTCACCCAATTCGAAATAAATGTTTGAAAGGTCTTCGCTGTCAACCCCGCCTGATTTTTCAATAGCTTTTTTACATGTTTCAACAGTAGCATCAAAATTTTGCAGTTTATTATAGCTATAAGCTAAGAAGTAATATATGCTAAGATCCTGATCATCATAGACGAGGGCATTTTTTAGGTTTTCAACAGAACTTTCATAATTGCCATCGTTTATTGCTTGCACTCCATCACCTAAATATTGGGTTTTTAGGATTTTTATGGCTGTTTGAGCATTTTTATCTTCTTTACCAACAAGTTCAATAAGTTTGTCAAAAGCAGCTTTCATATTTTCGAAATCATCTTTGCTTTTGTATGACATTCCTTTCCCAAAAACAGCTTTATCATAATCCGGGTTAATTTCAAGTGAATAGTTGTAACAGGCTATAGCGCTGTCATAATCGGCTTCTTTGAACATGTTATTTCCTTGTGCGCTATAGAGCTGATAAAGCACTTTATTCGATTTTTCCTTTGTTTTTTCATCATTATATTTTTCCGAAACGGCTATAGCTTCTTTCAAACGCTCAATAGCAGGTACTATCTCTTTTGCTTTGTATAGATCCATTCCTGTTGAATAGTACAGGTTTGGATATATCTGCTCTATTTTGCTTTTATATTCATTGGCATCGGCACCAATTTTATCGCACATTTCAAGACAACCGGTAAAAATATCCAGGGCTTTTTGGGATTCTTCAGCCTTTAGAGCCTGGGCACCTTTATTATACTCTGCATTCAACTCATCCATAGTTTGTGCACTAAGAAACCATGAGAAACAAGTAAATAATGTTATTAGAAAATACTTTTTCATAATTCTACGTTTTAAATTCACAAATCTTTTTCAATATAAAACTGAATTCGCAAAGATAAAAATATTGGTTAAGAATAAAAATCTTCATGATCTTTAGCATAAAACCATAATTTACCATATTAACCTTAATATATATAGATATATTGTATAATTCGTTATGGGAATTATCATTTAGTAATCCATTAACTGATAATCCATATATTTATTTCTTTGTCAAGCTTTGAGGTATGCATTGGTCAGTAGCAGTTCATTTTTTTATCACCACCAGCCGATTCATGAGCTTCACTTCGTTCCGGTTGATAAAAAAACCTAACCCGGTTTAGAACTTATAAGGTTTTGAATAAAATATTATACCTATTTTTGTCACATAATATAAAGAGAGATTATGTCTATTATTGTAGAAAATATAACCAAAATCTATGGAGTACAAAAAGCTTTGAACCATGTTTCATTTGAAGTGCAACCTGGAGAAATAGCCGGTTTTATAGGGCCGAACGGAGCGGGGAAATCCACAATGATGAAAATTATTTGTGGTTATTCATCTCCAAACGAAGGTTCTGTTAAGGTAAACAACGAATATGTTGATCAGGATTCCGTTCAAATCAGGAAAAAACTGGGTTATCTACCCGAAAACAATCCACTATATTTGGATATGTATGTAAAGGAATACTTGAATTATGTTGGGGGGATTTATAAAATGGGGAAAAATAAAAAGAAAGCCATTGACAGGGTAATTGAAGAAACCGGCCTGCAACTTGAGGTACATAAAAAAATAGGAGCTTTGTCAAAAGGATATAAACAAAGGGTTGGTTTAGCCCAGGCCTTAATTCATAACCCGGATGTTCTTATTTTAGATGAGCCCACATCCGGTTTGGACCCTAACCAGATAGTTGAAATAAGGGAGCTTATAAGCAGTGTTGGAAAAGAAAAAACGGTTATGCTTTCAACACATATTATGCAGGAGGTTGAAGCTATTTGTGACAAGATTATCATTATTGACAAAGGTAAAATTGTTGCTGACGGCAAACATGAGGATATAAAAATCCAAAGTGCGGGCAATAAACAAACTATAATTGTTGAATTTGACAATGCAGTTAACCAGGATGAATTAAACAGGATTACCGGAGTTGAAAAGGTTGTGGTTCACGATAAGAATATATATCTTCTGGAATGCAGTCTTGAAAAAGATATCAGGGCCACAGTATTTAATTTTGCTGTTAAAAAGAATATTTCTGTACTGTCTTTACAAAAGAAAGAAAAAAGCCTGGAGCAGGTATTTCAGGAGCTGACCCGTTTTAGAGACTAACTGGTTTTTATTATTTTCTAAAACAAAGTGTACAAAAAGGTTGTTTTTAAAGCACATAAATTTTTCTAAGCTTGATTTCAATAATTCAAATACAAATAATTTTATCTAAATTTGCGTTTTTTAAACTTTAAAGAGAAAAAGATGAGTTATCTATTTACATCAGAATCAGTTTCTGAAGGACATCCTGACAAAGTAGCCGATCAGATATCCGATGCCTTACTGGATGAATTCTTAGCATTCGACCCGAATTCAAAAGTAGCCTGCGAAACATTGGTTACAACCGGACAGGTAATGCTGGCAGGAGAAGTAAAGTCAAAAACCTATGTGGACGTACAGGAAGTTGCACGGGAAGTAATTAATACCATTGGATATACCAAAGGAGAATATCGTTTCGAAGGAGATTCATGCGGAGTGCTTTCTGCTATACATGAACAATCAGCAGATATTAATCAGGGTGTAGAACGGAGTGATCCTATGAACCAGGGTGCAGGCGACCAGGGTATGATGTTTGGATATGCCTGTAAAGAAACAGATAATTATATGCCATTATCCCTTGAACTATCACACTTGTTGCTTCGTGAACTTGCTGCCATAAGAAGGGAAGGCAAAGTAATGAAATATTTAAGGCCCGATTCAAAATCGCAGGTTACAGTACAATATGGTGATGATAACCTCCCTGAAAGGATCCATACCATTGTAGTATCTACTCAGCATGATGATTTTGATGAAGATGAGAAGATGCTGAAGAAAATCAAGGATGATGTAAAAAGTATTTTAATCCCAAGGGTTAAAAAACAACTACCTGACCGTGTACAAAATCTTATTGATGATGATTATATTCTTCATGTGAATCCAACAGGTAAATTTGTTATTGGTGGCCCTCATGGTGATACAGGACTTACAGGAAGAAAGATCATTGTTGATACATACGGAGGCAAGGGAGCACATGGTGGAGGTGCATTTTCTGGTAAAGACCCATCAAAAGTTGACCGTTCAGCAGCATATGCAGCCAGGCATATAGCTAAAAACATTGTGGCAGCCGGTGTGGCAAACGAAATATTGGTACAGGTTTCCTATGCCATTGGAGTGGCTGAACCTACTAGTATTTATGTTAATACTTACGGTACTGCTAATGTAAAAATGACGGACCAGGAAATAGCTGAAAGAATACATAAAACCATTGACCTTAGGCCAAAGGCTATTGAGTTGAGACTCAAACTCAGGGAACCTATTTATTTTGAAACAGCTTCATACGGGCATTTTGGAAGAGAACCTCAAATGGTAACCAAAATTTATGAATCTGCTTATTTTGGTAAAGTTGAGAAAAAAATTGAACTTTTTACCTGGGAAAAATTGGATATGGTAGATCTTATTAAAAAAGAATTCTCACTATAATTTACTATTACCTGTCCCGTTATTTACAGGACAGGTATTTTTTTATAAAACAGGATGGAAAATATTTACAATGACATCGTCGCTAAAAGGAAAAAAATATCAGTTGTCGGATTAGGCTATGTAGGTCTTCCCATTGCACTTGCCTTCGCTAAAAAGGTACCTGTAATTGGTTTTGACATCAATGCAAAACGGGTGGATTTGATGAACAGAAAGATTGACCCGAGCAATGAGCTTGAATCAGGAGATTTTGATAATGCGGATATTATTTTCACTTCCAATCCTGAAGATTTAAAGCAGGCCCATTTTCATATAGTGGCAGTGCCGACACCCATAAACAGCTATAAACAGCCTGATCTGACACCTCTTTTATCGGCTACGCGTACTGTAGGTAAAGTGCTAAAAAAAGGTGATTATGTGGTGTATGAGTCAACAGTATATCCCGGGGCGACAGAAGAAGATTGCCTGCCCATACTTGAAGAACTCTCAGGTTTAAAAAATGTACAGGATTTTAAACTGGGCTATTCACCTGAAAGGATTAATCCCGGGGATAGGCAGCATACCATTGATAAAATAGTAAAAGTAGTATCCGGTTGCGATGCTGCTTCATTAGACAACATTGCAAAAATATACGAGTTAATAATTACTGCCGGTGTACACAGGGCCTCCTCCATTAAAGTTGCCGAAGCCGCAAAAATTATTGAAAATACCCAACGGGATGTGAATATTGCCCTGATGAATGAGCTATCGGTTATATTCAATAAAATGAATATTAACACGTTTGAAGTATTGGAAGCTGCAGGAACTAAATGGAATTTTCTCCGGTTCTTTCCGGGTCTTGTCGGTGGACATTGTATAGGTGTAGACCCGTATTATCTTACCTATAAGGCTAATAAACTGGGGTACAATGCCCATATTATTAACTCAGGAAGGGCAATGAATGACTCCATGGCAAGCTACATTGCCAAAGAACTGGTAAAAAAAATTATAAAAACCGGGAAAAACATACTTCACTCCAAAGTCCTGGTAATGGGTGTGACATTTAAAGAGAATGTAACGGACATCAGGAATACGAAAGTAATTGATTTGATCAATGAATTGCGCTCGTTTGGTGCCACTGTTGACGTAACAGATCCGCACGCATCATCAGAAGAATTGCATGAGGAGTATGGGGTATCATTAACTCCTCAGTTGGGGAATGATTATGATGCGATAGTGCTTGCTGTTGCTCATAATGAGTATACTAACCTGGATGAAGATTATTTTAATGCTCTGACCACGAAGGAAGCAATAATGGTTGATATAAAAGGAATCTACAGAAATAAGATCAAGAAATTAAATTATTTCAGCCTTTGATAATACCTTAATGATAATGAACTATCCGGATAAGGAAATACGCATGGTTGACCTCCACGGTCAATACCTCAGAATAAAGGGAGAAATTGATACGGCGATTCAATTACTTATCGATTCAACAGAATTTGTTAAAGGAAGCAATGTGAAGCGTTTTGAAGAAAATCTTCAAAAATACATGAATGTAAAACATGTAATTGCCTGCGGTAATGGTACCGATGCTCTTCAGATAGCTTTAATGGCACTTTACCTGAATGAAGGGGATGAGATCATTACAAGTCCTTTTACATTTATTGCTACCGTTGAAGTAATCGCTATACTTAAACTGAAGCCTGTTTTTGCAGATGTTGATCCTGAAACATTTAATATCAACACAAAGGTAATTGAACAAAAAATAACAAACCGAACAAAAGCTATATTGCCGGTGCACTTATTCGGACAATGTTCAAATATGGAGGAGATAATGTCCATAGCACGAAAACATAATCTTTTCGTCATAGAAGATAATGCCCAGGCCATTGGTGCTGACTATTATTTTACTGACGGCGTAGTTCAAAAAGCAGGTACCATAGGGGATATTGGTTGCACATCCTTTTTCCCTTCAAAGAACCTGGGTGCTTTTGGCGATGGTGGTGCAATGATGACAAATAATGATGAACTGGCCCATAAAATGCGTACAATAGCAAACCACGGGATGGAACGCCGGTATTATCATGATTATATTGGAGTAAATTCCCGCCTGGATGGTTTACAAGCTGCTATACTTAATGTGAAGCTTAAGTATCTGGATGATTACATAAAGTCACGCCAGGCTGCTGCAGCATTTTATGATAATGCATTTCAATCTGTTGATTCGTTGGCTATTCCCGGCCGGATAAACTATTCATCCCACGTATTCCATCAATATACTTTAAAAATTGATCAATCAAAACGGGAAAAGCTTCAGAATTACCTTCAATCAAAAAAAATTCCGGCTATGATCTATTATCCGGTACCTCTGCATCTTCAGAGGGCATTTCAACATCTGGGATATAAGGAGGGCGATTTTCCAGTTTCCGAGTTGCTGGCCAGGCAGGTATTATCACTACCCATGCACACCGAGCTTACCCGGGATCAACTACAGTATATTACCGATACTATAAAATCTTTATTGGATGGCAAGTAACAATTATTTTGCACATGAAACTGCCGTAATTGACGAAGGATGTCAAATTGGTAAGGGCACTAAAATATGGCATTTTTCTCATATTATGAGTGGATGTAAACTGGGAGAAAATTGCAACATTGGACAAAATGTGGTAATATCACCTGATGTTATTTTGGGTAATAATGTAAAAGTGCAGAATAATGTTTCCATATATACGGGTGTAATATGTGAGGATGACGTTTTTCTGGGCCCTTCCATGGTATTTACCAATGTGATAAATCCCCGAAGTGCTGTAAACCGGAGGGGGCAGTATACGCAGACTATCGTAAGAAAAGGTGCAAGCATAGGTGCCAATGCAACCATAGTTTGCGGACACGATATTGGTGAGTATGCTTTTATAGGTGCCGGAGCTGTTGTTACGAAAGAGGTTAAACCATATGCTCTTGTGGTTGGAAATCCGGCACGCCAGACAGGATGGATGAGCGAATACGGACACAGGCTCCATTTTAATGAGGAAGGAATAGCCATTTGTCCTGAGAGTATGGGAAAATATGAGCTGATTGATAACAAGGTAAGAAGAATAAGTTGAAACCCTCATTGATTATGCATAGTACAAATATATTTCCAAATCACGATACATTTATTGAAAGGTTAGAGAAAGAGAAATTAATAAAGCAAAAGGGAATGGTGCTCTGGTTTACCGGGCTGTCTGCTTCAGGAAAATCGACCCTTGCGCGTGAACTGGAAAGAAGGCTTTATAACGGAGGATTTCTCACGCAAGTGCTCGACGGAGATAAATTGCGTAACGGCCTGAGCAAAGATCTTGGATTTTCGGAAGATGACCGCATTGAAAATATTCGCCGCATAGCAGAAGTCAGCAAGTTATTTTGTGAGTGCGGTATTGTGGCTATTTCGGCTTTTATAAGCCCGACAAACAGCATAAGGGAGATGGCTCGTGAAATTATTGGAATTGATAACTTTTATATTATCTACCTGAGTACGCCTCTTCATGTATGTGAGGAAAGAGATCCGAAAGGATTGTATAAAAAGGCACGGGCAGGTATAATTGAAGATTTTACCGGAGTTTCTGCTCCTTATGAAGCTCCGCAGGATGCCAACCTGATTGTAGATACATCTGAGTTTTCTGTTCAGGAGGCAACAGAGCTTATTTATAATACTATTATAAAAGTGATTAAAGATTGATACCTTTGAAAATTATAAAATAATACCATGAAGAACTTTGCATTAGTAGGAGTTGGAGGTTTTATTGCAGTAAGGCACCTAAAAGCCATAAAAGAGACCGGTAATAATCTGGTTGCATCTCTTGATCCGAATGACAGTGTAGGAATTATAGACAGTTACTTTCCCGAGAGTGATTTTTTTGTCGAATTTGAGCGTTTTGACCGTCATCTGGAAAAATATAAAAGATCAGGAAAAACAATTGATTATGTCAGCATCTGTTCTCCCAATTATCTCCATGATGCACATATACGTTTTGCACTGCGGATAGGGGCGGCTGCTATATGTGAAAAACCCCTGGTACTCAATCCATGGAACATCAATGCCTTGGCAGAATTGCAACATGAATACGGTGCTCCTATTTACAATATCCTTCAACTACGTCTGCATCCTTCAATTATTGAATTAAAGAAAAAGATTGACGGAGATAAATCAGGGAAAATTCACGATATTGATTTAACTTATATAACCAGCCGCGGGCATTGGTATATGATCTCATGGAAAGGGGATGTACATAAATCGGGGGGTATTGCTACCAACATTGGTGTGCACTTTTTTGATATGCTTACCTGGATATTTGGCGATATAAAGAGTAACCAGGTTCATATGCTGAAGGAAAATAAGGCTGCAGGTTTTCTTGATTTGGAGAAAGCAAGGGTACGATGGTTTTTAAGTCTCGACTATAACGATATCCCTGTAGAGATTAAAAAGCAGGGTAAACGAACCTATCGTTCAATCACTATGGATGAAAAAGAAATTGAATTTAGTGAGGGATTTACAGATCTGCATACCCGCAGTTACGAAGAAATACTAAAGGGTAACGGATTTCGCCTGGATGAAGCACGGAAATCCATACAGATTGTACATGCAATAAGAAACAGCAGTCCGGTTAATAAAGGAGGTGATGATGTCCATCCTTTTGTAAAAAATGCATAATTTTATATTAGTTACGATATCATTTATTAATGATATTGATAGCATATAAAAAGTCAAACATTTAGACATCCTGAAAATATTTCAGATAGGTCTGAATAAACTGACATATATTTTCGTGAATGATTTTATTTTGTAACTTCTACGAGGTATTATGTGGTTCGTGGGTATATTTACTACAATAATCAATCGCCTGCGACGAAATTTCGCCTCGCGGATAAAATGTTGCAGACAAAATAAACAAACGAGGTCCTATTCCATGTAGTGGATTAACAAATTACCAATAATATAGTATTGCTGGACTTGTTCAGGATGAATGTATCTGGATATTTTGAGCTTTCATATTATTGAATAATATAGCATTGAAATATTGATATTATAAAAAAATACACAAATGAAAACAGCACTAATTACAGGGGTTACAGGTCAGGACGGGGCATATCTGGCCGAGTTTTTACTAAAAAAAGGCTATGCTGTGCACGGCATAAAAAGAAGGAGCTCATTATTCAATACCGATCGTATTGACCATATTTATCAGGATCCGCATACAGATAACCAGAATTTTGTCCTTCACTATGGCGATCTGACTGATTCTACAAATCTTATACGAATAATCCAGGAAATACAACCTGATGAGATTTATAATCTTGCAGCCCAGAGCCATGTACATGTATCTTTTGAAACCCCTGAATATACTGCAAACTCTGATGCTTTGGGTGCGTTACGTATTTTAGAGGCTATACGCTTACTGGGTCTTGAGAAAAAAACCCGTTTTTACCAGGCATCTACTTCCGAATTGTATGGTAAGGTGCAGGCTGTGCCTCAAACAGAAACCACGCCTTTTTATCCCCGAAGCCCATATGCTGTTGCCAAACAATTTGCTTACTGGATCGCTATAAACTATCGTGAGGCATACAATATTTTTGCCAGCAATGGCATACTGTTTAACCATGAATCACCCATAAGAGGTGAAACTTTTGTGACCCGTAAGATCACACGTGCCTTATCGAGAATTGCCCTGGGCCTTCAGGAAAAATTCTACCTCGGAAACCTCTCTGCAAAGCGAGACTGGGGTCATGCTAAAGACTATGTGGAAGCCATGTACCTCATCATGCAGCATAAGATAGCTGATGACTTTGTTATTGCTACGGGGGTTACTACTGAAATACGCGATTTTGTGCGTAAGGCAGCAGCAGAACTGGGTATTGAAATTGATTTTAAAGGTACAGGGGCAGATGAAAAAGGTATTGTCAGTAAAGTTGCCAATACTGAAATATGTGATTTTGAAATTAATAAACATTTAAAGCCCGGTGATGTTATTTTAGAAGTTGACCCGAGATATTTCAGACCTACAGAAGTGGATTTGCTGGTAGGAGATGCATCCAAGGCATTTAAAGATTTGGGATGGAAGCCCAGACGAACCGTCGACGATCTGATAAAAGATATGATTGGCAGTGATATCAGGCTTATGACCAAGCAAAAATATCTGCAGGATGGAGGCTACCGGATCAAGAATTACTTTGAGTGATGGTTGACGAAGGACGAGGGACGTTGGACGATTGAAGAGTGATGAGGGAAAAGGGTTTTGAGTGATGATTGACGAAAGACGATTGGCGGGTGCAATGAGTTCATTGTTGAGAGCATACATTATACTCTATAAAAAAATATTTATTCATGGAATATAGTTTTGAAAATTTAGAAGTCTGGCAAATTGCGTTAGATTTATCTGACATAATATATAAAATTGCTGATGATCTCCCATCTTCAGAAAAATTTAATCTATGTAGTCAAATCATCAGAGCAGGGACATCCATTTCATTGAACATAGCTGAAGGTTCCATATGTATTACAGCTAAAGAAAAAAAGAAATTTTTAAGGATATCTTTACATTCATTGGTTGAAGTTATTGCATGCGTAAGATTGATAGAAAGAAGGGAATACTCAAAACTTGAAGGATTGTCAGATATTGAAGAAGTAACGAACAAATTATTTGCAAAACTTAATGCTTTTATAAAATCCATAAAAGAATAATCCATACTTTATGAAATTGTTGAATAATAAATATATCTTTCATATTTACCACTCAATTTATCACTTTTCTTACTCCTGCACTGATCCTCTTAAGCGTACGCGCAGCTACAATCCTCCCATGTCCTTCGTCTCTCGTCCTTCTTCATTCGTCGTATTTAGTTCATCCCCTAATCAGTTATCCCACACCCAACGTCATTCGTCCCTCGTCGATCGTCCAACAACTATAATAAAACTAAGGTACAATGGATAATAATTCAAAAATTTACATTGCCGGCCATACAGGCCTGGTAGGCAGTTCCATTCTCAGAAACCTTCAGAAAAAAGGGTATACAAACTTTGTATTTACATCGTATCCTCAGTATGACCTGACGGATCAGCAAACGGTGAGGGACTTTTTTGAAAAGGAAAAGCCCGATTACGTGTTCCTGGCTGCTGCCAAAGTGGGTGGCATTGTGGCAAATAATACTTACAGGGCCCAGTTTATCTACGAAAATTTGCAAATACAGAATAACATTATTCATCAAAGCTATGTGCATGGGGTAAAAAAGTTGCTTTTCCTGGGAAGTTCATGCATCTATCCAAAAAATGCACCCCAGCCATTAAAAGAAGAGTACCTGCTTACTTCCGAGCTGGAATATACCAATGAACCCTATGCTATTGCAAAGATTGCCGGCATTAAAATGTGTGAATCGTATAATATACAGTATGGCACAAACTTTATCTGTGTTATGCCGACAAATCTCTATGGCCCCAACGACAATTATAACCTGGAGACTTCGCATGTATTGCCTGCCCTTATCCGGAAGTTCCATTTAGGCAAATGCCTTGAACAAAATAACATGGAAGCTATACGCAAGGACCTGAACAAACGGCCCATTGAAGGCATAAATGGAGATGCAAAAGAGAAAGATGTTTTAAATATTCTGGCAAAATACGGATTACGTACAAAAGATAAAAACGTTGAAATCGAATTATGGGGCAGTGGCAGTCCCCGCAGGGAATTTTTACATACCGACGACCTCTCCGATGCCTGCGTCTTCCTCATGGAAAATATTGATTTTAGCCAACTGGTCACACTCACTTCCCAACCCTCACACACAACATCCTTCGTTCCCCGTCCTTCGTCCCCCATCATAAACACCCACATCAACATAGGTACCGGCACAGATCTTACAATTAAAGAATTAGCCGAAATGGTAAAAAATATTACAGGATTTAAAGGAAAGATTAGATGGAACACCGAAAAACCCGATGGCACTATGCAAAAATTAATGAATGTGGATAAACTGCATGCACTGGGCTGGAAAGAAACCATTTCTTTGCTTGAAGGTATTGAGAGGGTTTATAGAGACTATGTCCACGAATTACACGAATTCTGCTAATTCTTTTCGTGATAATTAGTGAAATTTGTGGACTTCTCCCTTGTTTTTGGTGACAATTCATGCAATTCGTGAATAAATTTATTGCCCCGTTTAACAAAACTGACTTATATTTGTTTAATAAATGCTAGAGAACAATCAACAATACCGATTGAGATGAAGCGGTGGTATGCGGTTTATACATACTCCAGGGCAGAAAAGCAGGTACTGGAACGTTTGACACTGGAAGGCATAGAGACCTACCTGCCCTTGCAGAAGAAGCTAAAATACTGGAGCGATCGTAAGAAATGGGTGGAAGAACCTCTTTTCCGTTCATATATATTTGTTAACATAAATCCCGACAAAGATTACTTTAAAGTGTTAAACACCAGTGGTGTAGTATGCTTCATAAAATTTGAGAATAAGCTGGCATCCATTCCCGAAAAACAGATCCTGGCTGTTAAGTCATTGATGACATCCGGCCTTACCTATGAAATTACCAATGAAGAACTGGACCCGGGCGATTATTTGCAAATCGTATATGGCGAGATGAAGGGTTATACAGGCCGGCTTGTCGATTACCGGGGAAGGTATAATGTTTTACTGGAGATAGATAACATCCGGCAAAATGTTGTTCTGAATATCCCTGCTGAACATGTAAAGAAAATGCAACCTGATTATGCGATTGCCTCCTTTGGAGTGCCGATTGCACGGACAGGTAATATATAGTATTTTAAATAATTGGCCATTAGTATATTGTGCCATGTTACGTTCCATACCTTCACTTAGTCTGATGTGACTGAGGAAGCGAAGCTGTGGAAGGCGGGGAGATGAGAATTTGGGAAAACGGGAAAGGGAGAAGATGAGAATGTGAGTGAGGATTTGGGAGAGTGAGCATAAAAAAAAAGTAATACAGGTAATGGATCAATGATTGTTAATTTATAGATCTTTAGAATGGAAGTTATTAAGAGCCATCGAAGTTTAAAAGTGTACCAAAAATCATTCACGGCTGCAATGAAAATATTTCCTTTAACAAAAAATTTTCCGAAAGAAGAATTGTACTCTCTTACAGATCAAATAAGAAGATCGTCAAGATCAGTTTCTGCTAATATTGCTGAAGCGTTTAGAAGGAGAAAATATCCAAAATCTTTTTCATTAAAGCTAAATGAAAGTGAAGCTGAAGCCGGAGAAACTCAAAACTGGCTGGATTTTGCATTGCATTGTGAATATATTGAAAAGGAAGAATTTGATACTCTTGATAAAACGTATAATGACATAATTGGGATGCTGGTAAATATGCAGAGGCAACCTGAGAAATGGAGTATATAAGCAGGAAAATTAGAAAATGAGAAAATGAGACCATGGGAGGGTGAGAAAATGAGAAGACATGATGTAGTTTATCTCCCCTTCTGAGTTTCTCACCCTCCCACCTTCTCATCTTCTGTACATTAAATAAAGGATATATAATAAATAACTACTACATTTGCATCCATAAAAGAACAGCAATCATGAAGAAAACAACCAATATATTAGTTTGTATTTTAGTTGTAATATCTGTCTCCTGCACAACTCACAAAAAACTCACCTACATGAACGACCTCGATCCCGAAACGCCTCAGGAGACTTTTATCACACCTTCCACGGATTACAGGATACAGAAGAAGGATATACTCTACATAAACATTATGACCCTGGATCCGGAAATCAACGAAGTGTATAATCCGCTTATGTCAGGAAATAATAATGTTTATCTTCAGTATGAAGCAACACAATATTTATATGGACAAAGTATAAATGACTCGGGTTGTGTTACATTACCGGTAATCGGCAATGTGCAGGTTGTAGACAAAACCCTTAGTGAAGCGCAGGTTGCCATTGAAGAAGAAGCACGAAAATTTATTAAGGAGCCGGTAGCATCCGTTAAGCTGCTCTCGTATAGTTTTTCCGTATTGGGGGAGGTGAAAGCTCCCGGCAGATACCCCAGCTATAACCCACAGCTTACAGTTTTTGAAGCCATAAGCAGGGCCGGGGACATGAATGACTACGGTAACCGGAAACGTGTACATATTATCCGTACACTTGCTGATACCACGCAGGTGGCCGATATTGATCTGACTTCAAAAAATATTATAAGTTCAGAGTATTTTTACGTGTTGCCTAATGATGTGATTTATGTGGAACCTTTGAAATTTAAGTCGTTCCGGATGAATATACCGACTATAAGTGTAGCCTTGGGAGCTATCAGTACTTTTGTTTTGGTATTGAATTATGTTGATAAGCAATAGCAAACTTTCAGCGATCAGCCGTCAGCTTGTTGGCGCATAAAACAGACAGACAAATAGTAAATGAGCCTGACCAAAAAAATCATCAGACCCGGCTGATAGCTGACAATTGAAAGCTAATATCATAATAGTATTTTTTGTATTTTTGCCGTAGAATCCATTTCGAAAGAGTGTTATGATTAATGAAAACATAAAGAATAAAATAGTATGTTCCCTGCAATCGTATGATCCTGAGAAAATAATCCTGTTTGGAAGTTATGCATATGGAAATCCAAAGGAAGGTAGCGATATTGATTTGTTAATAGTAAAGAATTTGGATGAAAAAGATATAAGACCTTACAGGTTAAAAATAAAGAAAGAATTATATGAACAATTCAAAAACACTTCCTTATATTTTGATGTGATTGTTGATAGTGAACAACGAATAAACAATCGGATAAAGATAGGCGACTTATTTTATAATGAAATTTTTACCTGCGGGGAAATTATATATGCCTAATAAAACATATGCATTAGAGTGGCCTGAACATGCTAAGAGAAACCTGGAAACAGCAATACTTCTTTTAAAAGAAAATCATTATTCGGATATTATTGCTTTGGAGATACATCAGGCAATTGAAAAAACATTTAAAACTATACTTGCCTGCCATGGCGAGAAAATGCTAAAATCTCATAATTTAGTAGAATTAAAACAACATATTGAGAAATACATTAATCCTGAAATAATTACTTTGGATGACTTACTTGAAATAACTGATTATTATGATTCAGAACGATATCCGGGACCAAAATACTTTATGCCATCCAAAGAAGAGCTGAGATAAAACCTGAAAATTGCTGATAACATTTATAAATTTATAAAAGAGTATATTGACAAATTATAAGCACTCAGCTTTATAGTGCCAAAGACAGACAGGATGATAATTGGTAAGGCGTTGTGAGGGAAGAAGATGAGAGGGTGAGAAGATGAGAAAATGAGATTTGATGGCCGATATTTCAGTTCACCAAATCATAAAATATAAAGGTGAGAAGGGGAGAAAGTAAAGGCAGCCTGGCGCTTGAATACTATTCAATAAAGTAAAGGAAGAAGGGAAAAGGCAAAAGGCCGAGGAGGAGTGGCAGTGGCAGTAGCAGGTAAGCGAAACTTGTTCCCTGAATTCTAACTCCTGACACCTTTTTCGAAACACTAATAGCCAATAGTTAAAAGCTAACAACATATTTAAAGCACAATAGGGGATGCTTAAAATTTGGTAGATAATAAATAATTTATCACAATTAATTTAGTAATATTTACTAAATTTACATCATGAAGGGAATTCTTAAAAACATAATTCTTGAAAATCAGGAAGCCGGATTTCCTGATATTGTAAAGCGGGAGAATTATCAAATACCTCTAAACCCGGATTTGATAATAAGCCTTATTGGAGCAAGAAGATGTGGCAAGACATATCTTTTATATGATTGTATGAAAGAACTCATTTCAAAAGGTATAAGTAAAGAAAGGATTATATTTCTGAATTTTGAGGATGAACGATTAAACTTAACAAAGGAGAATCTTGATTTAATCTTACAAGCATATCAGGAGCTTTTCCCGGATATAGAATTAAGTACATGCTACTTTTTTTTCGATGAAATTCAAAATATTAATGGTTGGGAGAAATTTATCAGGAGAATTTTTGATACAAAATCGAAAAAAATATTTATCACCGGCTCTAATTCGAAGCTATTAAGTACCGAAATAGCTACCGAATTAAGAGGCCGTACTATTAGTTTCACGATATACCCGTATAGTTTTAAAGAGTTTTTGTTTAGCAGTAAGGCCCCGGGAGATAGCAATACATCAGCTAATAAAGCAAAAATTATAAATTTAGCCGAATGTTTTTTATCTGACGGAGGTTTCCCTGAATTAATTTTTTTTGATAAACCGTTAAAAACAAAAATACTTCAACAATATTTTAATGTAATGATTTACCGTGACCTGGTTGAACGATATAAAATATCAGGTGCCGATGTACTTAAATTTTTTATAAAAAAAATCATTGCATCAGTTACAGTTCCTTTTTCAGTAAATAAAGTTTACAACGACTTAAGATCAATGGGATACAAGGTTAGCAATAAGTACCTTTATGAGTATATTGATTACTGCAATTCCGTTTTTTTAACCAGGAACATCTCCAAATTCAGTTTTTCTGATATTAAACAAGCTAAAAGTGATAAAAAAATATATATTATTGATAACGGCCTGCTTTCTGCAATCGATTATAACCTGGCTGGCAACAAAGGAAAATTACTTGAAAATTTAGCAGCAATTGAACTATTAAAACAGCATTATGAAGTATTTTACTTTAAAGAAAAATATGAATGTGATTTTATTATTAAAAAGGATAATGAATTAAAAGCTATGCAAGTAGCATATAGTATAAAGGAAGATAAAACAAGGCAACGTGAATTAAGAGGTTTATCAGAAGCATGTAAGTTTATAAATACAAATCATGCTACCATTTTAACCTTTGATGAAGATGATTTTATAAAATATGAAGATATTAAAATTGACATAACACCTTTTTACAAATACTTTTTGTAAAGTCTCAATTTAGCGTAAACCCCGTCCAATAAGGAACGAAATTTTAAAAACAGGATAAGGGGGCGCTTAGCAATAAGTTTATTGGTACAAGAATAAGAGATGATATATGATGAGACAGAGGGTAAGAAAATGGGAAAGTGAGAATATGGGAAGTTGAGAATATGGGAAGTTGAGAAGATGAGAGGGTTAGAAGATTGTATAGGATGGTCGATATTATAATTCATCAAATTAAAAAACAACAACTCAATGAATGGGAATGTGAGAAAATGAGAAGATGGGAAAATGAGAAGATGAGAAAATGAGAGGGCTGGTATATTTTAATTCATTAAATCATAGAGAAAAATTTAATACTAAAATTAAATCCAATGCTAATAGCCAATAGCTAACAGCATATTTAATCTTTTTGACTGCTTTTGCAAAAAATAATTCATAATATGGTAAGATTATACCTGAACGATATTTAAAAAATAGTAATTGCTGACCGCTGAAAAAAATGAGCCAATCAATTAATATAAATAGCTTTTCTCCCCACTTATTTCGGGATGTAGACAGAAGTATCTTAACAATGGAGAAGAATAAAAAAAATAATTATCCATCGGGTGCTCGATTATGGCTTGATGAATGATTGGAAATTAATTAAAGACTATTATGGAATTAACGAAATTGCAAAGGTTGCATCATCAATAAAAGATATGGATAAAAAGTCTGCTATATTTGTTTCATCACTTTCAGGAATTTCAAAAGAAGAATTTGCATGCTTTATCTCGACACAATTGATATTAAAACACCGGAACATTTAAGAAACATACAGAAGATACCTGTTTTTCCCGGTTTCCGGCTAGTAGGAGGTACTCCTCTGGTTTTACAAATTGGTCATCGAAAATCAATTGATTTCGATTTATTTTAGCAAATAACCAAAAAAAGTTATAAGGTGTATGCCTTTATTCATTAAAAGTTTAAAAATTGATGGTAAGTCGGGATTCCTATTTCTATACCTGATTCTTTGTAAAAAAACCTTGATAATTAATACGAAAATTGAGAAAGCAGGAAGATGAGAAGGGAAGAGAATGAAAACAGCCTGACTCCTGAATTCAAAATGCTAATACTTAATAGCCCACAACCAATTTCAAAAATATAAAACTGTCAAAATAACCTATCGATAATCCTTAATAAAGACCTGATATTAAAATTTCGAATTGTTTATCATATAAGAAAAATAAATCATACATTTACATAATATTTTTCCTACACGTAAAACAATGCAAATTAATAATTATATATATCGCGATAATTACTATAAGAAAATTGAACCTTATATTGGAAATAACCTTATCAAAGTATTAGTTGGACAAAGAAGGGTTGGTAAGAGCTTTCTGCTTTATCAATTAATGGATGAGATCAGTAAAAATAAAACCCACTCCAATATTATTTACATAAATAAGGAAGATTACACATTTGATGCTATTAAAAACTATGCAGACTTAATTACGTATGTTGATTCTCAGAAAACTTCAAAAGGCAAGGTCGCACTTTTTATTGATGAAATACAAGACATAAAGGATTTTGAAAAGGCTTTGAGACACTTCCAGTCTGGTAATTATTATGATATTTATTGCACAGGAAGCAATGCTTCATTATTGTCAGGAGAGCTGGCAACATTTCTGGCTGGCAGGTATATTCAGATAAAGGTTTATGCACTTTCTTATCCTGAATTTTTAAAATTTCATAAACTGGATGATAATAACGAAAATCTAAATAAATACATAATGTTTGGAGGCATGCCTCATCTGATTAATTTAAAAGACGAGGGCCGTATTTATTATGAATATCTTCGTAATGTTTTTGATAGTATTGTATTACGTGATATAATTACACGCTACAAGATCAGGAATGTTAGTTTTCTTATTGATTTAATAAGATTTTTGGCTGATAATACGGGGAGTATTTTATCTGCTAAAAGAATTAGTGATTATTTAAAATCTCAGAATATAAATTTATTACCGAAATCTATCCTGGAATATTTATATTATCTAGAATCTGTTTTTTTTATTGAGCGCGTGAAGAGAACTGAAATTGCCGGCCGCAAGATTTTTGAAATTGGTGATAAATTTTATTTTGAGGATTTAGGGATGAGACATTTATTAATACCTTATCAGCAAAAGGATATACAGAAAGTACTTGAAAACCTGGTATTTCATCATCTAAAAACATTGGATTATACTATATATGTCGGAAAATTGCAGGATAAAGAAATTGATTTTGTAGCGCAAAAATATGAAAATAAAATGTATTTGCAGGTTGCCTATATTATAACTGATGAAAAAACGCATGAAAGAGAATTTGGCAATCTATTGAAAATACCGGACAATTGTCCAAAAATGGTAATATCAATGGATGAAATGACTGGAAAAAATTACAAGGGTATTGAGCATTGGAATATTCGAAAATTTTTAACGGAATTTAATTAACTGCTGAAAAAGCACTCAGCCACCAGCACTCAGTTTTTTGGTGCCAAAGACAGACAGGATGATAATTGATAAGACGGTGAGAGGGAAGAAGATGAGAGGGTTAGAAGATGAGAAAAGGAGAAGATGAACAATATTTCGATTTATTAAAATCAAAGAGCAATATTTCATATTAAAACGAAATTCAATGCTAATACCCAAAGGCCAAAAGTTAACAGCATATTTAATCTTTTTTCATACTTTTGCAAAAATAAGCACTCAGCCATCAGCTAACAGCACTCAGCTTTTTAGTGCAAAAAACAGGAAGGCTTATATTTATTGAGCCAGACCTTAAATGACCACTAGCCAAAGCTGATCGCTGAAAGCTGACAACTGAAAGCTGACAACTAATAAGAATGAACTAAAATATAAAATACCACCGGCCAGGCTAATTGCTGGCCGCTGACAACTGACAGCTAAAAAATGGAAAACAATAACATAATCCCCCAGCAATCCGAAAACATAGACATCAAGAAGTACTTCTTCCTGATCCTCCGTAACTGGTACTGGTTTTTTCTTACAGTAACCATTGCTGTGGCCATTGCTTATTTGTACAACCGCTACTCCAAAGACCAGTATAGTTTAAGCTGTTCTCTCATTATATCGGATAATGACTATGGTTACGGCGTAGAAAGCATACTGGACGAGCTATCCTTTTTGCGGCGCAGGCGGCAACAGGCGGTTATTGAAAACGAGATGGCCATACTTCGCTCTTACTACCTTGCCGGCTTGGCACTGGAAGAACTGGATTTTGATGTAACCTATGTATCTGTTGGGAGAAGGCGTATAGCCGAATCCTTTATGTATACCAACTCCCCCTTTGTGGTTACCTACGACTCAATACAACGGGTGCCTGTTGGCAGGCCGGTATATGTGCAGGTACTTTCAAAAGAGGAGTATGCCTTATATATAAAAGGGGATGAAGAGAATGAATACAGGGGCAAATTTGGGGAGGGACTGGATGCAGATAACATGAAGTTTACTATAAACCTCCGGAGTCCCGGGACTTTTTCATTCAATCCCAACAATTCCAATCGCTTCTATTTTATAATAAATGATAAAAACAGCCTGATTAACCGCTTTAGCAAAAGGCTGGAGTTGTCACTTAATGACGAGAAGGGCACTGTGCTTACCCTTTCCATGAAAGGCTACGTACCCCAGCAACTGGCAGATTACCTGAATACCATAAGCAGGGTATATATACAAAACAACCTGGATATAAAAAACGAAATATCTATAAATGCCATACACTTTATTGATGAGCAGTTGAGCAGTGTTGTTGATTCACTGGATCGAACCAGTTTTCGCCTGCAAAGCTTCCGTTCCCAGAACAGGCTGATAAACCTGAGCCAGGAAGGAACTACACTTTATAAGGAGTTGGATGATTACACGAAAAACAAAGCCCTCCTGCAATTAAATCAAAACTATTATAACTATTTGTTGGATTATATTAAAACAGGTAGCGATTTAAGTGATATTACCGTACCTTCTATTATCGGTATAAATGATGCCACATTGAATTCCCTGGTAAATGATCTGATCGACCTGTATATAAAGAAAAGGCAATACCAGTTTACATTGCAGGAGAATAATCCGAAATTAGCTGAGACCGACTACCAGATAAACAATATTAAAAAGGGCCTGGAAGAAAATATTCGCAATCTCATCCAATCCAATAAATTACAGATTGCCCAGATTGATAAGAAAATAAACCAAATAGAAAACCAGGTGGAAGCCTTTCCCTATACCGAAAGGCAAATGCTGAATATACAGCGTGAATTTAATATTAACGATGAAATTTATACTTTCCTGCTGCAAAAACGTGCAGAAGCAGGCATTAAGAAAGCATCCAATACGTCCGATAGCCGGATGCTTGACTCAGCAAGACCTGAAAATGCAGCTTTGATTGCTCCCAAGAAACAAAATAACCTGATGATGGCTTTTTTGGCGGGTATTCTCATACCTTTAGTGATTATATTACTTAAAGACTTACTTAATGACAGGATACGGGACAGGAAAGAAATTGAACACCTGACCAAGATACCGATAATTGGCTCCATTGGCCACAATACCATTGATACGGATATTCCTGTGCATGAAAAACCTAAATCGGCACTGGCTGAATCCTATCGCTCATTGCGTGCAAACCTTTCCTTTATGATGAAAGCGGAAACCAAACAAATAATTGCGATAACCAGCACCATTAGCGGGGAAGGGAAAAGTTTTTGCGCGGTAAACCTGGCCGTGATATTTGCCCTGGCAGGGAAAAAGACTTTGTTATTAAGCATGGACCTGAGAAAACCACGAATACATAAAATGTTTGATGCAGGTAATGAAAAAGGATTAAGTACGCTGTTTATCGGACAAAGTAAACTGGAGGAGATAATACTTCCAACGCATATAGAAAATTTAAGTATTATTACCTCTGGCCCCATACCACCCAATCCGGCTGAACTCATTGAATCAGATAATGCACGAAAGTTTTTTGCTTCCATGAAAGAAAAATACGATATGGTCATTATTGACACCCCGCCTGTTGCCATTGTTTCCGATGCTATTTCAGTTGGCCGTTATGCGGATATAAACCTGTTTGTGATGCGGCAAAACTACACATCCCGGGAAGTAGTTAAACTGCTTAATGAATTGAATGAAAAATCTATTCTGGGTAATCTGGCCATTGTATTTAACGATGTGCATTTTCCGGGGTATTACGGATACAATTATCATTATGGATACAGTTACAGGTATGGATATAATTATGGTTATGGCCAGGGGTACTATGGTGAAGAACCAATAAAACGCAGCTTTTTGAAAAAGCTGTTTATGAAGGGATAGTTTTAAGCCATGCCCGGAGCAGCCCCTAACCCTAAAAGGGCAACCTGGCGTACAAGCACTAATTAAAGTATGGCATTAAGCTAGCAGCCATCAGCTAAGAAACTATCAGCTATTAGTCATGTGAAGCGGGCTTCATATTCCATATTAAGATAACAAATAGCTGTTATATGATAGCACTCAGCATTCAGCTTGCATGGGGATTGAACATTGTTGCTGACAAATATTTAATGAGCCTGGCTATAAAACAAGTGCCAAACCAAGCTGACCAGTGACCGCTGAAAGCTGAAAGCCAACAGGTAACAAAAGAAAAAAAATGATAGTATGAAAGAAAACCAGGATATAGAATATAAACAAGTTTGGAAAGATGAATACCTTAAATGGATTGCAGGGTTTGCAAATGCTGATGGTGGTATAATATATATTGGAATAAATGATTCGGGTGAAATTATCGGAATTGACAAACCTGATAAATTAATGGAAGATATTCCGAACAAAATTGTTAACTATTTGGGAATTGTGGCAGATGTTAACATGTTATTAAAAGAGAAAAAATATTATCTCGAAATTATTGTGCAACCTTCAAGTGTGCCTGTTTCTTATAAAGGGGTATATTATTATCGGTCGGGAAGTACCAAACAGGAATTAAAAGGCACAGCTTTACATCAGTTTTTAGTAAAACGTATAGGAAGAAGCTGGGATGATTTACCTTGCGAATATGCAAAAATGGATGATATTGATGAAAACGCCGTCAATTATTTTTTTCGTAAAGCCGAACTTAGTAACCGGTTAACAAAAAGATTAGAGGATGATAATTTATTTACTGTGTTAGAAAACCTGAATCTGGTAACCGATGATCGTAAATTAAAAAATGCTGCTTTGTTTCTATTCGGTAAAAATCCCTCCCGGTTTTTAACCGGGGTATCATTTAAAATTGGGAGATTTGTTGAGGGCAATGATGATTTGCGTTTTCAGGATGTTGTAGAAGGTAATATTATTGAAATGGCCGAATAGGTTATGGAGATATTGCAAAACAAATATCTTGTTTCGCCTATCTATTACAAAGGACTGCAACGAATTGAAAAATTAGAGTTGCCCCAGGATGCTCTGCGTGAAGCTATTTTTAATTCAATAATTCATAAAGATTATACCGGGGCGCCAATTCAATTAAGCGTTTATAACGACAGGCTTATTTTATGGAATGAAGGGCGCTTACCGGAGGGTTTTACCATTCAGACTTTATTGGAAAAACATCCGTCCAGGCCTTATAATAAAACCATTGCCGATATATTTTTCAAGGCGGGTTTTATAGAAGCCTGGGGCAGGGGAATATCAAAAATAATGAATGGATTTAAAAAAGCAGGCTTACCGGTTCCGCTATTTGAAACCAATATGGGAGGGATAGCGGTAACAATATACAGGAAACCATCTGATATTACGGATAAACCCAAGTATAAGGTCGGAGAAAAAGCCGGAAAAAATGTCACAGAAAATGTCACAGAAAATGTCACAGAAAATGTCACAGAAAACAGATTAAAAGATATTCTTGGTTTAATTATAAATAATAAAAGTATTTCCACAACCGAAATTGCCCGTACCCTGGGTGTTGTCAGACGGACAATAGCCCGCGATATGGATATACTTAAAGAAAGACGTTTAATAAAACGCGTTGGCCCTGCGAAAGGGGGCCATTGGGAGTTGATAAAGAAATAAAACCAGGCAAATGATAACGGAATCATCACTGTCAGTTAAACCCTGATACCTTTAAACAACCTGGATCATTTTGTCTGCGGAAAAATTACTTGAAATTAATGTTGCCATAGTTTTAAAAATTTTAATTAAACATTTTTATGTATTTGCGCATGTGCGTTGTACAGGATAATGAACGGGATAGGAATTAAAATATTGTACGGGAGAGAAAATTGTATGACGAAAGACGAAAGACGAACGACGGAGCAACGGGCTAAGGGACATGCCCCCGACTAGGTGGTTACGAAACCAAAGGATGATAAGGGAATGAGACATAATTTATATAATAAATTACCCCTTCGGGGGATTAGCAAAGGCAAATGATGAAACTTCGGTGAATGGTTCATGAGGAATGCAGGGCATACAATGCAAGTATTTCCCACACCCAACATCAATCGTCCACCAACCCTCGTCAAATATCTTAATAGCATACTAAAATAATTGTTCCGGCTTTAAAAATAAAATATTTACCTTTGCACATACCTAATAAAGATAAAAAATCATGAAAGTACTGATATTAGCTGGAGGAATAGGTTCCAGATTAAGTGAAGAAACAGAGCTTAAACCAAAGCCCATGGTAAATATTGGTGACAAGCCTATTTTATGGCATATTATGATGATATATTCTCATTATGGGTTTACTGATTTTATTATACTTCTTGGTTACAAAGGTTATGTTATTAAGGAATATTTTATGAACTATTACCTACATCAGAGTGATGTAACAATTGATTTATGCAATAACACCCATAAATATTTTAATAATTCCAGTGAGCCATGGAAAGTGACCTTGATAGAAACAGGATTACAAAGTATGACTGGTGGCCGGATATTGAGGGCAAAACCCTATTTAGGGAACGAACCATTTATGCTTACATATGGAGATGGGGTTGCTGATGTTAATATAAAAGAGCTTCTTGATTTTCATAAGATGCATAAGAAAGCTATAACTATGACTACAGTGCAACCTGAAGGCCGTTTTGGTTCATTAAAAATAGACATCAATAATAGCCGTGTGGATAAATTTCTCGAGAAACCCAAAGGTGATGGCAACTGGATTAACGGAGGTTTTTTTATATGCGAGCCGAAAGTATTTGACTACATAAATGAAGGAGATGCAACAATATTTGAACGTAATCCTCTTGAAAACCTTGCTCAGGATGGTGAACTATATGCATATATGCATGAAGGATTTTGGCAGTCAATGGACACATTGCGCGATAAGAAAAAGCTTGAGGAATTAATTTCTAAAAATAAAGCTCCATGGATAAAGTGGCAATAGTTGATTTGTTTGCCGGAATTTATAAAGGGAAAAAAGTATTAGTTACGGGACATACTGGTTTTAAAGGTTCCTGGTTGGTTTTATGGCTTACCAAAATGGGTGCTGATGTATGTGGTTATTCACTTGAACCTGTTACTCAGCCTTCTCACATTAATTTGCTCAATATAAAAGTCAGGTCCGAAATGGGAGATATCCGGGATAGCCATAAACTAAACAGCATAATACAGGATTATAAACCAGAGATTGTGTTTCATTTGGCCGCCCAACCACTGGTACGATTATCCTATTCTGAACCTGTGGAGACCTATAGTACAAATATTATGGGAACTCTCCATGTACTTGAAGCATGTAGGATGTGTGAAAGCGTACGTTCTATAGTGGTTGTAACCAGTGATAAATGTTATGAAAATAAAGAATGGGTGTATGGATACAGGGAAACTGATCCAATGGGTGGATATGACCCGTATAGTTCATCTAAAGGTTGTACTGAATTATTAGTCACATCATATCGAAATTCCTATTTTCATGTTTCTGAATTTGGGAAAAAGCATGAAACATTAATTGTCTCGGCTCGTGCAGGTAATGTAATTGGGGGAGGTGACTGGTCAGATGACCGATTAATCCCCGACACTGTAAAAGCAGCTTCAGTTAGCAAAAAAGTAAACATTCGTAATCCTTATGCTACAAGACCCTGGCAGCATGTACTGGAACCTTTGGGAGGATACCTGCTATTGGGACAAAAATTACTTGAAGGGAAAACTGAATTTTCAGGATCCTGGAACTTTGGGCCTGATCCTTCAGCAAATCTCACAGTGGCAGAAGTATTACAATATTGCATAAATTACTGGGATAAGATACAATTCATTTTAGATAAGGAGAATCACCCGCATGAAGCTGGTTTGCTAAAACTTGACTGTTCAAAAGCCTATCATTCCATGAAATGGAAGGAAACACTCAATATTGAGGAAACATTTGAATATACAATACAATGGTATAAATCTTTTTATGAAAAAAAAGAAGTTGTTTCGGAAAGGCAATTGAAAGATTTTATTCAAGTAGCTAAAAAACGCAATATTATATGGACTATAAAAAACTGAAAATTTTAGTTACCGGGGGAAATGGTTTTCTGGGGAGCGCCATCGTCCATTCTTTAATAGAAAAACATGAAATAGTTGTGTTAGAAAAAAATCGGGGAAACATTAACCGGCTTGAAGATATTATAGAAAGAATCCGGATATACTTTTCAGATGATCAGGATACTTCATTGTTATTTGAAAATTCAGCAATTGATGTAATTATACATACTGCTACTTTGTATGGCAGAACTGATATTTCACTTGCAGACATGATATATTCAAACATTTATATGCCAGTAAGATTATTGGAAGAGGGTATGAAAACAGGATTAAAAGCATTTATAAACACCGATACTTTTTTTAATCATGAAAATTCTGCCTATAAATACCTTGGGAGCTATACCCTGTCAAAAAAACACGTCAATGAATGGTTAATAGTACAGTCTGATAAAATGCCTATTATAAACATGAAATTACAGCACATGTACGGTCCTGGGGATAACATGGATAAATTTGTTATGCAAATGGCTAAAATACTGAAATCAAATGCAGCATATCTGGACCTTACTTCAGGTGAGCAGGTACGTGACTTTATATTTATTGATGATGTTGTAGATGCATATAATAAGATACTTGAGAAGCTTGGGTGTTTTAATAACGGCTTTCATCAGCTTAATGTTGGATGTGGTAAAGAAGTTACTATTAAGGAATTTATTGAAAAAATAAAAGGTATAACCAAAGCATCCACAAAACTTAAATTTGGGGCAGTACCATACCGTGAAAATGAAATTATGCATTCAATAGCCGATATTAATGCTCTAAGAAATATGGGTTGGGAACCAAAGATAAATATTGAAACAGGTATTAAAAGAATAATAGAAACTATTTAATAATTTTTTACTGATGTCTACTGAAAACTTAAGAAAACAAATTAGTGAGTTAATACGGCAATATTATCATGAAAAATTTGAAAGGTCAATTTTTAAAGCCGGGGAAAGCAAGGTTAACTATGCCGGAAGAGTATTTAATGAAGAGGAACTTGATAATCTTGTACAAGCTTCTTTGGATTTTTGGTTAACAGAGGGCAGATTTTCGGAACAGTTTGCTGAAAAAATTGCAGATTATCTTGAAGTTGAACATGTACTTTTAACCAATTCAGGATCTTCGGCAAATTTATTGGCATTTGCAGCTTTAACTTCCGAAAAACTAGGGGATAAACGATTAAAACCAGGAGATGAAGTGATAGCTGTTGCAGCAGGATTCCCTTCGACAGTTACACCTGTTATACAATATGGATTAATTCCCGTATTTGTGGATGTAGATATACCTACATATAACATAAATATTAATAATCTGAAAGAAGCTATTTCACCAAAAACAAAATGCATTTTCCTTGCTCATACCCTTGGAAATCCATTTAATCTGGAGGAGGTGCAACAATTGGCTGAGAAGAATGACTTATGGTTTATTGAAGATAATTGTGATGCATTTGGATCAAAATATAATGGCAGATTGACAGGTACCTTTGGCCATCTGGCCACTATTAGTTTTTATCCTGCGCATCATATTACAACAGGTGAAGGAGGGGCTATTGTAACCAATAATGCTCAACTGGCCAATCTGGTCAGGGCTTTCAGGGATTGGGGAAGAGATTGCTACTGTGCAGGGGGAGAGAATAATACATGTGGAAAACGCTTTACACAGCAATTTGGGACATTACCCCTGGGTTATGATCATAAATACGTATATTCCGAAATTGGATATAATTTAAAGATGACGGACATGCAAGCGGCTATCGGTTCTGCACAAATGGATAAATTGAATGATTTTTGTACCAAGCGAAAAGAAAACTTTAGGAGGTATATTGAAATATTTACCCCCTATGAAGATTTCTTTTATTTGCCGGAACCAACTACCGGGTCTGATCCGGCATGGTTTAGTTTTATCGTTACTTTAAAAGAAAATTTACTCTTTAAAAGAGATGATTTAACTCTTTATTTAAATGATAACCTTATTGAAACCCGTAACCTGTTTGCAGGCAATATAGTAAGACAACCTGCATTTATAAATAAAAAAAGCAGGATATCCGGGAATTTGAAAAATACGGATTATATCATGAACAATACTTTTTTTCTGGGAACATATCCTGGACTCGATAAAGCACGGTTGGATTATATTGAAACAATTCTTGAATTATTCATGAAAAAATATATTAAATAAATTCTTACTATAAATAAAATAGTTTAATAATAATTTTATTAAAGAACAATGGTAAAAAAATACCAGGCTCAGGTTATAAATCATATCAATTTAGCAGATAATATTTATTCCCTTGAATTTGCTTCCTTATCAAAAGCATTTAAATATTCACCCGGACAATTTTTGCATCTTGCCATTGACTATTATGATGGCATTGGACAATGGCCTGATTCCAGATGCTTTTCGATGCAATCAAATCCGGGTGAAGCAAGCCTTAAAATTACATATGCTGCAAAAGGTATATACACTAATCGTATGGCTCAGCAATTAAAGCTAGGGGATCAGGTATGGCTTAAAATGCCTTATGGGACTTTATTTGAGAACAATCACAATAAGGATAAATCTGTTTTTATTGCCGGGGGAACCGGTATTACTCCCTTTTTATCCCTTTTTACAGATGTTTCTTTTTCTGAATATAAGTGTCCCTTTCTTTTTTTCGGGGTACGTGAAGTTAAGTACAATTTATACCAACCTGAAATTGATAAGGCATTGCAGCATAATCCGGGAATGAGTTTAAAAATATATATTGAGGATATTAATGGAAGGCCTGCTGTGAATGAAATTATCAACGCCCATGGAACAAGTGCAAATTTCTTTATATCAGGCCCACCTGCCATGATAGCTTTTTACAAACAATCGCTTATTTCGGCTAAAGTAAATGAGGGAAATATTTTAACCGACGACTGGGAATAGGATATGCAAACAATATTAATAACAGGTGGAAATGGCTTTCTGGCAAGCAATATTATTAAAAAACTTATTCATGATCATAATATTGTTGTATTAGAAAAAAACATAAAATCCTTATCCAGATTAAGTAGTGTAAGGACAAAACTTGCAATTTATGATTTTGATAATGATGCACTTGAGAAAATTTTTGATCATTATAAAGTTGATATAATACTACATACTGCGACTATTTATGGACGTAATAATGAAGCACTTGAGTCTATTATTAATACAAATTTACTTTTACCGTTAAGATTATTTAGTTTGGGGCTTAAAAATAAAGTAAAGGTTTTTATAAATACAGATACTGTATTAGATCGTACCATGAGTCCTTATGCACTTTCAAAAGCCCAGATACGTGACTGGTTACAAATGTTTGCAAATGAATGCCAAGTGATAAATGTACAGTTGGAGCATTTTTACGGCCCGGGTGGCAGTAAAGATAATTTTATTACACTAATGATAAAAAAAATGTTAAATAATACACCTGTAATTGACCTTACTAAGGGAGAACAGGAACGCGATTTCATATACTATACTGATATAGTTGATGCATTCATTCTTTTAATTAATTCACTTGATAAACATACAGCATCATTTACTAATTATGAAGTTTCTTCGGGGGAATTAATTACTATACGTGCATTAGTTGAAAAGATTAAAGATATGACCGGCAGTTTATCAAATCTGAATTTTGGTGTCTTGCCCTATCGTGAAAATGAATTATTGAAATCAACTACCAATAATGAGGCAATAAGGAGATTAGGTTGGAGACCTAAAGTGCCATTGGTTGAAGGGTTGTTAGAAACAATTAATTATTATAAAATTATTTAAAATTCTTTTTGTTAAACATAAAGTCAAATTTACAGACTTGTAGTGTAATTCTCTATATAATATCAATGCTTAAATATATAACATTTATAATAAAAAATAAATTACATTCGGGCGATATAAGAATTGTCAAAGCAAAAAGAAATATTTTATATTCATTTTTTTTAAAAGGCTTTAGTATAATTATTAATTTGTTACTAGTACCGTTAACGTTAAATTATTTAAATCCTATTTTGTATGGAATTTGGATTACCATTTTTTCCTTATTGTCTTGGTTGAGTTTTTTTGATATAGGATTGGGTAATGGATTAAGAAATAAATTAGCCGAAAGTCTTGCAAAAAAGGATATTAAAAATGCAAAAACTTATATTAGCACTAGTTACGCTTTATTATCAATAATTTTTTTAATGGTGTTTGTTATTTTTATCATTTCTAATCGATTTATTAATTGGACAGTAATTTTAAATGCACCGGCAAATATGGCCAATGAGCTCTCTAGTTTAACGTTGATGGTATTTTCTTTTTTATGCATTAAATTTATATTGCAACTTATCGGGGCTATTCTTCTTGGAGACCAAAAGCCTGCTTTGAATAACATGATTAATCCCCTTTCCAATTTACTCACGTTGCTCATTATTTATACATTAACAAAACATACAGAAGGGAACCTATTATATGTAGGCTTTGTCTATAGTCTTGTTCCGCTTCTAATTTATTTTCTATTCACTTTGATTTTATTTAAGAGAAAGTACTCTGATATAAAGCCTTCAATTTCTTATGTTAATTTTAGTTATGCAAGGGAATTATTTAGCCTGGGGATTCAATTCTTTTTTATCCAAGTTGCTTCAATCATTTTATTATCAGGCAGTAATCTAATTATTACTCAGTTATTTGGCCCGGAAAGTGTAACTACCTACAATATTGCATACAAGTATTTTTCTGTTATCATTATGACATTTTCAATAATTATTACACCATTTTGGTCTGCTATTACTGATGCATATCATAAAGAAGAATATGATTGGATAAAAATAAATATAAATAAACTCCTAAAAGTTTGGCTTATGTTTGTTTTATTCTCTATTATATTATTGTTGTTTTCAAAATACATTATAGAATTATGGATTGGTAATGCTGTTCATATAAGTTTTAAACTGAAATTTTTTATGGCATTATGGGTTATTCTGCTAACAATCAGTAATGTTTTTTCTTTTACCCTAAATGGTATAGGGAAAATAAGGCTTCAGCTTTATAGTTCAATAATGTTAATTATTTCTAATATCCCTTTAGCAATATTAGTTATAAAAGTATTTAATTTAGGAATTCAAGGAATTTTAATGGTTTATTCCCTAAGTCAAATAATTGTAATAATTTTATTATATATACAGTATAATAAGATTATTAAAGGTTCGGCAAAAGGAATCTGGAATAAATAAACTATGAGAAGAATAACCTATGCTTTATTAATTCTTTTTTCTTTTTCTCCTATAATTGATTATCTACTCTTTCAAGTAACTCAACAATACCTTGTACAACAACATTTCTGGGGCTTACTATTTTTTATTTATGCCTTAATATTGCTCTTGAATAACAAATTAACCTTAAAACACAGATATTTAGTTTTCCTTTTGCCCTTATTTATATATTATACAGTATGGAAAATTAATAATAACAGCCTGTTTGAAGAGGGTATAAAAAGTATATTTAAAGACCGGGTTTTATACATAATTGCAATGATCCTGATTATTGAAAGCTTTCAATATACTGACAGGTTCATTCATAATATGATTAGAATTTTTAAAATAACCATTATCATTGCATTTGTTGTAACTATAATACAGATATTTATTGATACCTCATTCTTTATGCCAAAAGATAGATTTTCTGTTGAAAGCTTTTATCACCGGCGTTTGCAATCTGTTTTTGGGTATATTGATTACAATGCCTTGGGTTTGTCATTTCTGCCAATATTCTCTGTTTTAATAGGTTATTTGGATTATAACCGGAAAAAGGACATAATTATTTGGATAATATTAACGGGAATTATTTGTTTTGTGTCCAACACGAGATATGTTATGGCAGGCTATGTTTTGATATTGTCACAATTATTCTTTTTCAAAAAAGGGATTAGAATCAGATTAAAATTTGTTGTTTTTATTCTTTTAACAACCCTTTCCATTTTGTTTTTTTATAATAAGATCGGATACGATATTAACGAATATGCCGAGAGCAGGCTGTTGGAAAATCTTGAAGGCGAACAAAATACTAGGTTTTACGTTGCCCCCCAGGTTTTTAAAGAGGTTTTTCCAAAAAATCCTTTGTTTGGCACCGGCAGGCATGTATCAGATGAAGTAAGCGATCTGTTGGATAAAAGAAGTTCACAAATACATGTGGGGTATTTGTCCCACCTGGTTTCTTTTGGAATACTAGGCAGTTTGTTACTTTTTGGCTTTTGGTTTAGGCTGGGCAGGGATTTATATAAAACTGCAAGAGCTACAAAATATTATGGTGTTTTCTTTGCTTTTCTCATGTTTTTATGGGCCAATGTTACTATGGTGCATTATTCAATTTTTACTTACGGATTAACACTTTCGCTGGTTTTCAATAAATATTTTAAAAATAATTTACCAATAGACCAATATTATAATTCAGATAATAATATAAATAATTACAATGACCAATAAACTTTTAACAATTGCAATACCCACTTGGAATAGAGGAGAATTTTTAAATGTTGGATTACAAAAATTACTTCCTGAAATTAACAATTATAAAGAGTATATACAATTAGTAGTTTCTAATAATGCTTCAACCGACAATACCGAGAACATTATTAGTAAATACAGATCTGAATATCCTAATATAGAATTTACTTATTATAAACAAGATAAGAATAAAGGGTTATGTGGCAATTTTATTAAATGTCGTGAATTAGCTAAAGGTGAATATTTATGGATATTATCGGACGATGATTTTATTGAGCAAGGATTAATGAAAAAAATAATTGAGGTATTATTGGATAATAAAGACATTGCTTTGATCTTCTTAAATAACTGGTTTAAAACAAATAAACAATATGAAGTTATTAAATTGAATTTTAATCAGTTAGTATATAAGATAGCAGAACGTATTACTTTAGTTAGTGCTTATATAATAAAAAATAATAAGAAAAATGACGACGAATTAATAGAAAAATTTAGAAATAATGATTTTATTGAATTAATTTTTTTAAGTAAGGGACTTGAAACTTCCCGGAATTGTATTATAATTAATGGTAAAGCTTTGCAAATTAGGGCAGCGAAAGCACATAGTTTTAATGCTTTTAAAGCATTTATTGAAGATATTGATGATGTATTAAATTTTTATGAGGAAGAAGCATACATATCAGATAGGTTAAGGAAGTACTTGACAAATAGAATAATAAAGAATAACCTTGTTAAGATTTTCCAATTTCATAAAATTTCCAAATCATCAACAAAATGCGATCTTAAAAATATTAGTATTAGAGTTAAAGAAAGATTTAAAAGTTATTCAGGTTATAAAATTAACTTTAAGGTATCATATTTTATTCCAAAGATTATCTTAAAGCTTTTTATTATTATTAGAAGATTAAAAAATCGTTTGTTTTATAAATTGAAACTCATTTAAAATGCACAAAGATATTATTGGTACACTTTTCTTTAAATTAAGAACTTTCCGGAATTCAATCATTAATTTGATATCAACTATATTAATTTATTGTTTTTGTAAAATGAATCATATTATTATTGGTAAATCTTGTAGATTTTCGGGGATCCCAAGAATAGTAAGATTTCCGAAAAGCCAAATAATAATAGGCAAAAATTGTAATTTTAAATCTTATAGTGGTTCAAATTTAGTAGGTATCAATCATAAATGTAATATTGTAACCTTGAATAGTAAAGCAAAAATTACAGTTGGTGACAATTCTGGATTTAGTGGTGTTGTTATAGCTGCAGCACAAAGAATAATTATAGGAAATAATGTTTTATTAGGAGCTAATGTAACAGTTACTGATACTGATTGGCATTCTTCTAAATCAAAGAACAGAAATATTTCAAGTGACGTTAATGTAAAACCAATATATATTGAGAATAATGTTTGGATTGGATTAAACTCGGTTGTGTTAAAAGGTGTAAAAATTGGTGAAAATAGTATTATTACACCAAATAGTGTTGTACATAAAGACATTCCCGCTAACTGTATAGCTGGAGGTAATCCTTGCATTGTAATAAAACAAATAGATATTTAAACTTCAATATGAAAGTAAGTATAATAACAATATCATATAACCAGGAGAAATATATTGAAAGAACCATCTTATCAGTATTGAATCAAACCTATAAAGATATTGAATACATTGTTGTGGACCCCGGTTCAACGGATGGTAGCAGGGATATTATAAAAAGATATGATAATAGAATTTCGAAAATAATTTTTGAACCTGATAATGGGCCGGCAGATGGTTTAAGTAAAGGGTTTAAAGAAGCTACTGGTAAAATATACGGATTTTTAAACTCGGATGATATCCTGTATCCGGATGCTGTTCAAAGTGTTGTTGATTGTTTTAATAAGTACAACCCGGATGTAGTATACGGTAATGGCTATAAAATTGACGAAGATGACAACATAATAAAAAAAGTTAAAGTTGATCCGTATAATCAATTCCTCTTTTTATATGGTTTGGTAACCTTTATCCAGCCTTCCTTGTTTTTTAAGAAAACGGCATTTGACATAGTTGGGGGATTTAATACATCTAACAAATATTGTTGGGATAGTGAGTTATTTGCTGATTTTGGAAGCCACAACCTTAAAATCATGAAAATAAATGATTATCTTTCTGGTTTTAGGTTGTATAATGAGTCTATTAGCGGGAGCCAAAGAGGTATTGAGAATTATCTGAAAGAAAAAATGAGGATATTTAAAAAAATAAAAGGCAGGAAATACAGTAGTTTTGATACTATTTTGAAGAATATATTATTACCGGTTAAATTTTTTAGAAACCCGTTTAAATATTTATAATGAAAATTGCTTTTTTGACCAACATTCCTTCTCCTTTTATGATTGATTTGCAGAATGAATTGAATAAGAATTTCCCTGTTGAATATTATATATTCGCTTGTAAGCCCTGTATAGAACATAGAGGAAAGCACTGGGAAAATTATCCACGGGATGAGGGGAAGGTTAAAATATACAATAATACAGAAAAAATTGATATATGGATAATAAAACAGATTGAATGGAGCTCCCCTGATATTATTATAACTGTTTTTAATCATGGCATCATCTTTAATACATTAATTAAATATAAAACCATATTAAACTATAAGGTTGTTAAATGGAACGAAAAGCCTCCATATAAAAATTTTGTTTATTCTTTTTTAAGGAAATGTTATCATTCATTTCTTTGGAGAAATAAGGTTGATTATATCCTTGCAATAGGATATGGGGCACTAGATACTTTCAAAAAATATTTTTTTATCTCATCGTTACATATAATATTGTTTCCATATTATCAGAAAGTTTCTGAAAACCATAAAAGCCCTTATAATCCTTCAAAAATAAGGTTTCTGTTTTCTGGCCGGTTAATTAAAAGGAATAATATCAAATTGCTATTAAAAGCATTTCATAAACTTGCACAAAACCATTCTGATAAATTCAGTTGGACAATTTCAGCAAAAGGGGATCTATTAAAAATGGTTGATAAATGCATAAAAAAAAGTCCCTTAAAAAATCACATACATTTTGATGAAGGTTTTGTAAACTGGGATGACAGGTTAAATAGTTTCCTTAATTCAGATGTCTTAGTTGTTCCAGCGAAATACTCAGGTTGGGGTTTAGTAATTAATGAAGCTTTGTCTTTAGGACTTCCGGTAATAACTACAAAAACAATGGAAGCATCAAAATATCTGGTTGAGCATATGATAAATGGTGTAATAATAAAACAAACAGTTACCGAATTATATAATGCTTTGGAATATTTCATTAAATACCCGAAAGAGATTGAAAGATTATCAAAAAATGCAAAAGAAATAAATAACAGGTATAATTTAGAACTAGGGGCAAATCATTTATACAATTTTTTTCAAAATATTGTTAATTAAAAAATGAAAGGCTCAATACTTTTTCTTTTAAAACTCCCTCCACCATTGACTGGTGCAACATTAATGAACCAGTATATTTATAATTCCGATTTAATTAAAAAACACTTTAATGTATCATTTATTGTTGCCTCCTATAGAAAAAAAATTAAAAAGAATTCATTGGCTATTTTCAATAAACTATACATTTTCTTTAAAGTATGGATAAAATTATTAGTTAAATTGGTTACAAAGAGACCACACCAGGTATATTTTCAATTTTCACCCTTAGGGGGAGCTTTTTACAGGGATGCATTTTTAGCCCTTACTGTAAAACTTTTTGGGGTATCTGTACTTTATCATATAAGGGTTTATGGAATTTACGAGAATAGCATAAATAAGCGTTTTAATAAATGGCTCTACAAGACCATTTTTAAAAAGAATTTTATTGCTTGTCATTCTGAAAATATGTTTTTTGATTTTAAAAATGTATATGATAATAAACCCATTGTAATACGTAATGGTTTGGAAGACCGTTTTGCGAAGATAAATAAGGATTTTAAAAAGCGTGATACCATACCACAATTACTATTTATATCAAATTTTTTACGATCGAAAGGAATAGAGACATTATTAGAAGCATGTGCAATATTGAAAAGTAAGAACATTCCATTTTATATACATTTAATAGGAGATTATACGCATGATTACAGCCACGCTGATCTTCTTAATCTTATCCAGGAAAAGAATATAGAAGAAAATACAAACCTGATTGGTCCGGTATTTGGAAAAGCAAAAGATAATTATCTCATGAATTGTGATATATTTATATTCCCAACACTTTATGAAGCATTTGGCAATGTTGTGATAGAAGCTATGCAAGCTTCAAAACCGGTAGTTGTGACAAATGAAGGCAGTCTGCCATTGATTGTTGAAAATGGCGTTGAAGGTTTTATTGTTGAAAAGAATGATCCAGGTGCAATAGCAGATCGTGTTGTAACACTTATTAATGATCCTGAATTAATGATAAAAATGGGGAAAGCTGGTCGTGAAAAATTCTTGAAAAATTATACGCTCGATATATTTGAAAAAAATTTTGTTAATACACTTAAAGCACTTGTAAGCCAAGATGAATTTACAGGAAACCAATAATAGCTTTTTTTTATGTTATGGGTCGGATTTTGAAACATGTAAATTGGATATTAAAAAATCTGATTTTATGTTTAAATGTGATAAAAGTAATTACAGTTTTATCGCTTATTATTCAAAGAATTCACAGTTTACTTTCATTGAAGAGGATGAAACAGGAGTATTGTGTCTTGGTGGTGCAACACTTGACTTGAAAAAAATAGTTCAATTATATAAATCCAATAACCTCGAAACAATCATTAATGGACATGAGAATACGCTAATAATTATTTTTAGCAATGTTGAAAGAGGTTTTATTATATTGACAGATCGCCTTAATTCTAAAAAAGCATTTTATGGTACTATCGGTTCAAATACATTTGTAACATCAAATCAAAAATTCTTATCAAGATTAAATCTTGCTTTAAATCCAAAAGCAATTGCATGGTATTTAACAAATGGATCGCTAACACGAAATCAATCTATTTATCAAAATTTCTATCAGACCAGAAATGCTGAAATTATCAAATTATTAAACGGGAATATTGATATTTCTAATTATTGGCAATTAAAATTTAATCCTGTAAAAGCAACTATTGAGGAATATAGAGATAAAATGTTACAACTACTAAAAAAATCTGTAGAAGCAAGCATAAACAATAAAATATCTGTAAACATATCATTAAGTGGGGGTTATGATATTTCAACTATTCTAAGAATAGTATATGATTCCATTGATAAAGATAATATCAGGTGTTTTACTTATTATTATAAAAGCATTATTGGAGAATCAGATGCTTCAATTGCAGTACAACAAGCAAAAACTCTTAATATCTACATTGATACAATTTCCTCATACAATGATGATATCATTGAGTTTATTAAACTAAATGCAGATTGGGGCGATGCCAGGGCCAACATATGTAATGAAATAGATTTTTGGAACTATTTGAGTAAGATGTATAATTCCAATATTGAGGAAATATTATTTACCGGAGAAGAATTTTTTGGATGGAACAAATCAAAACAAAGATCACCAATAAAATTACTGAAGACTATTGGACTTAATAATTCGGATAATTTAAAAATCCTTGGAAATATAATTCCAAAAAAATACTTATGGATAAAAAAAAATACAGATGATGTTTTTAATGAAATAGTAAAAGAAACACCTGCTTTCTCGGACTCTCTTGATTACCAGCAATATGCTTATTTTCACCATAATCTACCCAATGTCCTGTTAGTTTGGCGTGAATTATTTGCAGGCAGGTTTTTCCTTCCATCTGTCCCATGGTTAAATTATGAATTAATTAATTTTATACTACAAACGCCTGCGGAGCTAAGAGATAGAAAAATGTTATTTAAAACAACGGTGGAAACACAATTTCCGGATATTTTTCATATACCCAGGGCAAAAAGGGGGAATAACGCTCCATCATGGGCTTTTGAATTATTAAATAGTAAAGATAAAATACTCGATTTATTGAAAAACAGTGAGAGTTTGCTGGATCAATTAGTAAATGCAGAGGAAATAGTTAAAAATTATTATACTGATTCAAAGTACCGGAAACCTATAATAGATAAACTTCGTCGATATAACTTTAAGTTCTCTCAAAGAATCCCCATTTTAGGTAATATTTTCGGCAAAATTATTGGACAACCTCAACTTGAAGTTTCAACCTTTATATTACGTTTGCTAACTTTGCGTAATTTCTTTTTGAAATGAAAAACACTAACAAAATCGGTGTCATAATTCTTGGGGGTCATATACAAAGCCTGGGAATAATCAGAGTATTTGGAAAGCAGGAGATACCCTCTGTTGTAATTGATAAAACAGCAATAAATATTAGCCGTCATTCTAGGTATTGTAAGAAATTCTTCAAAATTGACAATGAAGAGCTACTATCTTTTCTCTTAAATTCAGATGAATTATTAAAGTATAAGGATTGGTTAATATTCCCTTCCAGTGACTTTCATGTGAAACTATTAAGCCAGGAAAAACAGTCGCTTGAGAAAAGATTTAAAATTGCTACGGATAAGTGGGAAGTGATTGAGTTATTTTATAATAAAATAAATTCGTATAATCTATTGAAGGATAAGAATATTCAGCTGCCTGTTTCTTTTTTCCCGCGTAATTTTGAAGACCTGAATACATGCAATTTGCATTATCCTGTCATTATAAAACCTGCAGTTATGCATGAATTTTATAGTAAGGTAAAAAAAAAGGTTTTATTATGTAAAAATTTCAATGAATTGCAGGAAAATTACAAAATGGCTAGCGAGATAATTGATCCTGGTAATATTATTGTACAGGAAGTTATTCCGGGGAATTTTAAAGCACAGTTTTCAGCTTGTTTTTTCGCAATTGACGGTAAACCCATTGTTTCAATGCTTGGGCAGAGATGCCGCCAGCACCCGTTAAACTTTGGAAATGCAACAACTTATGCTGAAACTATTTCTTCTGATTATAGTTTTTATACTGATGCCCTTGAAATACTTAGGGCCTCTAATTATACCGGCTTATGTGAAATAGAATTTATGTATGATTATCGGGATAATACCTATAAATTTTTAGAGGTAAATCCGAGAACATGGAAATGGCATTCAATCGCAAATAAATCAGAAAGCCCATTCTTAATGAATTTTTATAACTATATATATGGCAAGCCTTATATAGAGAAAAACGATTGGGAAAAAGCCAGCTTCAGGCATCGTACTACGGATATCCCAGTTTGTTTAAAGATTATATCCAAAGGCATGAAAGTTAAAACAAAAAGAAGTAATTTACAATTTGCAGTTTGGGATAATAAAGATATATTACCTTCAATATTTGAACTTTTATATTTACCCGTTTTGATTTTTACCAGATAATATGACTAGCCATATTGATATTGAAAGGCTTGATCTGTATGGATTAACCTATTCAAATGTAGATTTTAACAAAACTGTTGAATTAGTAACCTCTTATAATTTTCAGAAACCAGGTTACATATGTTTCCCTTCAACAAATATCGTAGCAAAGGTTTATAAAGATCCCAATATGCAGCAGGTATTCAATTCCTCGTTTTTAACTTTGGCTGATGGGAAGTTTACGGAATACTATTTTCGCTTAAAAGGAATCAAAACTATAAAAAACATTAGTGGTTACTGGTTAATGGAAAATCTATTAAAATCTTCTTTAACACATTATTTTTATGGGGGTGATGAAATTACTATTGAAAAACTCAGGCAAAAACTTGGAGAAAAATATCCAACAGCTAGAATTTTAGGATATAAATCACCTCCATTCTTAACTATTGATGAGATAAAAAAAAGTGAAACAATAAAACAGGACGTACTTCAAATAAATAATCTGAAACCCGATTTAATTTGGATCGGCATTAGTAATCTTAAACAGGATGTTTTAATGAATCACTATTTACCTTATCTTAATCAGGGATTAATGTTGGGTGTTGGCGCTGTATTCTTATACATGTCCGGTCAGGTAAAAAAGGGTCCTGAATGGATTAAAAAGCTTGGTTTACGGTGGCTTGTTCGTTTAATACAGGAGCCAAGGAAAGAATGGAAAAAGACTGTGCCAAGCATTGCATTATTTATAAAACTGTTTTTCAAGGAAATATTTAATAAATTATTTCGAAGAAATGCTAACACTAAATAAGCCATATATCAATAAAAAAAGTCAGGTTTACCCCGTTGAAAATTTTGTCAGGGAGAAATTTAATTCCTCAAATTTTGCTATTACATTTTCAACAAGACAGGCATTAGATAATATTTATAAGGATATATATAAAAATTCTGGATCCAAACAGGTTGCTGTTTCTCCTTTAACATGCGTAGAAGCATTGTTCCCAATTATCAATAATGGTCATACGATAAAGTTTATAGATATAAATCCGTATACCCTGAATATGGATGAAACATTAATTCCAGAAAACATAGATATTGTACAGGCAATTCATTTTGGTGGTAATCCACAAGATATGAATATAATAAAATCAAAAAATCCAAAATTAATTATTGAAGATTGTGCACAAGCATTAGGTTCTGAATTTGACGGCATGCCCATTGGTACATTTGGCAATTATTCCGTTTTTAGTTTTATGAAAAACATATATGCTTATGGGGGTGGTTTATTGCTTTCAAAAGATGTATTTAATTTTGAAAACGATGCTGATTCAAAGGAATTTGGCATCTTTTCTACAAAATACAGAGTATTAAAAAGATATTTGGAAAGCAAATGTAAAATAGAAAAAAATATTGCTTTTTTATTATTATCCCTTTTTATGAAACTTAAACCGGATAATACAACCCCTTTTGTTACGAAATCTTTAAACAACAAAATAATTTACAGTTCAATTGAAAAACAATTGAGTATTTATCAGGTTTTATATCAAAAAAGACAGACAAATGCCTTGAATCTTTTGAATAAAATAACCAATAAAAAATTGGTAAAACAAAAAATAGTAGAATCTGCAAAATCAAATTATCACAGAATATATTATGTTTTGGATAATATTACCACGAAGGAGGCTGTAAAATATTTAAGAAATAGGGGGATTGGGGCTAATCACTTGTCACAAAATTTTCTTCATCCCTATCAGGACAGATTGGATAATAATAAATTCTTTAAAGATTTTGTTAAAGAAAAGGAGTTAAAAAACTATTATGAATTACATGATCGAATAATTTGTATTCCTGTATCACCTTCCCTAACAATCAAAGAATTATCCAAAATATCCGAAGTAGTTAATTCAATATAGAGTAGCATGGATTTTACTATTTAAAAACATTCATCATTTTACTAGAGTCATTAATTCAAGATTATTCTTAATCAACTTTTAAGGCACTCATCAGAGGCAATATCTCTAGTACAATCATACTCAGACATGATGTGGATCTTTTGCCACAATACTCCTTAAAAACAGTTCAAATTGAACACGAACTTGTTATAAATGGGAGCTTTTCGGATAGTACCGGAAAGTTATGATGAAATAATAAAACCTTTTTGGGCCAGTTACTACAATAGAAAAACTAGCAGAACTTTGGGTGAATACTTACAGAATATCAGGATAGATGACATGAAATTATGAGTAACGCGAAAATATCTATACGTTTCTTTGATGATCGGGAAGTGCGGGTCTTGTGGGACGAACAAAATAATAAGTGGTGGTTTAGTGTGTGGGATATTGTAGCTTAATTATTAACCAGGACGACTATACTAAAACCCGCAACTATTCGAAATATCTTAAAGCAAAATTGAAACGGTTATTATAGAGTAAACATGATTTTGACATTTTGCAGGATAACTTCATACAAACTTATGTAGAAAGGTGTATCCTGAATAAAGGCGATACTTTTTTCCAGATTAAAAATATCGTTTTTTATTTATTGAAAAAAATTTTTTATTACTAAAAATCGATGGTTTATTTGTGTAAATTGAAAATGCCGTTTACAATATGCATAAATTAATTGCAAGAAAAAAAGAAAATTTCATTTTAGAAAACCTTCTGGTTTTT
>JAFGOZ010000543.1 GCA_016926235.1 Bacteroidales bacterium | reverse complement strand
TGACTAAAAAGATTTATACTAATTTTGATTTTATGCTATCCCGAAGGGATTTAGTTCAACAATGTATAAAAATAATAGCCGAAATAGTAGTAAATTCAAGGGTTGTAGCCCGCTTCAACTTTCATGTATTTTGACAGGAAAGTGCCACGCGGTCGGCTACTATTCTTATACTAACCGTTAGCGGCAAGCTAAAGAAAAACTAAACAACTAAATAATACCAAACAATTAATCAAAGGAAACTACATTGAAAGTAAGCCTTCGGCCTCGCACGTATTGCCAGCCTTGAGATCTTGGGGTTTCTTTGATGGTAAAAAAAGAGAATGACACTATCAACATTTAAGCGACTCTTTCAGGAGTATCAGGAATCCGGCCTGAACATAAAGGACTTTTTTGCCAACCAGAGAGAGGCCCTTCTTTGTTGGCTGAGCTCATGATGAACAAATACTTTTATCACCTGCCTTTTCATCGCCGAATGCTTACGTTATTGTGTGTTGTCGGAATCAGAATCATAAATAAATACCGCAGCGCTGTGTGTGATTTTAAAAGACAACCCACAATAATAGCAATATGATAAAAAGAGAAATTCAACTGTCTAAAGAGTTTAAAACTCAAGGTACAAAAGCAATTTTAGCTATAAGTTTTTTACATTAACCTATTTGATAATTCTGATATTAGCTATCATGCTAACTGGTTTGTGGTTGATAAAAATGATAAGATTGCTGATTGTACAGAATCCTGATATTAAAATAAATATTTATTTGAGGTATGTATAATATTTATCGCGTAAAGTTATATTTTTAAGTAAAAATAATTGTGGAGCCAGAAACCACTTGAAACAACGGGGCGTTACCGAAAAGCCTATGAGTAGGATATTATATTGGGAAAAATGGATAATTTAGAAAAAAATGTACAGTTTGAAAACTCATTTATTACTACAACAGAAATAAATGGTTACTTATTAGAGACTTCAAAGTGGGGGAAATTTCTGGCAATTGTAGGTTATGTTGGTCTGTGTATTCTGATAATTTTAGCACTTTTTATAATGATTGGGTCTTCACAAATAAGTAAATTTTCAGTAGTAGGATTCCCTATGGGTATGATTGGTTTTTTGTATATTATTATTGCTGTTATTTATTATTTTCCGATAAATTATTTATACAGTTATTCAGTACAAATTAAGCAAGGATTAAATTCCAATGATTTATCTTCAATAACTACTGGATTCCGGAATTTGAAATCACTATTTAAATTTTTGGGAATATTCACAATTATTATTTTATCAATTTATGCGCTGATATTAGTAATAGTCTTACCAATAATGCTTTTGCTTTTGAAATAAGTATAAGAGAGTAAATGATTGCCTTTAGCACGTGGTTTAGCCAATAAGGGGTTCACCCATACGCGAAATTCTGTTGCCCGAATCAGATTTTTTAACGTTGGTCTCGGACGTGGGCCGTAATCTCTTACGGCCCATACTTCCAACGTTGTGGTTCATCCCTCCCGTCAGAGAATCCGATTAAATTCTAAAGGTAACTACAAATGAGTGATTGAATTTTCGAAAAAATTGATAAATTCTAGAAAAGCATAAACGACAGATAGTCAACAATTAAACTTGGCGTTAGTTACAATTTAATAAAGGCCTAAAACAGCGAATTTAATCTTTAGTGATTTCAAAAAGAAAATACATAGATTTGTATACTATTGTATACAGAATCGTAAGTGTTTATTATTGAGAAAACAGACGAAATTGAAAAATGGCTGATAAAACTTAAGGAGTTAATAGCAATAGGTGGACAGATACAAATAAATCCTAGACAGCTAAAGAAAAAACGTTCAACATAGTATAAGGCTTAAATAATGAATAAATAATAGAAGTGTGATTGTTGTCAATGATAATATTTTGATTTGTTATTGCGAATAAAGTCGTTTGATTAAAACTTCCAAACTCGAATTAAAAATGGGTTACACAAACTGACCAAATATGAAAACATTTGCCAAATATGTTATTCAGAGTTTTGCTCCTTCCTTGTTCATTGCAGCAATTCTCTTTACTATTACCGTTATTTCGTGCAAAAAGCTCGATAAATACAATCAAAAACCCGAACTAGAGTCTCTTCAGCAAGGATTGAAAACATCTACAGCCATTGGATATTGCGTTTCCATTGCCGAGGCTGCGCATAGCGGAAAACCTCTGCCTAATAACGTAGTATTCGACAAAAACTCAGGCCTTATTTATGTAAAAGTTGATGCTGCACATCCTCTTCCCTTTAATACAAATGTGGGGGATATTGTAATGGCAGGTCTATGGACTAGCAATGGCGGAATATTATCGATTTTACTCGCCAACATTAACATCATTGAGGGCGATGTCAAACTATACGGTCTGCATACCATTCCTTTCATCAAACGCAGCGAGCAAGAGGGCATAATGGCTGTATTTGCCGACCAGGACATCATTGTTGGAAACGGATCAGATACCATTCTCGACCTGAGTAACATTACAAGTCTTGTTTTTAATTCCGAAATGAGCCGCCTGGATAAAGAAAAACCTTCGGATCCGTTTGCCATAGTAAAACAAAATGTTTGGTTTATCGATATAGACCAGTCAGGAACCACTGCAAGCGTCCTGGACGACATAATTACCATAAACGGAGGTGGACAAATCGTTGAGGCTCGCAGCGAATCGGGCGGAATTATGTATCATGCACTCATTGATACAAAGGTCGATTTTTCGTTGTGTACGGTTAATCCGGTTAGCGGCCATGGGCTGTCGCAAAACTTTAAGGCAGGAACATCGTTTATCGATCTTGGAAATTCATTTCTAAGCTTTCATAGTGGCTGCGATGGGAAAGCGCTTGTTGAATTTAGTTCGGGTAAGTATCTTGGGTATAATGGAAAGCAAATATCGTTGAATCTGGAATAACGCTCCATAAATTGAATCCAAAAAGTTAGCGGTTCCCGTCTGTTTATACCTCGAAGAAGATTAGGCAGTAATTGTCAAAGGTCAGGAATTGTCGAATGTGAATTAGCTGATGAAAATCGAGTGCTTTTGAGAGCAAACGCTGTGATAATGAGCGAAGTGTTTTCTATCTGGATTAATATTAACTGGGCATAATATACAACATTAAACAGTTGGGGTTCAGTGGTTTGAAAAAGTTTAAAGTCCGCTTCAATTTTTCGTGTAACTTGATAGGGAATCACTCGCAACCCCTTTATGAGAATATTGCCAACCGTGTGTGTTTTGAATCAACCAACGCCGGTTGGTTAAATGCTGTACAATAGATGGAAGTCCTCACGAGGAGATAAAACGAAAGCTGGAGCCTAGTGAATAGGAAAAGGCAAGCAAGGTGTTCTAGAGAAATTTCGTTAGATGCACCTGCACAAAAAGGGGGGAAACATAGAGCGACTTTCCAAAATCCTGACACCAGTAGTCAGATGTTTTGATATTTTTCCCACTACTAAAATTTGAAGCTGAACAAATATATTTAATAGTTTTATTCTTGTGTCTAGGAATTATCAATGAATTTTCTGGTTTTATAGGAAAAGTGATCTCTGGAAGTCGCAGGTATGATGGGCCAATGGGTAAAAGTGATAGAGCGCTAATTGTTGGAGTATATGGAATTCTTAGTTTTGTTGGTTTAAACTTTTCTAATTATTCATTTTACATTTTCACATTAATTAATTTACTGTTATTAATAAGTAAATTTATTCGATTAAGTAGGGCATTAAACTCTGGGAAAGGTATTTAGAATAGATTGTTTTTAGAAAAACGAATTGTTAATTGTTGTTGCAATTATATTTGTATTATTGGTTTTAGCATCCTGGCTATTTTGCCCTCTGCACACGAAGAATCACCTGATGCACCAGCTTCAAGGCTCTGTCCTTAAATTCAGCAACCAGAACCATGGCGCGCTCAACAATAGTTAAGCTTGTTTTCTTTCTCATAACTGCATTAATTTAAAGTGAATAATACAGTTATAATGGCTTGTGACTAAAAAAATATGTTATTTTTGAAAGGAGTTGTCCCGAAGGGATTTAGTTCAACAAAAACTATATGTTAATTGCCGTTTCCGTGCCGACAATGATGAATGTAGTCCGCATTAGCCACGGCGTGGCTCAACAGCAAAGCGCACCGCAGTCGGCAACTGTAAATAATTCTGTCCGTTGGGTTTGATTTAAAAGAATGTTGAACTGAAAACAACACTAAATGAAAAAGTAGATAAGTGAAAAAGCCGAAAACCTTTTTAATAGTAGGTGTAACTTAATTAAAATAAGATGAGTAAATTATTTTTAGTTGGACTTGCAGTTTTACTAATCACTTTTGCAAGTTGTAAAAAAGATGACAATGCAAATCCTGTCGAACCCAAAGAATTTACTTTTAATTTCCAGACCAATGATGAAGGATGGATAGGTGATTTTGCAGATTATCCCAACAATCCGGATGTAGAGGACTATTACGAATTGGAGTATTCACATTCTATGTTACCAAGCCCCCTTATTAATAGTGAAGGGGCCTTAAGACAATCAGGCAATAATCATAGTGATGATTTATTTATGTTCGTCAAAAAGATTCTCACTGGGCTAGACCCAAATACAACCTACAAAATAGATCTGGAAATTGAATTCGCCACAAATGTAGCTTCCGGTTCTGTTGGTGTAGGAGGTTCACCTGGGGAAAGTGTATTTATTAAAGCTGGTGCATCTACTAATGAACCATTGAAAGTACTGAATATTTCAGAGAACTGTTTCCGAATGAATATTGATAAAGGTTGTCAAGCCCAAGGTGGTGCAAATATGCAAGTTATAGGTGATTTTGCTAATGGAACAGATTTGTTCGATTACAAACTGAAAGTTCTAAAAACTACCAGTCCGGTAAGTGTTATGTCCAATTCAAATGGTGAAGTTTGGGTAATTGTAGGAACTGACTCTGGGTTTGAAGCAACTACTACAATTTACTACAACCGAATTAAGGTGAATGCAGAATAAACCACACACAACAATATATTTGCGATAATGCTACCTAAACGGTTGCACTAAGGGTATACTAACCGTTGGCAACCAAAATTAAAAGACTTTTCACAAACAGAGAAACATATTCATAAATCTAAAACCTAAAATTATGCCATTTGTAAATGTTAAATTGGTTAAACAACAAGTTGATAATGAATCAAAGCAATTGCTAATAGATGGAATAATGGACATTATTGTAAAAATATTAGGTAGGGATAGGGATTTTACGGTAATTACATTAGATGAGTTAGACTCTTCTAATTGGTTTATAGGTGGTCAACCAATATCTAAAACTGGACATAAACATGGATCTGCAATTTATGTTGAAATAAAAATATCAAAAGGAACTAGTAATCCAGATCAGATGTTAGAGGTTATCAAAGCAGGTAGAGCTTTAGTGAATCGTGTATTCGGAACAAGTGATATTACGAATTATTTTGTTATAAATGAGCTAAATCCAGATAGTTGGGGCTTTGATGGTATAACAATGACGGAGAGAAATGTACTTGAAAAGAACAAATAGTAAAACGTTTGCCAACACATTGACAAGAAAAACGAGTAAAAGCCTCATTAACTGAATATGAACTCTATTGCATTCTTTCTCGTTTAAATGTAATAAGCCTCTGAAATACCCATTCAGAGGCTTGTATGTAAATTCAGTGGTGGTGACGATTATTCGTCAACCTTGTTCACAATAAATTTCAAATCATAGTTGCATTTCCTTAGGTCATTTTAAATTTTAAGTGATTTTTTTATGGCATAGGAAAATGTAATTAAAGAAATATTCGTGGAAGTTTTTTTAATTAGTAAAAGATGAAAGCAATAGTATATAACAAAAAAGCTCACCCTGATAAATTAGTCTACACTGATGTTGAAAAGCCTATTCCAATTGACAACGAAGTATTGGTGAAAATAATTGCTGTATCCATAAATGCTGCAGATTACCGTTCAATGAAAATGGGAATGATTCCAAAGAAAAGGATTTTTGGAGCAGATATTGCTGGTATAGTGGAATCAGCTGGTAAAAACATCCGACAATTTAAACCCGGGGATGAAGTAATTGGGGAGATTGCTGATTATGGATTTGGTGGTTTAGCTGAGTATGCTTTGGCTCCGGAAAAGTTATTAGTACATAAACCAGCAAAAATTTCCTTTGAAGATGCTGCGGCATTACCTATAGCAGCTCTAACCGCTTTGCAATCATTACGCGATAAAGCAAACATTCAGAAAGGGGATAAGATTCTGATTATCGGTAGTGGTGGTGGTGTTGGTACCTTTGCTGTACAACTAGCAAAATATTTCGGTGCAACAGTGACAGCTGTATGCAGTACTAAAAATGTTGAACAAACAAAATATCTTGGAGCGGATTATGTTATTGATTATACAAAGGAGAAATTCACCAAAAGCAACATCACTTACGATATCATTATAGCTATCAATGGAAGTTATCCTCTGTTAGCCTGTAAGAGATTGTTAAATCCTAAAGGTACATATGTCATGGTAGGTGGTGCTTTATCTCAGATTTTTAAAACCATTCTCTTTGGATGGATGATGTCTTTTGGCTCAAAAAAAATATGTTTCCTTGCTGCGAAGCCAAAACAAAAAGATTTGGATTTCATTGTGATGCTTTCAAATGATGGCAAAATCAAACCGGTTATCGAAAAGTATTATCCCTTATACAAAACAGCAGAAGCATTTCGTTATCTAAGTGAAGGGCACGCCAAAGGGAAAGTGGTTATTAATGTGAAACAAGAATAATAACTCGGCTTAATACTTGCTTTTTTGCCATCGTTCAAATACAAAATAGATGAATTTTTTTCAACATACTTTACATATTGACTGAAAACAGCAGAATCCCAAACAGTATCAGAGACTTCATTACTTACGTTTTAATTAAAACCGTATAGCCAATGTCAGTCCACTCATTTCCTCTTTCTTAATGTATCCCACATTAATATTTTCAAGTTTTTTTGAATATTCAGAAACCTTTCTGTTTCCAATTGAATTAAGAATAAGGCCTGTAATCGCCATTGGTACGCCAACACACAATGATATTATACCCGTTACACCAGATCCGTCAGTTGTTGTAACCCGATATCCATAGTCATCGGTTGATGATTCCCAATCAGCAGAAGCCACTAATGCTACGCCCACTAATGTTAATCCTCCTCCAACAATCCCAAGGGTACTCCCCGTTTTTTTCATTTTTGTAAAGCTCTGAATCTTCGATTGATACAAATTAGCATTTGAATCAACCTTTTGGGCGAAAGTTGTAATGGATAGAGTCAATAAAAAAAACAAACTTAAAACTGCTTTCATAAACATTTAGATAATAATGATGATAAAAAATATTTATTTATACAAGTATCGGTTTTTAAAAATTTGTTGAAGCCCGAAAAAAAAAACAACATAATGATCCCTTGATTTCAAGATCATTACCCACCAGACAATTAAATCAGTACCAAATTTTTGACCAAATTTTCCAATTCTCTAAATTAGCAATTCTGATCAAAAAATAAGAGAATTTAACACTATTTTTTTTCTACAAGATCTCAAAAAAATATTATTTGCGGATAATCTGGAGATTATCTTTCGGTGTTGCGGATGTTTTCCAAAGCTTGATTCAACTCAGCTTAAATGCCAGGTTGTACCTGTAGCATTTTATAGTACTATGCAAATTAAACTCCTTTTGGGCAATTTGTCTGTTATTGTTAACCTGCTTGTAAAGATTATTTTGCGGATCATCACTATCAGAAAACTTAAGAATATGGTTGCGATAAAAAACTCTTCCCTCCTGGGTTAAATGGTGCAATAAGTCGGCTATCTTTATCAACTGTTATAAATTCCTCGTATAAGAGTTTATTAATCGCCTCTGCATCGATAACCTTGGATAACGAATGCTCCATTACAGCATGATGATCATCGGAATCTTTAATGCCATATCCTTAATTGGACTAATGTACTTACCATAATATACCATAAGAACGCTGGTTGCTTAACAACGTATCAACAGGTTACAAGAATACTCCCTCTCTGTATTTTCAAAAGAAGATTAACAAAACAGGCGAAAAACAACAAGTGGAAAAACAACAGCTCCGGTTAATCCTGTACCCCCTTTATAATATTCAACAACCTATTCTTTTTTCAATTTAAATCGTGATCTGCCATCGGCATGTTCCACAATTATGAAATAAAGGCCTTTGGGAAGCCCATAAATTTGGTAGCTGGATTTTTGAGGAAAATATTGCACTAAACGGCCATTGATATCATAAATTTTCACAGAACAGACTCCCTCCGGGTGATTAAAACTAAACTCTTTGGATGCCGGATTGGGATAAAGAAAAAATGACAGATCCTGAACATCCTCAACCCCTGAAGTAACTGCCGACAGTATGGTTATGGTCTGCTCAAAAAAGGCCTCATTTCCACAATAATCTGAAGCTCTCCAACAACGTGTAATAACCTGATCGTTCCCACTCATCACAACCGTTTCGCCCAGATATTGAACCAGAGCATCATTTAGTTCATTCAACGGCAGGTCTGCCCCATCAAAAAGCACCAGTTGATCATCCTGCCTGATATATTTTTCACCGTTAACGTAATAGATAATGTCGCCTGGTTGCTCATTACCTAAAACAACAAAACCCAGAATGTTTTCTTTATAATAAAGCCACTCCCAAACTTTAATGGTAGGCCTGTTCCTGACCGAACCCAGAGTAAGTGTGGAATATTGCGGAATCACCAAAGTACCGGAACCTCCGAGAACCTCTAGTGTGAAATTATTAACAGTTTTGGATGCAAAGGTTAACTCAGCCCCTGCATTAATAATTGCTGAATTAATCCCTTCGGTATAGGTTGAAAACTTAACCTTGGAAGCACTTCCAATAAGTTGCACATTATCAATATTCAGAACGGTTACTTCCGGAATAACACTAACATTTTTGAAATTTAAGGTAGACTCTCCGCCAATTTCAAGACCCTCATAACTACTAATTCTTTTTGAAGAAGTATTAATAATAGTTTTGCCCGGCATCATTGTATTGTTCAATCCAAAGAGTTTTATGCCCTCTTTCACGACCAAATCTTCAGATTCAATATCGATAATAGTGTTTGTTGTTTTCAGAGTATTTTGATTGCCCGCCATGATGGCTGCAAAAGCACTTTCATAAGTGGCATTTCTGATTATGATATGCGCCTGTTCACCCATAGAAGCATGAGTACCATATGTTCCTGCCACAATGGTTGGCCGGGGATCGGGAACACCTGCAATGAGCTCTTCTACAGTTGTGCTAACATTGTCAAATATCACCTTTGTATCCGACACATATATAAAGGAAGCATTAACCCCTCCTTCGGGAATCATGGTCAGATTCATATTTTTAAACGTAATATCAGCCCTTAACTCAAGGGGCAGTCCACGTTCAAAAGAGAGCTTGTTCTGAAGTGCTCCGCCGTCGATGGTAATGGCTTTATCAACCACAAATGGCTCCCATACCCCCAAGTTATTGGGGAAAGTATTATCAGGCTTAATAGCTACATAATGGGTCAGGTTAATGACATCACCATCCTGAACAAGTTGCAAAGCACTTACAAACTCAGCATAGCTACCGGCATAGTATTGCTGCGCGTTTTCATTGCCATAGCCGGTATCAGCCTCTTCGGCAGTACAAGTGGTTTGGGCCTTTACCTCAAACGGCGTCGGAATAACATCACCCTCATTTAATACTATTTCTTTTTCAGGTATTTCTGTAAAAGTAATAGAGGATAAATTACCAGCCTCACTCCCTTCAAATATTAGTAAAGTTTTATCTTCTGTTGACTGGGCATAAGTAGCAAGTACTATTGGCATTACAAATAAAATAAGTAACAATCGCTTCATCATCATCATCACATATCAAGAATTAGTCTCCAAAAATGAATTGTAATTATAATCCGTAATTACCTTCACAATATTGTTCATCAATTTATTATAAAGGATTAGTATTCTACAATTGCAGTCAATCCGAAAAAATATCGATATTCTGTAAGTGGTTGAACGCAATGCAAGAACATCTCTTTAAAAAGAAGGCTAGGTAAAGCGAATGTAATACGGTAAATAACCAAAAAAGTTATGAAGCGGTCTAAAGATGGATTACGCCGCCCCTCGTCTCATCCTTGGCTTTATTCACAAGTTACTCAAATTAATTGGGTCTTTTGCACCACAAGTCAATGCTTTAGTTCCAAAATACACGGTCGATTCAATAAATGAATTAATTGTTGCAATTGAATGTATAAAAATGAATTATAAACCAAATACTAACTGTGGACACAAAGGTTTGGACCTGGAGAAGCATTTTTTCAGAACCAGAAAGGGGTATGTTGGAGTTTTTGCGTGAGGTATTTGACTACTACTGCAAATTATCAGGTTGCACAGAAAGAAAAAGTTGATTACAAGCAGGAGTATAGAAAAAGAAGGTCGCAAAATATGAAAGGCTGATTGATAAAATGTATTTTTAGCATTATTTTGCACATTACTAAATCTTAAACAAATACTTATACTATGAGACTATTAAAAAACTTTATTTTCTTCTTTTCAATTGCTTTAGGATTATGTTTTACAGGGTGTAACCTAAAAACTAACCAAAATCAAAAACCAGTTGTTAAAACTACCCATGGCACAGTTTCAGGTAGTGTTGACGATAGCATATTTGTTTTCAATGGAATTCCATATGCCAAAGCCGAAAGATTTATGCCTCCGCAAGATCCTGATGCATGGGACGGAGTTCGTGAATGTACAGAATTTGGACCGGTAGCCAGGCAAATAGCACCTTGGTATCCCGATTCTGTTCAAAACGAAGAAAAACTTTTCAGTGCAAATGTGTGGACACAGGGAATAATGGATGGCAAAAAACGTCCGGTAATGGTATGGTTGCATGGCGGAGGATTTCACATTGGTGCCAGCAACGACCCAATGACCTATGGTAAAGCTTTGGCCGAAAAAGGCGATGTAGTGTTCGTATCAATAAATCACCGCTTGAATATTCTTGGCTTTCTTGATTTGTCGGCATGTGGTTCCAACTATGCACAATCGGCAAATGTTGGCATGCTCGACATTGTAAAAGCTCTGGAGTGGGTCAATAAAAATATTGAGAATTTTGGCGGCAACCCATCTGATGTTACTATTATTGGCGAATCGGGCGGTGGCGGAAAAGTCGGGACGCTTATGTGTATGCCAGCGGCAAAAGGTTTGTTTCACAAGGCAATTATTCAAAGTGGAACGCTAATAAATGTAATGACCAAAGAGAAATCGCAAGCCCTTGGTTTAGCTGTGCTTGAAAATTTAGGGCTTACAGCAGACGATGTAGAGAAACTGGATACTATCCCTTACCTGAAACTTGTTAAAGCAGGAAACGATGCAATAGCAAAAATTTCTGGTCCAAGAAAACCCGGATCGCCTACAATGTTTGGCTTTGCACCTTCTGCCGACAGTGTTGTTTTGCTCCAGCAACCTTTCAGCCCCGGTTTTGCCGATATTTCAAAGGATATACCACTTATGATGGGTAGCACACTCAACGAACTAATGCCAACAGTGTATGCCGAAAAGGAGCTGACTTTGGAACAGGCAAAAGAACGATTGGCAAAAGTATATGGCAACAGAACCGAGCAATACATTGAGCTATTCGCAAAGGCATATCCCGATTATACTCCTCAGGATCTTCTTTCTGTTGATAATACTTTCAGACCTTTCACAATAAGAACAGCAGATGCAAGGGGAGTGCAGGAAAATGCACCAATCTATGTTTACTTTTTAGCGTGGAAAAGTTCTGTTGACAATGCATCAAAAGGTTCATTTCATGGGTTGGACATTCCCTTGGCATTTAACACTGTTGATCTGAGATCCGACTGGACAGGCAATACAGAAGAAGCCTGGGAATTGGCTGGCAAAATGAGCTCTGCATGGCTAAACTTTGTAAAAACAGGTAATCCTAATGTTGAGGGAGTGCTGCCTGTGTGGGAACCCTATACTGCTGAAAACGGAGCTACAATGTATTTTGATAATGAATGCAGAATTGTGAATAACCACGACAGAGAGTTGATGCATTTCATTCAACCTCTTGATTAGTCGTTAGCGTTATTCATGAATTTTATGAGTTTGTAGCTCCTGTTTTTGTTTAGTCAGGATCACAGTAAATTAGTTATATCCAATATCATAGACTCCAAATGGCATTCAGTAATCAATAAAAGTATTGAGTGTTGTTTTAACTTGTTTTCGATAAAAAATCATTGACTAATTGTTAATTGTACATTGCAAAGCAGCAATATTTTACAATTTTTTTTGATGAGTGACCATTAATTTTGCATCCATAACCAAATAGGATAAATTATGGATGCAAATATTTTTGAAAAAGGGGAATTGTATTTCAATGGTGAACGTTTTGATATTGAGAATTTTGTTTGGGACGAACATCCCGTATACAAAGGCGTTTATTTAAAACATATTATTAGAGGAGAAAATACTGATAATCGCCTAAGTTGTCATTTGGTGAAAATTAATCCTGGATGTGAAATTGGAATTCATAACCATACTGGTAAAAATGAATTACATGAAATCATAAGTGGATTTGGTCATTGTATGATAGAGGAAACAAAACTTGATTATCGTAAAGGAGTAATTGGGTTTATCCCAGCAGATAAATACCATTCAGTTAAAGCCGAAAACGATGAATTGTTTTTGTTAGCCAAGTTTTTTCCTGCATTACTATAATTGTACAGAATGAAGAGTGAACACGGAAAGATTATTCATTTTAAATTGAAAAATATAAAAGGAGTATCTGTAACTCAAGGATATAATATTTCAAATGTTTTTCCGGTTCACTTTCATTCATCTTATATCCTCGGGGTTATTGAACTTGGGGAAAGGGAATTTACTTACAGGGGTGAAACGTCAATTTTAAAGCCGGATGATATTTTTATTGTTCAGCCGTTTGAACCTCATAGTGGAAAATCGGTCGATAATTCAGACCATAGTTACAAGGTGATCTCATTAAATCTGAATGCTTCATATTATTTCCCCAAATTAGTTCTTCATCAAACTGATTTGGGGAATAAAATTAAAGAATTCCATGCTTTGGCCGAATATGAACACTCATCTATACAGTTAATTAGTTTATATGATGAGATTATTTTGCAATTAAGGAAATTTTCAGTAGAAAACTATACAGCTTGTATAGATGAAAATACTTCTTCAAAAATTAGTTTAGCCAAACAATTCATTGAAAATAATTGCATGCGGGATATTTCATTAAAAGAAATATCTAGCGTTGCCTGTTTAAGCGAATTTCATTTCAACAGGATATTTCACAGGTGTTATGGATTGTCGCCTTACGCTTATTACATTGTTTGCAAAATGAAAAAGTCGCAAAAGGTTATTCTTGAACAAAAGTCGGTGATCGAAACCACTTATGATATTGGTTTTTTTGACCAAAGCCATTTTACAAAGCTATTTAAGAAACATATTGGTGTTACACCGGGTAAATATTTAAGAGATAACAAGGAGCTAATGAATAAATAAGGCCCGGCACCAAACAACAACTCATATGCAACCTGGGTTTCAGAGTGTCTGCTAAACGGCTTGATATTATGATGGTTGGGAGTTGTAAAATACCTGCATATGTTATTAAATAATATTGAGTATCAACTAAAGAAAACTAAAACCAATGAAGCCGATAATTTTAACTATAATGATTTGCTGTTTTATACCAAAATTGGGATTTTCGTAACAGAATCAATTAAACCAAAAGATGAAAACAGCATTGATTATTATTGACATTCAAAATGATTATTTCGATAAAGGAACAATGACTCTTGTTGGGTCAGACATAGCAAGTAATAACGCGAAATTGATTCTTGAAAATTTTAGAGCAGATAGCTTGCCGGTAATCCATATTCAACATATTGCAACAATACCAACAGCTACTTTTTTTCTACCAAATACAAAAGGAGCTGAAATACATGACAATGTAAAACCAATAGGACAAGAAAAGATAATTGTAAAGCATTACCCAAATAGTTTTAGAGAAACTGAATTGCTCGATTATTTAAAAGGTGAAAATATATCTGATTTGGTTATCTGTGGAATGATGACCCATATGTGTATTGATGCAACCGCAAGAGCAGCAAAGGATTATGGATTTAATATTACATTGATTGGAGATGCCTGTGCAACTAAAGACCAAGAAATTAATGGACAGGTTGTTAAAGCAGAAGAAGTTCAAAAAAGCTTTTTAGCCGCATTAAATTATTTCTACACAACTGTTAAAACAACAAGTAATTATCTAAATGTAAAATAACATCAGCAGTTATACTATTCAGTGACCCTATAAACTCTTTGCATGGCCCAGCGATACTTCTATAATCCCAATAACCATACTTTGGCTTTGCTCAGCAACCATTATTCCAGATAAAACTTACCTGTTATCGCGCGTGTTGCAACTGGTTATCAAAACTGATTGTTGGTGGTTGATTCTTTTCGGGCGTAATTGTATGAAAAGAATAAAGAGGCTGTCTTTTTGAAGACAGCCTCTTTTGTATCTGAAACTCTAGTTCAGCTTTATTGGAATAAATTCTCTATTATTAGAAAATATATCTAAGTCCCACTTGCAATTGCCAAACCTGACTCAAATTCTTATACTTGGTATATGATTCAGTTGGGTAAACCTGGTTGCCTTCAGAATCTTTAACTTTAACCATTGAATACTCCGGAAAATTATCTGTGTCACGTCCTTCGTATTTCAAAATAGCGCCATAATTACTGGACGACATGGTTTTATTAACCCCCCATTCAGAATTTAGCAGATTCCCAAAATTCAAAATATCCAAGCTAATCTGAAGGGTGTGTTTTGCTTTTTCTGTCATTATAGAAAAATCCTGTAAAATACGTAAGTCAAATTTACTAACCCAGGGAGCACGTGCAGAATAGGCTTCGGCATATTCTCCTTTATGATTACTCAAATACTTATCCTGTTCCATAAAAGCAAAGAAGGCATCTTCATCAGCCGTTGATACAAACCTTATATCTCCCCGGCCTTTTGGAATGTACATTAAATCTCCGGTTAACCCATCTCCATTCATGTCATTACTGTAGGTAAAAGAATTACCGTAAGGAGAATAACCCGAATAGAACAAGCTTAAAGTTGTTGCCAAATGATTATTGGCATAGGGAAAACGATAAGAAACGGAACCGATAACTTTATTTGGAGTAACATACTGCGAACGTTGAATCCCAACAGTATTTGGACCATCAACTGACAGGATACCAGTCCATGCCGAATTGGCATTACTGCCAGGCAAACCGGAAACTTCCTTCATCTCAGTGTGCGTATAAGCTGCCATCATCTTAAGCCCCTTCAAAGGCTCAGCATCTAGGGTCAGATTTAATGTATAACCGTAACCTTTATCCGTGTTAGAGAGAACATTAGCATCCCTGACTGAGCTCCCGGTATTATATTTAAAGTCGGAAGGATAAATATACCGATTATCTGAGCCAGAAAAGGTCTCCCATGTTTCACTATCGGGATTTTTAACCAAATAATTCTGTTGCATTACAGCATTGATGTTTTTGGTATACATAGCCTCCGCGGTAACAGAAAGGGGAAAAGAGACTGGAATTTTATAATCAGCTGCAATAGATGATTTCCATACCTGAGGCATCTTGAAATCAGGATCTACTCCGGCCACTGAACTCGGAACACTGCCATCTTCGGGTGTTACTTCGCGTTGAAACCCTAATTCATCAATCATCTCATTCACATCGGTAATCATGCCGCCTGTTAACAAATCCAGCCTGTCATCCCGACTTTGGACCGATCCATCTGCATTAAATCGGGTTTGAAGTTTCATCGTCAACTGAACCATCCCGGCATTTGTGGGCATATTAGTGAAAAATACTAAAGGAAGTCGACCTGTAAATATACCTGTTCCTCCACGAATGATTAGAGATTTATCACCATAAACATCATAAGTTCCACCAATGCGTGGCGACCAGTTAATCCGTGAAGAGGGCCATGTGCCGGTATCTATATGCCGGCCACCAAAATCAAGGTTATATATGGCATTGTTGCGCATCAGATTTTCTTTAAAATCAAGAAGGTCTGCACGTAAACCAAAGGTGAGCTTTAAGTTTTGAACCGGATTCCATTCATCCTGTACATAGGCTCCAATCTGGTGAAATGCAACTTCTGAGGTAGGAACGGCATCTCCATTTGCACCGTAAGTCAAGGCAAAGTCAACGGGAGCAGCACCGCTTGTAAAATCACTGATGCTGGCATAGCGATAATACCCGGTTCCGCTACGCATGTATGCATTACTCGCATTTTGATTCTCGTAACTCACTCCGGCTGTCAGTTTATGGGCATTCACGTATAAGCTAAAGTTATCAGTAACCGTAACTACACGATTCTTTACGCCATTATTAAAAGTAAACAATTCATAACCGGCAGAAATATATGGATCCAAAGCATCGGCACCCGAGGCAATATCTCCACTCATAATATCTATAAAGGGAAACACTGAAGACTCAGAGTCTCGCATATCGCTGATATCGGTATAGGTAAATAATATCTGATTGGAAGCAATATTACTAAAACGACTGTTTAATTCAGCTGTTAATGAATTCACAACATTATCCATCGAATACATCGAATTGGCATACGACATAGAGTATTGTGAGACACGATTTTTGTTGTTGTCACGGTAGCTCCCATCTGTTGAGTTGCCATTGGGTGCATTCCAGGCAGCATTTTTGGTGTGGTTATAACGAATACTCAGCTTATTGGCATTATCAATATTCCAGTCAAGACGCCCCATAAACTTAATATTGCTCTCGTCAGCAGGGAAATCAGTATACGAACCTGTGTTATAGCCGTAAACATTACTCAAATGATCAGAAACCAACTGCAGATCACTTTCTGTAACACGGGAAATGGTCTGTCCATCTGAAATTCCATCAGTAGAAGGACGCCATGTGATTACCTGTTGTGGCACTTTCTCCTTCTCAACATTAGCAAAGAAGAACAGTTTGTTTTTGATGATTGGACCTCCAAGGCTTGCTCCATATATGGTTCTGGATTCTTTATCCCGATCTCCAAAACTATAATCGCCGATTTTATTACCTCTCAAATTCTGGTTTTTATAGTAAGAATAAGCAGATCCTTTGAAGGTATTGGTGCCTGATTTGGTAATTGCATTAATTCCTCC
>JAFGOZ010000063.1 GCA_016926235.1 Bacteroidales bacterium | reverse complement strand
TTAGTGTATTTCTGGGTGATATGCGTTTATAATGGTTAATCATTCAAAAAGTGAAAGATTTTCTCTAACTGATGAATTCAGCGATGGAATCTCATTTTACAGTAACGCCGCACCTTATTTTGTAGGTTGCCAATTAGGGATTAAAACTGGCTCGGTGTAATTATCCTTCACCGAATATCTCGGTATTTGATGTTCTGACTTTAAATCGTAAAAGGAATTAAGTTCCTTCAATAATTCCTCCAGTTCCGATTTATTTTGAGCTGCCAAATCAGTTTCTTCCTTTGGGTCATCGGCAATTTGGAACAATTCATTTATCCAGGAATTCTTATCAGAATCCGGGGCACTTCGGTGTACTACAAGTTTCCAGCGATCCGTATTAATCGCTATTTTCTCAATCTTTTCATCTCCTTGATCTTCATATGTAAACCATGCTCTGTCGCTTAATCTTTCTCCCTTTATGGCTCCCAGTATATTTATTCCATCCAGATTATTTTTGTGATTCTCATTGTATCCTGCTACTGCCATAAGAGTAGGAAATACATCAATATACCCCATACGCTCTTCGCTCACTTTTCCACCGGAGATACCGCCAGCTGGCCAGCGTGCTGCTGCTACTACACGAATTCCACCCTGGTAGGGCGTAAGTTTTTCTCCTCTCTGCTCACCGTTGCTGGAAACTCTAAGCACTCCACCGTTGTCGCTAAAAAACAAGATGAACGTATTATCCAATTGTCCCCTTTCTTTAATTGTGTTTAATATTTTTCCAATGTTCTGATCCAGACAGTCCACCATCCCGGCATAAGTCCTTTTTACCCCCTCTCTCTTGGGATACTTTTCCATATCTTCCTGCTTTGCCTGAAACGGAGAATGTGGTGCGGTAAATGGGACATACAAAAAAAACGGTTCTTCTTTTGGCACCGACTCAATAAATTCAACTGCGGCCTCGCCAATTATATCTGTCGTGTAACCTCCTTTCTGTGAAGGTTGATCGTTAATATGCCAGTCGAGAGCTCCGTCCCTGGACCGGTCAAAATAGTCGATTGCTCCGTTATGACAGCCTTCAAAATAGGTAAACCCTCGGTTTGTTGGCAACCACTGTTGAAGGCGATGCCCAAGGTGCCACTTCCCAACAATTCCTCGATAATTATAGCCAGCCTTTCCAAGCATGTCTGCCACTGTTTCTTCATCGGTTGAAAGCCCGAATTCGCGATATGGAGGAATTACCGAACGCATCAGTCCAAACCGAATCGGATAGCGGCCGGTCATTAAACCTGCACGGGTAGGAGAACACATCGAGCAGGAGTAAAACTGTTCCAATTTTATACCTTCATCAGCTAATTTGTCAATATTGGGGGTTTGTATATCACTTCTATGGAAACCAACATCGCCATAACCTAAATCATCTGCCAAAAGGATCAATATATTAGGCTTGCCTTTTGTTGTTTTACTAGCTGTCTGAGCTACAGATACGAATCCAAAATTCTGGATTGCCATTATCAGAATAATTTGTCTTATTGTATTCATATATAAATTAATTTTACCTTTTTATTACACTTGGATGAGGTTGGGAACTCTTGGTTAGACCATCAATATCATTTCCCCATCCCTAAAATGTACCCGGTCAATATACATCGTCCGTTTACCACTGGGTTTATCCAGGTAGGTATAAGCATGGTAAATGATAAATAATTTCGTTCCATCCGGAGAATATACAAAACTGTTGTTCCCTGATCCAAGAATGCCTATCTATATAGGCTTTCAGTCGCCTTGGTTCATGGCCCAATTGGATTATCCGCTGCGTTTTTTTAGTTTGTGTATAAGTTACGATAAAAAACAAGACATGCTCAACAGCAAAATTGCGTTGGTATATCCGAATCTGGTATAGATTTTCATTTGTTGGGATTGAACTCTGATATTGACATTTCAAATCCGCAGTTCCCGGGCCATTGCTTCCCGAATTGCAAAAAGGAAACATGGATCAAGGTCGCTTGAACTCCGATCCATGTTTCATATAGAAAGATTAATTATAACCCGGATTCTGAACTAAACTGCCGTTTGATGCAGCAATTTCATTATTAGGAACAGGTAAAAGCACGTTATAATCCAGGATATTCTCTCTAGGTATTTGTAAAATTGGGGAAGTTGAATTCCGTATAGCTTCAACAAAGATTCCCCAACGGAGCAAATCATATCTGCGATGCCCTTCAAAACTTAACTCAGTCGCTCTTTCTTTTCTGATAGCCGTCGTAAATTCCTCCTTACTTAAACCTGAAAGAGGTGTTATTCCTGCACGTTCACGAACAAGGTTAATAAATTGGAATGCATTTGCAGGTCCGTTTAATTCATTTTCAGCCTCTGCCCGCATTAATAGAACATCTGCATACCGGACAACATATTGATTGTTTGCACTATTCCCAGGAAGTGGAAGAACACCAGAATTCGCATTTTGGTATTTGCCGCTTATAGGACCGGCTCCCGGAGTTGTGGGAGATTTGAGTACAATCACACCGTTTGGTTCACCAACATCAATACTTTCTACGAAACTGATTGCCTTTCTCTTATCCCCAGGTTCAAACCAATCCCCAAATTCAGGGAGGGGCATCATATTTTCATAGCCTCCGTAAAAATGTGTATCACCTCCAACTCTTTTATCACGTGACCCGGTTTGTTGGGTAACAGTACTGCCTCTTTCATCAAAAGTAAATTGAATATCCCAAATATTTTCATTTACCAACACCCCGTCTTTGTCAGGGAATAATTGATGCTCATTTTGCCATCCAAACAATTTGTTATAATCAGCAATAAGACCAAATTTCCCTGAATTAATGATTGCATCACATTGTTTAATAGCCAATGCCCACTTTTTCTCTGTCAGATAGGTTGTTGCCAGAATTCCTGCAGCGGCCCATTTTGTTACTCTGCCTTTTTCTGAGTCACTATATGAATCGGGTAAGTCAGAGATCGCCTCTGTTAAATCTTTTTCGATAAGCGCATAAACTTCATTTACAGGTTTACGGATGATACCTTCAAGAGCCCCTGCTCCGTCAAGTACTTTATCAACAATAGGTACGTCTCCATATTTACGAACAAGCCCAAAATAATAATAGCCACGCAATGCTTTAGCTTCCGCCACCAATCTGTTTTGAAGCGTTTCATCCATATCTTCAATTAAGGGGATATAGTCAATGGCCGTATTACATCTCGAAATGCCTCCATAAGCTTCCCGCCACAATGAATTACTATCATCATTAAACCCGTTGAGTCCAAGAAAATAGGTTAATGGCCGTTTGTTGTGAAACCCCTGGAATGTAAAATCGCTGGGGATAAACGAAACATAAAATTCTCTTGGACTGGAGAATAATTTAGAGTAAGCAGCAGTCGTTGCAGCTATCGCATCTTTTTCTGTTTTCGGAAAATTCTCGGGAGATAAAAAACTCTGAGGATCTTCTGTGAGTATATCTTTGCAGGAAGTAAATATAATGCTAGTTAGTAAACTAGTAAGAATTACTATTTTAAGTGAATGTCTCATGATCAATAATTTAAAATTTTAAAAATCAAGTTTTACTCCAACGGTATAGGATTTTAACGATGGATCCTGAGAATGATCGTATCCTCTTTTGGTATTATCAGTTCCCCTACTGATTTCAGGGTCATAGCCACTGTAGCTGTCAAACAACAATAAATTATTTCCGGCAACGTATACTTGGGCTGACCGCAACCAACTTATTTTTTCAACCGGAATATTGTACGATAAACGGATATCCTGTAATCTTAAAAAGGATCCATCTTCAACAAAACCCGAATTTGAAACATTCATCGGTCTGGTAAATCCATCGACCGATGGAATATTTGTAGTGGTATTATCAGGTGTCCATCGGTTTACAAATTTCTGGTAAACGTTGTTATCCAGAGCTTGTTCCAGTAAACGTCCTGATTCATTGTAAATTTCGTTGCCATACACGAAAGAGAAATACACATATAAATCGAAAGCTTTGTATGATACCTTGTTGCTAAGTCCACCAAAAAAATCAGGGTCGGCATGACCAATAATCTTACGGTCCATGGTTTCGCTAATAACTTTGTCACCATCAACATCTTTAAAACGTTTACCTCCGGGGAAAACAGCAAAACCACTTAAGCCCGATGCATCAATTTCTTCCTGGGTATTCCAGATTCCATCCTGTTCCAAACCATAAAAAGTTCCGATGGGCTCACCTTCCTGAATTATACCAGAGGCTCCACTCCAGGTAAATGCATTGTTAAGTATAGATCCTTCAGGAGCAATAATGCTGACTACTTTATTTTTATTTGTTGAAATGTTAAAAGTAGTTTCCCACTTAAAATCATTCCGATCAATATTAACCGATGTCAGCGAAAATTCAATTCCCTTATTGGAAACCGTTCCAAAGTTCGTTAACACAGACTCGAAACTGGTTAGCCATAAAAGTGGGACGTCAACAAGCAAATCCTTCGTAGTTTTGTCATAGTAATCTGCGATTACCTGAAGACGATTATTAAAAAATGAAGCATCAATTCCAAGATCAAATTGAGTTGTACTTTCCCATTTAAGATCAGGATTTCCCAAGTAATTAGCAGCAATTCCAGATACCAGATGCTGATCTGCACCTAGTATATAATTATTGCCTCCCGGTGCTAATTTGGTTAACGATGCCCCAGGGTTAAGACCCGGATTTCCTAGTTGCCCATAACTGGCCCTTACTTTTAGGTTATCAAAAAAGTGAAGGTTTTTAATAAACTCTTCTTGCCCAGCTTTCCATGCAATTGCTGCAGAAGGGAAAAGTCCCCACTTATTATTTGCAGCAAATACCGATGCTCCATCCAATCTTGCAGATGCAGTAAAAAGATATTTGTTAGCAAATCCGTAGTTGGCCCTGAATATAAAGGATTCCAATCCACTTTCCGTTAAATTTGAATTGGCATCAGGCCTTTCCGCTGCTGCCGCTAAATTATTAAACGTAAAGGCATCAGATACAAAGCCCCTGGCCTGAACCATACTCGATTTTGTTTCAATGGTTTGCCGGGTATAACCAATTAATCCATTAATGCTGTGTTTCCCAAAAACATTTGAATAGTTCAACGTGTTTTCCAGAATCACATCCAAAGTTTCGTTGTTATTAATGGTTGCCGTGCCTTGATAAACAATTTGAGTATATAAAGTTGAGGGGGCATACCTTTCCCGTGTGCCATTTTGAAGATTTGCCCCGAAATTCAACTTATAGGTTAATCCTTCAATGATTTCATATTCACCATAAACGGTCCCTAAAAGTTTATTGGTTGTGGTATTATCTATGGGTAATACAGCCAGAGCAACCGGATTGTCCTCACTAATTTCCGCTAATTGATATTGTGTTGTATAATTGCCGTTTGTATCGTAAACAGGTAATGTTGGGTCCCATCCTAAAATATTTGTTATTCCAGTTCCAAATGAACCAGGCTTATACTTTCTTCTACTAACAATCAGGGAATTTCCTACTTTCAGCTTATCGGAAATCTGATGATCGGTATTTATTCTAAAATGATAACGCTTTAGGCCACTATTAATTGAAATTCCTTCCTGATCAAAATAATTTCCGGAGATAAAATATTTATTCTTGGTGTCACCCCCGGACAAAGATAGTGTATGGCTGGTCATTGGTACATTTTCACGGTACACTTCCTTTGCCCAATTCGTACCTTCTCCGAAAGAAGATGGATTTGGATACATTTCTGACCCCTTGACTTCATTCTGAAATGCTGCAAATTCACTTGCATTCATTACTGGGATATACTTGGAAGGAGACTGGAAAGAAACATAGGAATCATAAGTAATTTTTGCTTTCCCTTCTTTTCCTCTTTTTGTGGTGATTAATATAACCCCGTTTGAACCCCTTGATCCATAAATCGCGGTTGCAGAAGCATCCTTCAATACTTCTATTGACGCAATATCATCCATGTTAATGTCATTTAAACTAAAGCCGCCGATATAGCCGTCAACAACATACAGCGGTTCATTATTAGCAGAAATTGAGTTACTTCCTCTAATCCGTATTGAAGTTTCTGCTCCCGGGTTTGAAGAAGTTGGTATAGCCTGCAATCCTGCAATTTTACCTTTTATTGCCTGGTCCAATCGAAGAGCAGGAGTCGAATTTAATTCTTCTGATTTTATTGATCCAACAGAACCTGTTAAGTCACTTTTTTTCACCGAACCATACCCAATAGCCACCACTTCCTCAATCCCAATGGTTTCCTCCACCATAATCGCAATAATGGTCGACTGGTTATTTACAGGTACTTCCTGTGTTTGCATCCCCACAAACGAAAACACCAGCACCGCATCTGGCGGAACTTGAGTGAGTGTATATTTTCCATCTGAGTCTGTTATTGTTCCGATACTGGTTCCTTTAATCACCACCGTTACGCCAGGCATGGGCATGCCTCCGGTATCGGTCACTTGCCCTGAAACTGTTCGTTGTTGGTTTGAGGTTTGAAAATTGCCGGATCTCAAAATAACTTGTCGTCCAACAATCTCATAGTTCACGTTTTTATCCCGAAAGATCTCATCCATTACGGTTTGAATCGGGGCATTGGTTACATCAATGGAAACCGTGGCATTTACATTGACCTCTTCGTTATAAAAGAAGCGGAATTCGCTTTTGTCTTCAATATGGCGAAGCACGTTAACGATCTTTTCATTTTGGTACTCCAGGCTGAGCTTGGT
>JAFGOZ010000542.1 GCA_016926235.1 Bacteroidales bacterium | reverse complement strand
TTCCTTTGCTTATCCCCTCCCGGGAAAAGCGGCTGCAAATGTATATGCTTTTTTCCTTTTTTCAATAACTTTTTGCAATCTTTTTTTGGGGTTATTCCTACATTGCTCTGTCACCATATATAATGCAGTAAAAAATCAATTCATTAAACCCGTTTTAAATTTATGAAGCTGAAACTCTCTTTATTTCAATACAACAATAATGTAGTTCAAACAAAATTATACTAAGAGAATTGTATAAAATCTATTATAGATTTTCCAAAAATTGGAAAATTCTTTTAGGTTTGTGCAACTTTTAGAAAAAAATGAAAAATATTCTTGTAGTCTATTATTCGCAGTCTGGTCAACTGGGGAAAATTGCCCGCAGTATAACAACTCCACTGGAAGAAGATAATAACGTAAATGTTTATTATGCAGAGTTGAAACCCGATCCTCCTTATCCTTTCCCATGGGGTAAAGAATTTTTCGATTGTTTTCCTGAATCTGTAAAAGGTATTCCTTGCAAATTAAATTCTTTATCGGATATCGAAGAAAAAAATTACGACCTTTTTATTTTATGTTATCAGCCCTGGTATATGTCTCCCTCTATTCCTTTTTTCTCATTCCTGCAAACGGAAAAGGCCGCTTCTTTGCTAAAGAATAAAAATGTTATTACAGTAATCGGGGCACGAAACATGTGGATTGGTGCTCAGGAAATAGTAAAAAAAAGATTGAAAGATATTGGGGCAAATCTGGTTGGAAATATAGTTCTGGTTGACCGAACCGAAAACCATATTGCAGGTTTTACAATTATCAGATGGTTGATACACGGAAAGAAGGAAGCCGGATTTCTACTTCCCGAAGCTGGTGTATCGGGAAAAGATATTACAGAGGCTGCTAAATTTGGCGAAATAATTAACCAAACCCTCAGCGATAACAAATGGAATTCGTTACAAGAAAAGCTTCTAAAAGCGAAAGCGGTGAATATCAAGTTTCATCTTTTAATGATTGAAAGAAATGGAAGAAAGATTTTTGATAAATTCGCAGCTTATGCTTTAAAAAAAGGAAATGTTGGCGAAGCAAAAAGAAAGCCACGCATCAGACTATTTAAAATATACTTATTGTTTGCGCTTTTTGTTGTATCTCCAATAGTAACAATAGTATTTGTAATAATCAGAATACTATTTTTCCCTTTTGCAAATAAAAAAATTTTGTATTATAGAGGTGTAGATTTATAATAAATGTTTTGCTACAGGTAGAGAATCAGGAATTAAAATAGTATTTAATGACAGACGTTTACATTACAAATATATCAAAGTTTCTTCCCAATGAGCCGGTTTATAATGATGAAATGGAAGAATATCTTGGCAGGATAAGAGGGTTTAAATCTAAATCAAAAGCAATTGTATTGCGTCATAATGGAATAAAATGCAGGTACTATGCTATTGATAAAAATGGCGATATAACACATACAAATGCAGAGCTTACAGCTGAAGCAATTCGAAGATTAGAAACAGATAAATTTAAAACAGAAAATATTCAACTGCTTACTGCCGGAACTGCTTCACCAGATCAACTAATGCCCTCACATGCATGCATGGTTCATGGTGAATTGGGTATTAAACCTGTTGATGCAATGGGTGCGTCGGGATCATGTAATAGTTCTATGTGGGCATTAAATTATGCATGGATGGCTCTTGCCCTGGAAAAATACGAAAATGCTGTATGTGCCGGATCAGAACTTCAGTCAACCTCAATGCTTTCGAAGAATTTTGAAGAAGAATCCAAATATCTGGAAGCATTGAATAATAATCCATACATTGCTTTCGAAAAAGAATTTTTACGATGGATGCTTTCTGACGGAGCTGCCGCACTTCTCTTGCAGAACAAACCATCCGATGATGGAATTTCACTAAGGATAGACTGGATAGAAATCCGATCATATGCTAATGAAATGGAAACCTGTATGTACTATGGTGGTATTAAAGACGCAGAAGGTAAAATAACTCCATGGCGGGAACTTGATCCTCAGGAGTGGATAGATAAATCAGTGTTTAGTCTGAAACAGGATTCCCGGTTACTCGAAAAACATATCACGAAATTAGGAGGTATATTTCTAAAGGAACTTTTACATAAGTATTCTATTGATCCTTCCAAAATTAACTACTTCCTGCCTCATATCTCATCTGAATTTTTCAGAAAAAAAATAAAAGAATCAATGATTGAACTTAACATTATCATTGACGATGAAAAATGGTTTACGAATCTTGACAAAATCGGAAATATCGGAGCCGCCTCAGGATTTTTGATGCTTGAAGAACTTTTTAGCTCTGGCAAATTAAAAAAAGACGAGACTTTACTTATGATGATCCCTGAAAGTGCCCGGTTCTCTTATACATACATGCATATAACCGTGGTTTAAACACTGTAGGTATTTTTATTGTTTTCCAATTAAACAAATAAAATGAAAGTTAACGAAGTACCGCAGGATGATGCAAACTTATTTGAAGGAAAAACCCGCGATGTTCAATATGCCCTTGACGAAAACGGTAAATACACAACTGTTAAAAGTGTCGGTTGGGATCCAAAGAATACAGCTTTACAGCAAGCATGGGAAATAGAAAATATTAAAATCAATGATGCCAGAAAGTTGGTAAAGGAAGGATTTAAAAGTCCTTTATATTATCACATGATAAGATGTTTGATGAACGTAAAACTGGTTGCCGCTTACACGGGATATTCCAAAATCAAAGTAAAAAAACATTTTAAGCCCTCTGTTTTTAACAAACTTACAAATAAGCAATTGGAGAAATATCTATATACTTTTGGACTGAAAAACATCGATGAATTAAGAAATATTGATGAAAATGAAGATTGACTTTGAGCATAAAATGTCGGCACACTGTGAGAATGGGGTTATTTCAAATTTACTTCGTTTTCATGGAATTGATCTTAGCGAACCTATGATCTTTGGTATTGGTTCTGGTTTGTATTTCTCCTATCTGCCTTTCTATAAACTGAACGGAATACCTGTAACATCGTTCAGGCCGATGCCGGGAGTAATATTTAAAAGAACAGCCAAAGCTCTTGGAATCCAGATGAAGGTGCAAAAATTCAAGAATCCGGAAAAGGCTATGCTTGCGCTCGATGCAAATTTAGATCTTGGCATTCCTACCGGAATGGTTGTTGGTGTTTTCCATTTAACATATTTCCCTACTCCTTACCGTTTCCATTTTAATGCACATAATATTATCGCTTTTGGCCGTGAAAATGGAGAGTACCTGATCAGTGATCCGGTGATGGAGAATATAGAGAAAATCACGACCGAAGATCTGAAAAGAGTAAGATATGCGCAGGGGATTGCTACACCCAAAGGGAAAATGTACTATGTAAAAAATGTTCCCGAAAAACTTGATTTGGAAAAAGCTATTATTAAAGGCCTTAAAAGAACTGTTCTCGAAATGGTTAAGTTACCCGGACCTATTATCGGAGTTACCGGAATAAAGTATCTTAGCTCCAGAATGCTTAAATGGCCCGACCGGCTGGGAGAAAAGAGAGCTGCCCAATATTTGGGTCAGGTAATTAGAATGTTGGAAGAAATTGGAACAGGAGGTGCCGGATTCAGGTTTTTATTCTCTGCATTTCTGCAGGAAGCATCAGAAATATTGAACTTATCTGCTTTGAATGAACTGTCAGTGGAAATGACAAAGGTTGGGGATATGTGGAGAGAGTTTGCTGTAAAAGCAGGCAGAATATATAAAGGAAGGCAGACTACTGAAAGCTATGATGAACTGTCTGATTTCCTAAATAACATTGCCGAAGGTGAAAAAAAGGTTTATTTGGCAATTGACAAAGCTATCCGATAGATGGAGCGTTCTGCAATTATTGACATACAAAATCTGACAAAAACTTATAAAGGGAAATTAGAACCTGCTGTCGACAATTTATCTTTTAAGGTATATGAAGGTGAAATATTCGGACTTCTTGGTCCAAATGGAGCAGGGAAGACAACTACCTTATCGGTACTTTGTACATTGCTTAAACCTTCGCTGGGTAATATTATTATAGGAGGAATGGAACTTACACGAAACAGTTCAAGGATTAAGCGTCTTATTGGTGTGGTTTCACAGGATATTGCACTTTATGAAAGATTAACAGCATTTGAAAATCTTTTCTACTTTGGAAGTCTTTACGGATTAAATAAATTGGAATTAATTGAGAAGATAGAAATGCTGCTTTTCAGGTTAGGCCTGGAAAACTATAAAAATGTGAAAATTAAAAACTTCTCAGGTGGTATGAAACGCAGGATAAATTTATTGGCAGGTCTGCTGCATGATCCTAAGATTCTTTTTCTGGATGAACCCGTTGTAGGAGTTGATGTACAAACTCAAAATACCATACGTGAATTTTTGGTTGAACTAAAAAATAATAACACAACCATAATTTATACTTCGCATCTGATGATTGATGCTCAGGAGTTATGCGACCGGCTTGCTATCATTGATTATGGTAAACTGGTGACAGAAGGCAAACCTGAAGATATCATCTGTGAGCACGACGATTGTAACAACCTTGAGAAAGTTTTTCTTAAACTGACCGGACGTAAACTGCGTGATTAATGAAGAAACTGCTTGTATCGATATATAAAGAAGGTATTCTTCTGATAAGAGATATTGAAGGGGTTGCCTTACTTTTTATTATGCCACTTGCCCTGGTAATTGTACTTACTTTGCTCCAGCACAGAACATTTCAAAATATTCTGGAAAGTAAAATTAAAGTTGTGGTAATAGATTTCGACGGAGATGAACTGGGAAAACATTTCAGGGAAGGTATAATGAAATCAAATATTTTTGAAGTAACTGCACAAATCGGCGATGACAGCTCTTTGCTTGAACATGCAAGAAGAAATGTAGCAAAAGGGAAATACCAGATAGGAATATATATTCCGGAAAACACTACCCAAAAAATTAAAGCCAGAGCAGTTGCAATTGTCCGTCAACAACTACCTTTTTCGATTTCAACACAGAGTAAAACCAAGGATGAACAGGCAGTTATAAAGCTTTTTTTTGATCCTATTACAAAAACAAGTTTTCAAAATCTAACTAAAAGTAAATTGGTTGAATTTGCATCGCAGACAGAGACAAGAATAATTTTCGAAACATATTCAAAGGTTATTGATGCTATGACAAACCAGGTTACCAATGTGAAATACCCTGAAAAACCTATACTCAGTTTCGATGTAGATATGGTATCAGAATATACGGCGGGTATCCTGCCCAATTCGGTTCAGCATAATGTTCCGGCATGGGCACTGTTTGGTATGTTTCTTATATGCATTCCCATAGCAGGAAATATAATCAAAGAAAGAACCGATGGATGTATGGCAAGACTTAAAACCATACCTGTCAGTTACTTCACCATAATCAGTGGTAAATCGGTAATCTTTGTAATCATTTGTCTGATCCAGGCATTACTTATACTGGTTGTTGGTATATATATTATGCCATTGCTCAGTCTACCCCGCTTACAGATAGGAGACAATTGGCTTGCACTACTGCTTATATCAATTGCCAGTGCACTTGCAGCAACAGGATATGGAATAGTAATTGGCAATGTTGCATCAACCCAGATTCAGGCTTCTACATTCGGTTCGGTATCCACTGTAATTCTTGCAGCTGTCGGGGGTGTTTGGGTCCCTGTAACGGTAATGCCTCCGATGATGAGAAAAATATCTGAGATATCACCTATGAACTGGGGTATCCAGGGATATTATGATGTTTTATTGAGACATTCCAATTCTTTAGAAATATTACCTGAAGTTGTAAAGCTTATTGTTTTTTACATTATATGCACCATTATCAGTATACTTTTCAGAAAATTTATATCTACAAATCAGTAAACGCGGTATTAAGTAATAAACATAAAATATATATAGTACGTTTCTAAGAAAAAGTCAGTTTGTCAAACTTGCTAATTGTATTAATTTAGCAGCATTTTTGAAAAGAATAATTAAACTGAAAATAAATAATAATGCAGGAATTAATTAAGAAACTGAAAGAACAGGTCATAGAACAACTTAATCTCGAAGATTTAAGTCCGGATGATATTGATGAGAAAGAACCTTTGTTTGGTGATGGGTTAGGATTAGATTCGATTGATGCACTTGAATTGATAGTTTTGCTGGAAAGAGAATACGGGATTAAAATAAATGATCCGTCAGAAGGGAAAAAGATTTTTACCTCCATTGAGACTATGGCTCAGTTTATTACTGAAAACCAGAAGAAAAGTTAACCATATAAATGAATAACCGGGTTTATATTACCAGTATTGGAATAACTTCCGCTATTGGGAGTAATGTTGAAGAAAACCTGAATTCTCTGAAATCATATAAATCCGGAATTGGTAAGCTGGATATTCTGGAAACAAAATATCGTGATGAATACCTGGCAGGTGAAATTAAAATTATAAATCAGGAACTTGCCGGTCAATTGAATATCGATCCCCATCTTATTTATCCACGTACTACGTTACTTGCAATAAAAGCAGCTAAAGAAGCTTATAATAATTCTTTTACAGGTTCTGATAAAAAATACAGGACAGGTCTTATAGCCGGCACAACTGTCGGAGGAATGGATAAAACTGAGAAGTATTACTATAACCCGAATAAAAACACCGATTTTATTAAATCACACAGCTGCGGTTCTATTACAGAACAAATTGCGGATTATCTGAACATTTCAGATTTTATTACTACAATCAATACCGCATGTTCATCTAGTGCCAATGCCATAATGCAAGGTGTGCGAATGATAAAAATGGGAATGCTCGACAGGGTTGTTGCAGGCGGTTATGATTCATTATCTAAATTCACGCTAAACGGATTTAGAAGTTTATTCATTCTCGCAAAGGAAGGTTGCAAACCTTTTGATGAGGACCGTGACGGCCTGAATCTGGGAGAAGGTGCAGGATTTGTTGTTTTAGAGTCCGAAAAGATCGTAGAAGAGCAGGGTAAATCACCTCTGTGTCTAGTATCGGGATATGCCAATGCTAACGATGCATTTCATCAGACTGCTTCTTCAGAAGAAGGTACAGGAGCTAAGCTAAGTATTCGAAATGCAATACGTTGTGCAGGTTTGTCACCTTCAGATATCAGTTATATTAATGTTCATGGAACTGGTACTGAGAATAATGATTTGTCGGAAGGAATGGCTTTGAAAAGTATTTTTAAGGAATATTTACCTCCATTCAGTTCAACAAAGTCATTTACCGGACATACCCTTGGTGCTGCCGGAGGAATTGAAGCAGTATATTCAGTTCTTTCCATAAGGGACCAATTAATCTTCCCCAACCTCAATTTTAGTAAGCCCATTAAAAAATTAGGCCTTTACCCTGAAAGACATCTTGTAGAGAATACCCAAATAAAACACGTGATGTCCAATTCTTTTGGGTTCGGAGGGAATGATACAACATTAATCTTTTCAAGAAATTAATATGCAGATTTTTATTCGATCGGCGCAGGCAATTTCTCCGCAGGATACATTTCTTGCTGAAAGAGTTCCTAACAGTCTCAAGGAATATCAACCATATTATCAGTGTGCTTTACCGGATTTTAAGGACTATTTCAACCCAATTGAAAGACGGCGCATGAGTAAACTCCTCAAAATGGGAGCTGCCTGTGCAATTGAAGCCATCAATGAAGCTGAAATAGAAAAACCCGATGCAATTATTTCAGGTACCGGTCTTGGATGTGTGGAAGACACGGAAAAATTTCTGCATAACATTCTCCATTCTGAAGAAGGCCTTTTACCCCCTACCGCTTTTGTACAGTCAACACACAACTCAATAGGTGCGTTGGTTGCACTGAAATATAAATGCCATGAGCACAACATGCTGTATGTTCAAAAAACACTTTCTTTTGAGCATGCATTACTTGACAGTTTTCTTTTATTCAAAGAAAACAACATCACTAACATTTTAGTTGGCGGATTTGATGAGATAACAAAAGAAAATTACGAGCTTAAAAAAGGAGTTGGTATTTTCAGGGATTCTTCAATACAGAAATCAGATATAACAGCAAGTACACTGCATGGTGCCATTGCAGGTGAAGGAACAGCATATTTTGTACTTTCCAGCATCAAATCTGATAAAAACTATGCCGAGCTCATGCTGACAGAAAGCATGCACAAAACTGCCACAACCGAACAGATTGCCGGTTGGATAAATGATACACTTAAAAGACATAACCTTACATTCAATGATGTTGATGTTTTTATATCAGGAATAAACGGAGATGCCCGGGTAAATAAAACCTGCAAGGATTTAGCCGGTCAATATTTTTCAGAATCCAGTCATGCGTATTATAAACATATGTGCGGTGAATACGATACAGCAAGCTCATTCGGAATGTGGTTTGCGATAAAGATACTGATATCCGGTAACATCCCTGCACACGCATTATTAAACAAAAAAGAACGGGATCCTGAACATATATTGATCTATAACCATGGCTCTGTCAAAGAACATTCTATAATATTACTGAAACGTGTTTAAATCGATAGTAAATTCTGTAATTGGGACAATGATACTGATAGCCGGGGTTGTAACTGCTTATGGCCAGGAAAATATATTTCGAAGTGTTGAAAATCCCAATACTATAAAGGAATTATTCGAACAGCGATCACAACAAATCCACTCGTTACAATGTAATTTTAAACAGAGCAAATACATAACATATCTTTCAGCGTTTGTTGATTCGGAAGGAAAATTCTACATGAAGAATAAGAATAAGATCCGCTGGGAGTATACAGAACCGTTTCAATACAAGGTAATTGTTGTTGATGGTGAAGTAAAGCTCGACAATAACAATTCAGAGTTTAAAAAGCGTGAAAACAAATATTTCGATTACATCAACCGAATGCTTCCTGAAATGTTAAGCGGTAACTTTAACTCTCCAGAAGAATTCAGTACTTCAATCAGTGAAAATGATGAAGAATATCTGCTAAGTCTGGTGCCAGAAGATCAGCAGGTAAGAGAGATCATTTCCCAGATCAACCTTCTTTTTAGTAAACATAATATTATTCTGAAGTCCATACGAATTAACGAACCTACACAGGATTTTACGCTCATTACTTTTTATAATTATACTATTAATCCAGTTTTTTCAGATGATTTATTTTAAAATATTATTTAATAGATTTTGTATATCTCTTTTATTAACATTCATTGTTTAAAAAAAATATTTTAATATTGCTTTAACTATGTATATTTAACCCTTGTTTTAATTTAACCTAAACATTATTAGTTATGAAAAATTCAAAGAAATTATCTGTTTTATTGGTCCTGATTTTCTTAAGCGTATGTACTTTCGGACAAGTCAGCTTTGGAGTAAAAGCAGGTTTAAACCTTTCGAACATTGCGGGAGATGACACGGAAGATATGAAAATAAAACCAGGATTTCAGATTGGTTTAACTACTGACATTGAACTTGGGGCAATTGGCATTCAGCCTTCATTATTGCTTTCAACTAAAGGAGCAAAAATGGATGTAGACCCTGCTACTGGTAAAATTAATCTTTTTTATGTTGAGGTTCCTGTAAATGTTTATTATGGTATTCCTATCGGGGACAATGCTTTACAAATCATAGCCGGACCTTATGTTGGCATTGGCGTTTCCGGTAAAGCTAAATTTGAATATGAAGGAGAAACGGAAGAAACAGACATTCAGTTCGTAGGTGATATAGTTGATGCAGATGAAGATAAGATACCTATGAATAGGTTGGATTTTGGACTAAACTTTGGTGCCGGATTCAAAACAGGACCTGTTCAGATCCAGTTACTTTACGGACTTGGATTAGGGAATTTGAATCCTAAGTATGATGGTGAAACTCCTGATGACAAAAATACAAACTCAAACATCCAGATAACAGGTGCTTTCTTTTTCTAGAAATAATTTAAACCGACTTAAGAAAGTCTAAAGTCTGAAATAACTTTATATAAATATTTGGGGCTGTCTCTTATACTTTAAGGACAGCCCTTTTTTCAAAATAATCACTAATAATAAAACTTGATATTAGAACCCAACTAAACTATTTTATCTGACTATCAGTTTTAAATTGAATGTACCTTTTTCGCTGATTACAGAAAGATTATACATACCGGTCGGCAGATCCTCAACAGAAATCTCAGTGGCATAACCGGAGATTTCAATATTCTTATAAACTGTGTTTCCTATTATATCCATGATCCTTACAGCACCATTTTGCACTTCTCCATTAAAAACTACCGTCAGCATTTTGTTACCAACCACCGGATTAGGAAATATTTTAATACTATAAGGATCCAGGTTATTATCACTGATCATTTCAATTCCGGATTTCTCTGAAGTACAGGTGATAACATTTGATAAGGGGTCATAAGTGAGTGTCGCATGTGTAATGTCATCAACACAAAAATCAAAGCTGATCACACCTTTTTTGGTACTGTTGGTTTCCAGGGTTACCGTACCATCAATTCCGGTGACACCTGAATGGATTTCATTATAATCGCCTGAAAAAGTTCCTGTAACCGTTGCGTTTGAAACGGCCGTTCCTAGATCACTATAAACGGTGACTGTTGCAATCCCGATCTTATTACCTCCACCTGTATTTTGTGTAATTTTAATAATATCCTCAATATGCATGGTTGTGGGATCGCCGCCACCACCGGCAGGTGTAGCTGAAACCTCCATAGAATTCGCTGATTCATTACCGCTGTAATCAACTGCGGTTACAACAAAATAGTAAGTGGTTCCATTGATAACACTATTATCCGTATATTCTGAAACTGCCACAAGTGAACCATTGATTTTACTATAGCCACTTCCCGATGTTGCGGACCTGTAAATATTATATCCGGCCAGGTCGCTTTCAGAATTATCATCCCAATTGAGGCTAACCGAACCATCGCCTTCAGCAGCAATCAGGTTTTGTGGAGCAGTTGGGGGATCGGTGTCGCCGGTACCTGCATTCCAGATATAGGTGCCTACTGATTTCTTAGGTAGTGTCAGTGATACAATCTTACCCTGGTATTCGATATTGAAATTAACACTGGGTGCCCTGCTATCATTGTATACTACCATAACCCTTGTTTCTCCGTGTATGCTGTTATTAATAAATGCAGCACAATACAATTTATCTGATGATGTTGAGGCTACCCTTGTAGCACCTGGTCTGATAAATTTTGAAAGCTGAGCAACGATATAGTATGCAACATTACGTGTTATATTACCTCCATCAAGGGTGTAGGCGCCCAGACAATTGTCACAACCTCCATCGGTATGAGGATCTACGTTCGCGTCCGCGGCAATATTCCATTCCAGAACTGCTTTTGCCCAATTGTTGGTACCGCCAATCATTACATTTCTCATGTGCCAACCCAAATCAACCAGAAAGCTTCCTGATGAGCTGGTATATTGTTCTGTAAAGTATGTTGTTTTTTCGGGGTAAGCATCATGAACATCTGACATAGCACTGATATCACCTCCATACAAATGCCATGCTGCACCATCGACATATTGTGCTGCCGGACTTGCGAACACCTCCAAGGGATATTCCGGTACGTCGCAGTTATGATCCCAGGTTAATATTTTAGTCGAAAATCCGGCATTTTGTATAGCAGGTCCCAGTTCCATAATGAAATCGATCTGCTCCTGTGCAGTCATTAGCATAGCAGGATTATTACAACAATTAAGCGGTTCGTTCTGAGGTGCAACAAAATGAATGGGAATATCATGGCCTTGCATGGCCTGAAGGTATTTAACAAAATACAAAGTATATGAAGCGTAATATTCAGGTTTAAGGTGACCATCACTCAGGGCTTCGTTTGTCTTCATCCAGGCAGGAGCTGTCCATGGCAGGGCTACAATCTTAATATCCGGATTTATAATCAGTATTTCCTGTAATACCGGAATAAGATAGTCCAGGTCGGGTCCTGCCAGACTAAATTCTGACTGATCTTCATCTGTTTCCCCGGGAGGTAGGTCGTTATACGTATAGGCATATTGACTTAGATCCGTTGCACCGATCCCGATTCGGAGAAAAGCCGATCCCATACCGGCTGCAATTCCAATTGAAGGATCAAATAATTCAGTAAGTACTTCATGACGTTGTTCCGGTGAAATTTCGGTTATCATAACATAAGCACTACCCTGGGTTAGTGTATAACCAAAACCATCAATTGTTTGATAAGTTGTTGTTTCATCAAATGTAAGGGTTACATTGCTATTAGTCTCTGAAATAAAGGATGGTGTTTCAGGAAGTTGTTCCAATAGCATAGACTGATCTCCGTATGTTACATACTGCTTAACTGTCTGAGCATATAAAAAGTTGTTAAAAATCATAATAAACAGTAAGCAAATAATCATTTTGAAATTCAATTCCTTTTTCTTCATCGCAAAAATATTTGAGTAGTTATTCATTAGATTCTTTGGCTATAAGCTTCTATTAACCATAATATACAATAAAAATAACCGGATGGTATTTTTGAGTGGTTTTAAGGGTTAAAACTAATATTATATATTACGTAAAATATATTGTATAACAACTACCAAGCAGGCGTTATAGGAAAATAACGAAGAATTTTTAAGAGTGTTTTTGAGTACTGAATATAAAAAAGAATTTCAGAAAAAAGGAAAGCAAGGCCAGTAATGCACCAGCCCGGCTAATTAATATTAGTATTATTTATTAAAACTCAGATGTTCAAAATATTTGATCTTCAATATCCGGTTAACCTGAATTAAATCAACTATTTCTTTAATGCAGCCTTTGAAAATAAGTATTCAGGAATATCCTGGTTAAACTTAAGACCGGCCATTTTAAATTCAGTCCCGTTCCCCTGTTTTAGCATATCCTTATAAATAATCGTTGTAGGGAACCACCTGCCGTCTATCATTTTCACATCTTTTAAGGTTGAGCGTTTAAGCAGCTGACCGCTTTTTGCAAAAAGTTCTTCTTTAAGAGGTACAAACCGTTCTTTATCAATCCAGATCTTGCGACTTGCATATGCAACATCCTGAACCTTCGCATTCAGTTCCAGAACCCACGTTGTCCTGTTGTCTATTTCCTCGATCCCTATTACTTTGGCATTATAAACCTCTGTCAACTTCCTGTCGTCCATCATATCTTCATATGACAGATCGGAACCCATTACCGATTGGCGCAGCATATGACCTGAAATTTGAATTGTCCGATCGGTAGAGGGTGAATATATCCATAAGTGATCTTCCAGCTTTAACATTTTTGTACCCTGCTCACGTGCAGGAGACAAGTATTCGGTAAATGACTTTTCATCCTTCACAGAATACGTTTTCAATGTAATAGTCCTGCTGGAACGTTTCCCATGAATTGTCATTGTGGATTCAAATATTCTGTTTTCTGAAGACATGTTTTTGTCGACTTTCGTAATGATCTCGTCGGCATCCGGTTGAGCTAAACCTTGCAGGACGAAAAATGAAATTATTAGTGTTTGTATTGTTTTCATTTTATTTATTTAATTTTATTGTTATTCTTATTAATATTAAAAAGATACAAGATATAAGTGGAATGATACAAGTAAATAGAAGGAATAAAATCTAGATTATTAATCATTTCTTGTCGACTTTTGAATGATCCTTCCAATTTTCATCTTGTTAATTCCAACTTAATTTCTGTGTCTTTCAATTTGAATCTTGTTTCTTTATACTTGAATATTGTATCTTCCAACATATCCTTAGGCTTCCAGTTCCTTAAACAGCTGCGCAGTTTTTCTTTTATAGATACCAACCCCTGAGAGCATTGTTCCTGCTACGGTAGATAAAACACCCGGTATGAATCCGATATAAAAGTCAGGAGGAGTTATCCGTGCTCTTACTATATTCGGCATCATTATTCCCGTTGTGGCATTCTTTGTGAATTCGCTTATATCCAGTCCTTTTGTTTGCAGCCACCATGAAAGTCCTAGTCCGAATGCTGTGCCAATGATAGTTCCTATAATACCAATCATTACTGATTCGCTGATCATAGAACGATAAACATGCCCTTTCCCCTCGCCAATGGCTATCCGGATTCCAATCTCACCATAACGCCTTAGCCCGCCGAGCAGGCCGGCATTCCAAAGTACAAGTGACATGGCGACCATAAATATAAAAGTGACGATAGCACCCATACTTTTTGTCAGATCGACGTAGATGGCCAGTCCTTCCTGATCTTTTAACGGCATCATTACAGGGGCATATTCATCTTCTTCATCAGAGAACTTTTCGTCAAATTCTTTAACCATCTTTTTAGCAAGTTCATGATTGTAATAACCATCATGAAAAAAGCCAATGGTCTCTCCGGCAGCATCGTACATATCCAGGGCATTCTGAACATCGATGATGTCTGCAATAACGGTTCCTTTGTCCATGGCTGTATTGCCAAACCTGACCGTTCCGGATACCCTGAAATTATAAATTGCCATTCCACCGTACATGGTTGAACTAATCAATGTAACATCCTCACCGGGATTAACTCCTAACTTCTGCGAGAATTCCTCACTAATAAGAATATCACCGGCACCTCTGGGCATTTGTCCCCTTACCATTGCTTTTTTAAGCCCCAGTCGTTCAATTTCTCTCGAGTTTTCTGAAAGCAAATCGAGACCTATTCCCATAGTTGGTCCCTGGCCTTTAGTTTCACCGCTCTCGTCAGGAACATCGATCAGCCCTCCAAATTTTATGCGGGTTGCCCATTCCATATCCGGAAATGTTTGCTCCAGTTCTTCTTCTAAATAACTGACTTCCATTATTGCCAGGTCGTTCGGGACCTGATCCATATTTTCGGCATAGGCTTTTGTCATAATCTTAACATGCCCTGTATTAAATCGCGCTGTCTGTTCGATCATGTCTACCATGATGCCGTTTATATAGCCTCGCATAAATACTGCCATCATAACGCCAATTATTACGACAAGAAGGGGAAGCAGACTTCTGCTTTTATCCCTTAAAAGACCTTTTAGTAAAAATCGTATCATTGTAATTTCCCCCTTAATGCTTCTGTTGGATTCATTTTTGCAATTTTCCTGGAAGGCCAGTAACTAACAATTGTCGTTGCTATAAGCACAAGCAGTGTGGTTCCGATAACCAGCCCACCGCTGTAAACAGGATACATGGTGTCAGCAATGGTAAAACCGTATTCTGCTGAAGAAGCCCCCAGAGAAATTCCTGTTTTGGCAAACCACAGAAGTAACGGAATGCCATAAATAGCACCTACCACTGCAGCAAGGATTGCATGCATAGCACCTTCAATGGTAAACAGACCCACTACTTCCCTGCGCGTATATCCAAGAGCAACGTAGGTACCAATTTCTTTTTGCCTGCGGAAAATGGAAAGTACCTGTGTGTCAAAAATAGCCAAAAGAGCCAGTATCAGAAGTATTACATAGAATATTGCCTGTCCGACCGTTTTTGTTTTTATCATTTCCTCCAGCTCGTATACCAGTGATTCAAAGGTCTGAAGGTTCCAATTATCCAGGTCCGGCCTGACTTCTTTCCTATCACAGAATGTAAACAACGTTGCTTCATTTGGCATAAGCATCATAGATTGCAGTCTGTCCAGGGGGATCCACACCTGTCCAACATCTACGGTGGGTACATTGGTTGTGAAAACGTCGGTAATATAAATTTCTGCAGCGTCGAAAGTTCCGTTGGCATCGCGCCAACGCATAATTACATAGTCACCTGGTTCCAGTTTATTGGCCTTTGCCATATTATTACCGATAATAGCCGGAATAGCACTTACAGATGTATCCAGTTTATGTGTTGGCAATGCCAACAGGCTTTGTTCCGGATTAATACCCTTTATCAGGATGGTCTGCATTCTGCCTTCAGGATATATTGTGCCCTGGGTTACCAGAACGGGGACCATATCACCTTTTTCTATTTCCTTTTCAAATTCTGAAGGTATTGTTGCATGTGCATCACTGAGTGTAAATGCGTCGTACGGGTCATAATTTTTATTCCAGTACTGTCCTCCCCCGATCTCCCATTCTGCCATATCATTCTTAGCCTGGCGATCCCAGCCTACCAAAATACCTTTGGCAGCGATGATGATCACAAAGGAGAATGACAATACGATCACATTGAGCCAGGTTCTTAATCCTGCCCCGATGAGATTCTTAAATGCAAGTTTTATTGCCAGTTTCATTACTATAGTTTTTTATTCTTTCTTTTCAAGTACGAATGATCGTTAATCACTTAACTGTTTCATCTTTATCAACAAGTCCATCTTTCAGGTAGACCTTTCTTTTTAGATATCCTATTACCTTTTCATCGTGCGTTGCAAAGAGAAAAGTCGTTTTTAGCTCCTTGTTCAGTTTTACCATAGTATTCAGAATATTGTGTGAATTGTCAGCATCAAGATTTGCTGTGGGTTCGTCGGCCAGTACAAGTGAAGGTTTCTTAACCATAGCGCGTGCAATGGCCACCCGCTGGCATTCGCCACCGGAAAGTTGCGATGGCTTTTGCTTTGCTTTATCAGTCAGGCCTACCCACTCCAGTGCATTCATCACCATTTCTTTCCTTTCTTTTACTGAATAATCAAGAAGTAAGAGTGGAAATTCAACATTTTCATAAACTGTGTGAACCTGTAGCAGGTTATAGCTCTGAAAAATGAAACCGATTTGTTCCTTTCGGAGCTTTGCAGCCTGCTTTGCCGTTAAAATACTAATTGACTGATTTAATACGATCGCTGTACCATCGGATGGTGTATCGAGCGATCCGATAATATTGAGCAATGTTGTTTTACCGGAACCACTAGGACCTACCAGTCCGGCAAATTCTCCCACACCAAAATTCAGATCAATTCCTTTTAGTGCCGTAAACTCACTCTTTCCCATAGGAAATCGCTTAGTGAGCTTTTCTGTTTTGATGATTAAATTCTCTTCCATTTTTGATAATATATTCGTATTATATTCTAAATATCTAATGATTCAATACGACCATCAATTGTAACCCATATCCTGCATATAGTATTTCCTGGCTCCCCTGTGCAGGTATAATATAATCCTCAGGATTAATATAAGCTATCAGATATAGTGTGAAACGGTTAAACTGTCTTTGCCAGTTCAGAAAGTTATAGGATTTATTGTTCTTCCAGTCGTAATAAATAATAGCACTGATATTATCGAATAAACCAATCGGGTATGTCAAGTTAAGTATGGAAAAAGTTATTGCCTCCCTAAATTCGAAAGGATTTATATCCGATGATGCAATAAGCTGTTCGAATATAATTGTCAGACCATTCCCCAGACCGAAAGTATAATCGATTCCCAGGTTAACAATTTCCTGATTGGTATACAGTCCTATGTTTTTACCAAAGTTTGTCCAGGAAGCTTCAACCCACCAGCCGACGACCATATCAAATTTAGCATCTAAGCCAAAACGGTTTTCGGGAAAATTCATAGATGTTGACACTGAATCAGGTAGGTTGCCGCCATCAGCTGTTCGATGGTGGTAGGTAAATCCAGCTTCACCCTTTGGTAACGGAATCTGAATTCTGCCTCCGAATTCCGGAATTTGTTTTTCAGTTTTCAGAAATTCCCAACCCTTCAGGTTTTTATTACCGTACAATCCCCATAGCCATATGTTGGCATTGTTTAAAAAATAGTATCTGGCAAGTATACCCCATACCCCGTCGGTAAGCTGAAGCGGATCCCGGGGATCAATTTGGTCGAACCACATCAGAGGTCGTAATATGGAAGATGAACCAAAATTTATTTTTTGAAGTCCAAGACGTAGTTCAAACTGCTGGGTGGAATATCTTGTCCAGAGCCTGTATGGTTTCATATCTCCATCGAAGTTACTTGAATCAGAAGGTTTCCATCCAATGTTTCCATACATGTTTACGGATGCTTCAAAATCTATTAATCTGTTTCTTGAAAAACAATATTCATGAGTGAACTGTGGAATATATCTTGCTCCACTCCACCAGGGCAATTTATTCTTGGGGTTAAAATGTGTATAAACCGAAAGTTGACCATTGAAATTTAATGTGTCTCCTGCATATCCCGGATAGAATAAATTAGTCATTACAAAAAGAGGCAATATGAATAAAATATTTTTCATCGATTAATCATGTGGCAGCATACCATAAACCAAAAGGTTAGCAAATTCCATTATCATTTCCTGAGGTGAGTTAAACATGCCGGTTACACTTTCGTCTTCCATGAGTTCCAGCATTTTATATTGGATATTGATTAAAAGCTCCGGATTGAAGTCTTTACGAAAGATCCCGTCATTCTGGGCTCTTTCATAGTCTGCTTTAAGTACGTACCACGTTTCGCGCGTACGTTTTTCAATATAAGTTTTAAGTTCTGGTACCCTTCCCATATAAAAATCCTGCATAAACTCAGGACTGATATTGTTTGTCCCTTCCAGTTTAAGCAACATGACTTGTTTCAACTTACTGGCAGGGGTATCGTCGCTTTGCATAATATCCCTGAAACGCTTTTCAGTATCCTCTACAACCATGTTAAAAATTGTTTTTGCCAATTCAATTTTATTTGGAAAGAACTTGTAAAAAGTCATTTTGCTAACATTGGCCTCCCGACAAATCTCCTCAATAGAAACCCGTTTAAAACCGTATTTCCAGAACAACTCTTTCGCAATTGTTAATATATCGTTGTATTTTTTACTCTTGTTTACCATATTTTATATATTATACTTTTATTGTTTTTTATACGAATTTAGTATTTTTATATTTTATCGTATATTTTTTAATGATTTATTTTCAGGGTGAATTTTTTAACTTTCTTTTATATTATAGAAATGATAAGCTGTTATTAAATCAACAGTGTTTCTTAATTCCTTTTGCATTTTTGTGCTATTATCAAATATCTTACATACAGACTATATGCATTATAGAAGTGTGTTTACTTATTATTCGTATTCCCAATTGCTTCTGCAGGCAGGATGAGATATGGTCGATAGGAAAATAACCTGAATGAAATAAGTAAAATACCGAAACAGGAGAAATTTTTGTATGGGCAGATCAGAATCCGAACTTCAGAACTTATGCTGTTAAAGTTGAAGTTAAGGATATAAGTGCTGTTTTGACAGGTTATAAACAAATCTTATCGATAAATAACATGATGTTACTCAATGATATTAATGTTGATGATCCGTGGTTTTGTATTGTTGGTTATCAACTTATTTATCTTGTCAGAGCTGATTAATATTTTTATCAATTTATTGAAATAAAAAATCCCGATATAATTACTAAGTAATATATCGGGATTAAAAAAAGGCGGCGACCTACTCTCCCGCTAGTCGCAGTACCATCGGCGCTAATGGGCTTAACTTCTCTGTTCGGTATGGGAAGAGGTGGAACCCCATTGCTATAGCCACCTAAAGTCTTTGGTAGGTTTGAGACTCTTTTTGTCTGATATCTCATATCTTACCATAATATT
>JAFGOZ010000062.1 GCA_016926235.1 Bacteroidales bacterium | reverse complement strand
GTGCAGGGACGGCAATATCCTGGATAAACCAATCAGTTTTATCTCCATCATTAACCCTTGATAGTTTGGAAAATGTTGGTTCTGACATGGAAACAAGCGGAAACATTCTTGTTGCTGACGGGAATAGCTGGGAAAGTGTTGATGTTGAAGGCGATGTTACAATTGATGTCAATGGAACAACAACCATTGGGGATGGTAAAGTAACTTCGCTGCATATCCAGAACGGAGGTGTTGAAACTGATGACATTGCAGAAGATGCAGTGACTGTCTCAAAATTAGATACAGCAAATATTCCTGTTAATGCTTTTGCTGCCGCAAATGATACTTTAAATATGGGAAGTGAAAGAATTACTAATCTTGCCAATCCTATAAATGATCAGGATGCTGCAACCAAAAACTATGTAGATGATCAGCTTGGTGCAATTACGTTAGACGGTTCTGTTAAAGCAAATGTCATATATATGTTAGGAACTGCTGCTGATACAACCGAAATTGGATGCTGGAGAATACGTATAGTTAATGGCGATATGTCGTTTGAAGTGAGAGAAGCCGCTACAAATGACCAGAGTGACTGGAAGAAAAAATTTAAAATCAACGAATAAACTATAAACAACGAAACAAGGTTTTTCATTTGATAAAAAATGATATACAAAAAAAATATATACCATAGAATCAATATAATCGCTTTTTCGTTATTTGTATTAATTATTAATATTTCAAGAAATACATATTCTCAGTGTACTATCACATGTCCGCCTGACACAAATTTCTTTACTCTGCCCGGAGTAAACTATGCAATTACTGATACATTATTACCCTTTGAAAGCGGTGGTTGTATGCCAGGTTTTACATATACCCTGTCCGGTTCAACTGCTGGATCAGGAGATACTGTGATTAACGACACCTTTAATCTTGGATTAACAAAAGTTACTTATACAATTGACGGACACTCTTGTAGTTTTAACGTTAATGTTCTTGATATGGAACCACCTGAAATTGAAGGTGTCGAAAATATTTCAACTACTGCAAATCCGAATGATTGTGGCGCACAGATATATTTTGATTTGCCTACTATTACTGACAATACAGAAGATGTTACTCCGATTGTTCAATACTTTGATTTTAATGCCAGTTCAATTGATAATTTAACATCTATTGGATGGAAATTCGAAAATATTTCATTGTTTCCTGCTGACACATGTTTACGCTCAAACACACTTTCAACTAGTGACAATTTTTATTCAACAAGTCCTTTTTATTATTTTAATTCTGATGACAGCGTATTTTTTGTGCACTGGATTACAGATCCAAGTGGTCCCAATACTGATAGTCTTAAATTATATCTTATAAATACTAATAACGATACTGCATTAATATTTTCGTATGCATCACTTATTGCTGACATAAAAAATACGGATACAATAGTAATATCAACATCAGGATTTTACCGCTTACATTTTGTTTATCAAACTGAAAGTGGCGGAACTGCCCGCGGTTTTTTAGATAATATATTTGTCCAGGGAATTTATGCACATAATATAAATTTAGAAAATATAATTGAACCGGTAGAAGCACTAAGAATTTTTCAACTTGATTCGACATATATAAGTGGTGATGTTTTCCCGATAGGCAAAACCGTAATTCAATATAAAATTATTGATAATTATGGCAATTATTCACTGAAGGAATTCACAATTACAATTTCCGGAGGTGGAAATATTATCTCAGGTAATTCTATTGTTGATGAAAATACAGTTCATTTATATACAACTACTTCAGGCATGACAAATTATAACTGGACTATAACCGGTGGAATAGAATACGATGGGAATGGAGACGATTCTATTTATATATTTTGGAATAGCGGGCCAAATGGACATGTCAGAGTCTCTTATGATAATGGGCCAACACACGTAATATCATGTAATTTTTCTGTTGCAATAAATGATATTGATTATGGATGTTTTGAATACAAACGAAAACTTACTATCAACTCAGCATTAGTAATGGCTGATTTAGAAAATTTTCCTGTATTGGTTTATACCACTTTACCTGAATTTAAACACACGTCATATGGTGGTCACATAAGTCATTTTAATGGATATGATATTTCATTCTCAACTGATTCGAATGGATTCAATATTTTGCCTCATCAACTTGATTACTATGAACCATCCACCGGTAAGATAGCAATTTGGGTAATGTTTAGTGAACTGGACGGGGATGCAAATACGAACTTTTATATGCATTACGGAAACAGCAATATTGATAGGGATATTTCAAATGATACAATCTGGAGTAGTGATTGGGTTGGAGTGTTCCACATGGGACAAAGTTTAAATGATTATGGAAGAGGCAATAACAACTCAGTTAATTACGGTACAGACCAAGTCGATGGAAAAGTTGGCAAAGCCAGACGTTTTAGACGTACTGATAAAGATTATATTTCAATTATTAATAAAACTCCTTTTAGTTTTACAACATCGATGACCGTTTCCTTCTGGATATATCTTCAATCCTATCCTACTGCCAGCGGGGTTGACTGGACAGATATTATTATTAAGGGAGATAACCAAAACTGGAGATTTGTTGGTAATAAAAGTACACAAAGGATGTGTTATGCTTTCAACTTAGGAGGTGAAGGTTTTGACACATATTCCGATAATAATTCATTTACAACCGGACATTGGTATTATGTTGCCGGAACCTGGGAATCGCAGAATGATAGCTATCAGGCAAATAATATAAAAAAACTATTCTTTAACGGAGATATAAATACACAGGATCCAAGTCATACTCCCAATAATTCAATTTCTGATGATTCGGATTTTGATCCAAACGATCCTGTAATATTTGGTATAAATAATGATGCAACAGATACCCGTTCATTTGATGGGATGATGGATGAAATAAGGTTAGCGAATACTTATAGAAATGATGCATGGTTACAAACTGACTTCAACACACAAAGCAATCCCGGAAGCTTTATTACTTTTAGTGAAGAAGAAAGCGGAACAGTCGTTTCTTCAATTGGAGGATTTGCAGATATTGATCAGGATACAATTTATGCCCGTGAATTCGTTACAGGAAATTTAACCGGTCAAATTGGAACAATACAATGGCAATGGTCATCAGATAAGTCAACTTTTTATGATATTGAAGGAGCAACCAGTTCAAGTTTTTTAAGTGAACCCGTTTTGGAAGACACTTATATCAGAGCACTTGTTTCGAACAGAGGTTGTGCAAAAAGTTCAACAATAGATTCTGTGAGTGTAATTGCCGGATTTATTACCTGTGAATATAATTTCAGAAGAGAGCTGGTAATATCACCAGACAGCGTGGATGGCACTGATGACCTGTTAAATTTCCCATTTTTGATTGAGTTTAATCAACCCTACATGAGGGATACGGTCCATGGCGGAGATGTGATAAATTCAAGCGGATGGGATATAATTTTTACGAGTAGTAATGGTATTTCAATTATTCCGCATGAAGTTGATGTATATGATCCTGTTACAGGACATTACAGGGCATGGGTTAAAATTCCCAGGTTAAAATCAACCGATACAACATACTTTTATATGTATTACGGAAAAGAAGGTGTAATTACCAACCCTTCCACAAGAAGTCCGTGGAGTTCAGAATATATAGGTGTTTGGCACTTAGAAAATAATTGCAGGGATACTGTTGGAACAAATGAAGGAACTGTTACAAGTGGAACTGCCAGTTATAGTACTGCTAAAATCGGTAATGGAATTAACATGAATGGAGTAACTGTTACCATTGCAAATGAAAGTAATTTTGATATCCCTGCAGATAAGGCGATCACAATCTCTGGATGGTTTAATATAAGTTCTTTCAGCTCATCTAATCAACCTTTAATATCAAAAGGAACAGACGCATGGGAATTAAGGCGTTACGGAACAAATCCATATGGCGAATTTATTATTGAATTAGATGGCTCAGGGAAATACTATAGTGCCCAGGGAAATACTTCCTTTCTCAGTGGCTGGAAATACATATGTGCTTCTTATGACGATTTATCAAGACAATATGTTATCTATGTTAATGGTGTTTTAGCCAGTGCTACTAACGACCCGGCTGATCCAAAAAACCGTTTAACAAATAATACCCCGATAACATTCAGATCTTTTTTAGGGTATCTTGATGAATTAAGAATAGCAAATGTATACAGGTCTATCGACTGGATAAAAACAGAATATCGAAATCAGATGAATCCAGATAGTATGTTCCTGGTTCGTGAGCCTCGTCAGTTCTGTGTTGCTAATCCGGTTGGAGGAACTACTTTTTCTGATGATACTGTAGTTTGTAAAGGCAGAAATGCTGTAATTATTTTATCAAATTCTGACGGTAATGTATATTGGCAGCAGTCAGCGGATAGTATTGACTGGGAATTTATGCTGGGAGAAACAGATACTATACTGGTTACAGATGTTTTATCTGATACTATGTTTTACAGGGCAGTTGTTTCAGAAGAATGCTGTTCTGATTATTCAGAAATTATACAAATTAATTTTAAAAACCAAAATCCTCCTGATCTCAACATTTTTGTTAATAATATTGCTTGTGCCGGAGATGATAATGGAATTATTGATATTGTTCCTTCAACTGACGATTATTTATATCATTGGTCGACAAATGCCACAACCGAAGATATTACAAATCTTGAACCCGGAACCTATAGTGTTACTGTTGTTGACACGAGCTCCAAATGTAATTTAAAAGAAAACAGGACTATTAATGAAAGTGAACGAATAAATATTACTTTATCAGACCTTGATGACGTTACCTGTAATGGAAATGATGGAGCAATTAATATTGCAGTCGCAGGAGGAACACTACCATATTTAATAAATTTTGATTCAATACATTATGTTAAAATCGGAGATAATGACAGTTTGGATAATTTAATTAATATTGAAGGTTCAATTGAAGTCCGGTTTAAAACTAAAGATACAACACGTCAAGGTTCAATATTATATAAAGGTAGTAATTCATCAAATCACTCCTATGACATAAGTTTAACAGAGGATTCCCTTATTTTTATTTATTCATATAGTGGAGGAACTCATACATTAAGTTGGGATTCTATTGAAATTAATCAATGGTACCATGTAGCTATTGATTGGGATGAAAATAATCTGCGTATGTATATTAATGGCGATTTAAAAGATTATGAAGGAAAAACAGGTCATAATTTAGACGCTACCAACGATTCTCTTTATATTGGTAAAAAAGGAATTCATCCAAATTCATCCAGGGAATATTTTTGGGGCAATATAAAAGATGTGCGTATTTGGAACAGATCCAGAACCAAGGAAAATATTACAGACAGCATGAAGATACCTTTATTAGGATCTGAAAGTGGATTACTTGCTTATTATCCGATGGATGAACATAACCAGGATTCAATATTTAATAATACAACAAATGAAAACATACATGGACAAATTTATCCAACTTCCAATATTACCTGGATTGCATCTACTTATGAATATTTATGGTCAAACGATATTCTTGTTCAAGATATAATTTCTCTTGATACTGGATATTATTCGGTCACCGTAAGCGATATTTATGGTTGTTTTGAAACAAGACAATTTTATGTTGATTTTGACGATGCGATCAAAGTAGCACCTACTTCACCTTTAGTAACTATAGAAGGATTAAGATTTGGTGCAGGTCCTCAGATTCTTAAAGTTAAAGGGCCATATAACAATTGTCCTGATTCAGCAGTAAGATACGTTTGGTATATAGAAGATATACCTGGAACCCAAACCATAAATAATAAGTCAGATAGTTTACTTGTTGTTTATCAGGGTAGTTCACAAACCTATTATGTGGCTTCTGTAAATTTCGCAGGCACCGAAAGTGAAACAAGAACTTCAGTTCCTGCTGCATTAAATGCCCTTGACTCAAATT
>JAFGOZ010000541.1 GCA_016926235.1 Bacteroidales bacterium | reverse complement strand
TGTCATTCGATGAAATTGCTGTTCCCCAAGTTCCCATTTTTAATAATCAGTTTAATGTTTTGCACGTTCTAGCATTGGCTATAACGGCTGGCGGTATGCGCAGTTGCCAATTCAGGGCGCTAACTTGTCGTGTTACCCGAAAGATGACAAAATGAGCCAACAATAGCAACCCTTCGGCCCGGCAATTGCGTATGACCGCTTGTTAGTGGCTGGGCTTTTTTATTGTCATTTCTATTATTCCATATCCTAATAATAATACTGCCCCTATGTATCCAAATACAATCGTGCTCATTTTATTTATATCAAGTATCAAAATAGCAAAATATTTTATTATCAAGAAAAACAAACCGATCAATCCAAAAAATCGACTTGTGTTCTTTATAAATCTATATTTTGATTCATTATAAAAGTCAACGAGTATAAAATTATCTTTATCAAGATTTACAGAATCACCAAAATACTTAGTCGCCCAATAATATCTTTTTTTATTAAAATTATCAATCGCAACATTATAAATCATTGATTTGTAAATAGTATCTGATTTTAAATCATAATTATTATGTAATGAATACTTTTTATAATCAGAAATTGTAGTCTTTGCGATCTTATTTGCCAATCTATATTCTTTTTGTTTATCAGCAGAATTGATTATCATCGATAACATCCACAGATTTTTATGCCCGATCGATTTATCGTTTAATTCAGTCGAAGCAAAGTAGGTCTCATTGTCATAATAGAATTTTACAATTGAAGAGTTGTCTTCTTCATTTATCTCAAAAAACTCTTTTTCAATCTGATCGAAATTTTTCATTTAGTTGTCAATGTGAGTGAATTTTTTGCCTTGCCACTAACGTTTTGCGGTATGCGCAGTTGCCGTTTTTGGGCGCTCACTTGTCGTATTACTCGCAAGGTAGCCAAGTGAACAGGCATTGGCAACCCCTCGGCCCGGCAATTGCGTATGACCGCATGTTGTACACCGTTTATTTATTAATCTCTTTATCGATTCTTTTTCCTTTTTCATCGAAGCTTATAGTAATAGCTTTTTTGCCTCGCTTCTTTATTACCTTTTGAACTTTTCCCCCTGCGTAATAAGATGTTAATCCAATAGGAGCATTTTCAATATTTGTTATGACTGTCATTGGTTCACCCCATGGAAAGTACATAATCTCTTTACCTTCCTTTACACCGTCTTTATATTCAATAGTTTTATACAATTCCCATGTTCTTTCTTTTCTCCTAAAAACCTTATCGTAAGTATAAATAGTCCATATTCCCTCTCTTTTACCAGCTGAATACGAACCGATCTCTTTTATAATATCAGGTTTTAATACTTCAGACCTATTAGAATCATTTCTGATATTTATTGTTGAAAAAAGAAGAGAAGAATCTATTGGATATTCAATCCAAAGTCCGTCCTTAAAACCATTTGCATTGAATGCTCCACTGTCCTTTAAAGTTTCCCATGGTGAAATATCAACTGAAGAATAATAAGTCTTCATGTTAGTTAAATCGTAAACAAAAATGATTATACTATCACTTTTTTGAATTTCCTGGTTATATGACAGAACAGGAATCAATAATAATATTATGAATATTATGAGTCGCATTTTTTGTTAAATAGTGTACAACGGTGGCGGTATACGCAGTTGCCGTTTCTGGGCGCTTACTTTTCGGGTTACCCGAAAGATAGGCAAATGAACGAACTTTAGCAACCTCAGTGCCCGGCAATTGCGTATGACCGCATGTTGTGCGCTGTGCATTTTTTTTATCGTCTTGCTTGTTTGTCCTTTGGAATATTAATGATTCCGGCTCCGTCAACGAACCAATTGTTGTCTATGTAAACAAGTTTTACAGTAACAATAAAATCTTGCCAATCTTTGCCCTGTAAGGTTACGAATCCAGCATTATCTATACTCTTAATTACAAAACCACTTGGATAATCTTGAGCATCAAAAATTGGATCAAAACCCAGACCCAATTCAGGATCTACCTTCTCAGCATCTTCAATTATCTTCTTATGTGTCTCTTTGAATTTAGCAGTCAATAAAGCATTGTCATGAATCCATTGAAACAAATTATTATTAGATTTTATGTTATTACAAAAGGCAATATAGTCATTTAAAAATTTTATCGCTATCTCTGCATCAGATGCTTTTAGATCGATCTTTTTTTGAGTTTCCATAGTATTTGGTCCGCAGCAAATAACTATTAGAGCCAAAATTTGAAATAAAATCAGTTTCATATATTTTTCGATGTTGGTTTTTTTCTCTTTTGCATTGCGCACAACGGTGACCGGTATGCGCAGTTGCCGTTTCAAGGCGCTCACCTGTCGTGTTACCCGAAAGATAAGTAAAAGAACGAACATTAGCAACCGCAGTGCCCGGCAATTGCGTATGACCGGGTGTTATAGCGCGTTTTTTTTATTCAATATTTCTATTTTCAATCTCGTTGAATTTCTTTTTGTCCGTCGGCTCAATATCAATCAGTTCATATTTAGCTGGGTCAAGAGTATCAAAATCAACTATTTTAAGATAATCCTCAATTATAGTTTTATCAATCATTATTTTGCCTCCACCTGCCCAATGTCTGTCTTGTCCATTTTTCTTAACTCCTGAAATCCAATAACCTTGTTTCTCTTCCAAATCGTAATAATTTGCAGAATCAGAATATGCAAATCCTGTTCCGGTCATTCGTTTAAATGCTTTACCATTAAAGTAAATTGTCTGTCTTGATTTTGAGAATTCAACTTTCCCAATCCAAGCTGGTCCTCTATCTGAGAATCCTGTTTTTAGCTCAATATATCTTATTTTAGTTTCCATTGAGGATTCCGTTTATAAGTCTGTCCGGTTTAATCACATTTTTAATCATGTCTTTTTCACATGCTCCAAAATTCTCGAAATTTATCTGAGCCTCTTTTAATGAAACTCGATTTGCACCGCCTTCATAATCTGGGTCACTAAATTGTATAGGGTCATCTTCCCAAAAGCAAATTGAACAAATCTCATACGTCCCTGGGGATTCTTCCTTCATCGTATCATATCCACAGCATGGACAATAGAATCTTTGTAGCATGTTCGTCTTTTTAAAATGCGCTATAACATTAGTGTAGACGAACTTTTTTTGGGGAAGTTCGTCTATATTATATATATGGGCAGCGTTTATTTGATGGTTGTTAAGATCTATTTTCATGTATAGTTATATAATACCTATTACAATTCCAAATCGTCCAGGGGGCTTCTTATTTGATTGGCTCCACCTGTTGAAATATGAGTGTATATTTGC
>JAFGOZ010000540.1 GCA_016926235.1 Bacteroidales bacterium | reverse complement strand
CAATGGCATGGTTTTACTCCTGACGAACATGGATTTCTTGAACTGTCTATTTGTGAGTTTACTCTCTAAAACTAGCACCATTGATTATTACTCTACAAAATGGAAAAACGGTGAAGATAAACTCTATTCATAAAATCGTTTTTTATGGTTTTCTCTTTATTTGCTGTTGCTTGCCATTTGAACTGTTTCTCAGGATGAATGCAAAGCGGGAAATGAATCATTATGCCATCTATGACGCTCATCCTTTTTTACAAAATCAACTTAATAAGTACGATAAAGGTTCACACATCAATTCTTTTGGCTTTCGGGGCGATGAAATCAAAAAAGAAAAATCTCAGGATGTTTTCAGAATCTTTGTTATCGGCGGCTCAACCGTATTTGGATGGGGGGTATCATTTGAAAAAAGCCATGTCAGGATATTGGAGCGTTTGTTAAAACAATGCTACCCTGATCGTAAAATTGAGGTGCTCAATGCAGGGGCTTCCTGGCATAGTTCCCAACATTCGGTTATTAAATATCTTTTTAAAATCAAAGATTTTCAACCTGATTTAATAATTCTTTGGCACGGAATTAATGACCTATATCGTTCGTTTGCTTCTGAAAAATTTACAGTTGGTGATTTCCAGTCAGATTATTCCCATTTTTGGGGACCAATGGCCTCTATGGTTTTGCAACATTTCGACCGAAAAGGCACCCTTGAGCCGCTGATTAACATCAAACTCTATATGATCGATTTTTTCAATGTGATTTTATATTCTGATCTCAGAGTCTTTGATAACATTCCTGAGTTGGAAAGTATAGACGTTTATGATTTTCCAAGCTTGGGAGCATTCACAAGAAATATGAAGGCCTTTGTTGAAATTATGAAAAACGATGACGTAAAATTGGTGTTAGCAACGCAACCGTTTTTATATCGAGAAGGACTTGATGAAGAAGAATTGAAGAGCCTATGGCTTTCAAAAATGAATTGCGCCGTGAATAAAGCCTATCCGAATGTCCGTTCCATGGAAAGGGGAATGAATCTCTTTAACGCAGCGACAAAGATGGTTGCAGAACAACACCAGGTGCCATTGATTGATCTTGAGATGAAAGTCCCGAAAACCAAACAATATTTCCTTGATGATTGTCACTATACTGCGGAAGGAAACGCACTTGTCGCCCAAACAGTTTTTGAATTCCTGATCGAGTATCATTTACTTGATTCAGAGCCATAACTTTTCTATAAGCGGTCTTACATGATATAATAAATTTCCACGATCCCATCATCATAGATCTTTTTTAAAAAGGGATAGGTCGTTTCGGGATCGACTTTAAAATATCTTTGTTCATTAGGACCATAAAACAAATAATCAGCCTGATATTTTTTCAATTCTGTATATACGTCTTTTACTAACTTTTTCTGATATGTTTCAAAATTATCCCATAATTGGCTTGGTATAAATGGTTTAATGTCCTGCCAGGAAGACATGCCCATAAGATATATGACATTCTGGTATCGTTCTTGAAGTTCGTTTAGCGGAGGAACAGCATAGTATTGAGAAAATTCTGAGACATACACATTGTTGTGGGTATAAATCGTAATAAGACCAGAAGTCGAATGACTATCAGGATCACATACTACTGCCGATTCTTTTTCTGTATGGAGATTTAACCATTGTAATGCTGGGGACAATTGTTGAAAATAAGCAAATTGACTGAGAAGATGTTCCCGGTATATCCAAAGTTGGGCGGTCTTGACATCCCACACAATATAGGAAATACAGCCTGTAACAGCAATGATTTTCAAAGGAACATAATATGATTTTTTTATACCCGTGAGTAATTTTGTCAACCTCTTGAAATCACCAAAAATTTTCCCTGCCGCGATTAAACAAATCCCAGATGCAATTCCACCCCAGCACAGCAGATTCAAAAGTGATGTCAATTCAAGGGTTAAAACTCCATCTGAACTCAAATAAGAAGCAATAATTTTTGGATGCAAGCAAATACCGACAAATACGAACACTATTCCTCCATAGACACAACATGAATAGAATGAAATGATTCTGAACGAAAATTCTCTGCGGATTTCTGTAACCAATAGAGTCATTGCGAGAATTGTTGCCTGAGGAATCGTATGTAACATATAATGATTGGGCTGGACATATAAACCGGTAAACACATGCTGGTTCAAACAAAGAACTCCACTTATCAATAAAGAAAATATCACAATTCCCGGCATCGCCATTATATATCGTTTGTATAGGCAGAAGAAAACGCCTGTACAAAGAATGACCATTAATCCAACCTGAGCATTGAGAATTGGGATATGACTGATGAGCATCCATGACATTTGGCTTAATTCAGCATTCGACGATCGAAAAACCAACCACCAGAATGGTATTGAAAACATAAGAATATTTCCTAATACAATGAGATATCTCCAAAACCAGGCTCGCTCTTTTAATAGAAAAGAGAGGATAGCCCCAATTCCTAAAAAAACATAAAGATATGTAGAAAAATAGACATAAGAATATGAGGTAAATATTCCGAAGATTGATGCAAAAACAAAATGTTTATGCTTGAGTGTACCCATCCCCTTTGTAAAAAAAAACAGAGAAGCGAGCAGAAAAATGTACGTTAATTGAGGGTTTATTGTTCTTGTGAAACCATAACAACAATGTGCCTCACGAAAGATTGATGGACTGAATCCCGCACTCATAATCCGAAAAGCAATTAATGGGAATAATTCAATTCTGCCAATATGGGGAATGGTGGAGAAAACAAAGGCTCCCAATAAAGAGATGCTTTTCATGGAACTTATCGTTTGAAGAAAATGGTATGCCAGCAGAAATATGACGGAAGGCAGCACAACATCCATCACTACAGGTAGAAGATGAGGAGGAATTCGAAAGATTTTTCCCAAAAATGCGGAGAGATACAAAGGAAAAAGGGGCCATTTTGAGAGGCTGGTATTTTTGTATTCTGCGATATACGCGTTGGAAAGCCAATAGTTTCCTTCATAAATTTCTCGAATTTGTGCGATGTAATGCTCAGCATCCCAGGCTTCAAAAGAGGTAATAAAAATCGTATTTTTATAATCCCACCCCCTGTCTTGCATTAAAGCAATATGAGCGGTACCATAGAGTAAGCCGATTATGAGAGCTAGCACAATCAGCAGTAATTTCCACAGCAATGGTTTCTGGTTTAAGAAAATAGAATAGATCCGCCTTAGCATAACGACCTCACAAAATTCGATAGATAGCTACATGTTCATCACTATACACTTTTTGTAAAAAGGGATAGGTTTCAGGGGCAAGGTTAAAACTTTTCCGTTCATCCGGTCCGTAAAACAAATAATCTACATGGTATTTTTTCAGTTCCGTATAGATATCTTTGCCTATTTTTTTCTGATATTGCTGAAAATCAGGTTGAAATGCCCCTCCAAATGGTCTGTTTCTCGTTTCTTTTTCTACAAAATGCTGAAAATTTTCCTTTGAGATCACTCCACTAAAATACATTAAATTATACAGTCTATCCATAATTTCTTCCATCAAGGGGACAGTATAATATTGTGCATATTGCTCAACATAAACGTAATGGGAGGTGTATGTGGTGATAATGGCATTCGTCCCTGAATAGTTTGTGCTGCCTAAAAAAACAGATTCCCTCTCTAGGTGTTCATTGATCCAGACGATTGCCGGCAATAATTGCTGTAGGTATGAAAATTTTGGTTTTGTAAACGATTGATATCTTTGATATTGGGTTATGCCAATATCACAAATAATATATAAAATACACAGGCTATAAATGAGGAGTCTGCCCCATGTAAGAAACGTTTGGGAAAGATTCTGAAAACGTTTAAAATACAACGACAATGAATTGACAGTAATGTTCGACAAGCAAAAATGCTTTTTTAGGAATAGTCCACTAACTAAAAATATTAACCCCCAAATTATACCAAGCCAATGAAGCGCTTCAAGGAATTTTTGGAAAGCATCTGTTAAGATTCCATCAGGACTAAAATAACGAGTTATGAAAGCAGGACGAGAGAGTATGCCCACAACCGTGAGAATGATGCCATTATAGATGAAAAATGAAGGAACATAATTTTTTTTCCATCTGAGAGCAATACGTCTTTGAATGTCTCCAATGACAATAAAAACAGCTAACAAGATCGATTGGGGAATCACAAAGACATCATAATGCCATGGAAGTACATGGATACCTGTGATCACATGCTGTTCAAAGCAAATGACCCCGCTTAACAACAAAGCCAAAGCTGGTATTCCTTTAAGAGGCGTAATGTATTTTTTGACAAGACAAACACTTATAACAAAACAAATTGCAAGTGTGAAAAAAATTTGGCGATTCAAGATTGGGGAATGATCTTTTATCATCACTGCCATCTGAGAAAGTTCTTTGTCCTGAAAACTAAATACTAAAAACCAGAATGGAAGAGAACATATAACGGTTAAACTGAATACTACCGTAGTTTCTTTTAGATGAAAATACTCTGCTTGTAATATCACAGCGAAAATAATCCATACCCCCCAAAAAACATATAAATATGTAGAGAAATAGACATACGAGTATGAAGTCATGATACCACAGAGGAAAGAAAAGATAAAAAATCTTATTTTTCCTGTCTTGATCCCTTTAAAAAAAAACACAAGAGCGGCTAGCAAGAAATTATAAGTTAGTTGAGGATTAATTGGTCTTGAAAAACAATGATAACAATGAGCATTATTAAAAATAGGCAGTGTAAATCCTTTTTCTAACAGATGAAATAGTGTTGAGAGTAACCCATCTGTTTTGAAAATATGCGGAATGACGGTGAGTAAAAAAGCTCCTAAAATTGAAGTATAACGCCTCGAAATGATCGTATAAAGCAAACTATATGAAAGAAGAAAAATTAAAGGGGGTAGAGTAAAATCCATCAGTATCAACAAATATTGTACGTGTATATCGAGAAGTTTTCCTAAAAAAACAGCAGTATAAAGAGGGAAAAGAGGACATATTGGCATAGTGGTATTCCTATGCTCAAACAAATACGAATTTGAGAAAAAGTAATTACCATCATAAATTTCTCGTAATTGTCCTGTATAATAATATGCATCAACGGCTTGAAAGGATGTGATGAAAATAGTATCTTTATATTCCCAATCCATTTCATTCAGCCAAAGAAGATGAGGAAGACCATACAAGAAACTTATAACACAAAGCATGCTGATAATCAAAAATTTCCATGCATGCTTTTGCAAGAATGTATCGAGTGTTATATGGTTTTTATCTATTTCCATAGTCAATTTTCTTTACACAGAAGTATTTTTTCACATGGCGACAACACTTTAGTATAGCATCCAATTACTCTGCTTGCTCAGTAGTGATTATCACCTGATATGACGGCGATGCATCTCTTGTAATCACGCCGGAAACGCCGTGTGGGGCCGGCCGGGGCACGGCTGCGCCGTGGATGAGCCAGCAGCGGGCAGCGGGCGCGCCTGGTGAACTCCCGTAGGAATAGGCGTCGCAATTTGGATCCTTTTTACACCTGTCCATGCACAATTCAGGCTGATCTTTGGGAAGTTCGAAATTCACGTAATCGCGGCCGCGACGCGGGTCAGTTTCGATGAAATCCGCGCCGGTGCGCACCACGTCGTATTCCATTTCCGGTTCTTCTGATTTACCAATCTGGAGCGTGAAGATGGTTTTGTGGTTTGCAGAGATTGAAAAGGTAAACGGGCGCAGCGTTTCTATTTCGGGCAGTGTTTCTTGGAAATGCAGCATCAACACGTAATTCCCAACCTCAAGCTGCTGACAAGGCATTTCTGATGAGACGGCGGCCGCCGGCTTGCCATCGGCCAGCGCGAAAATCTGTCCTGTCCAGGAAGGGAGTTCAGCATTGGTCAGGCGTTGAACGCGAATTTCAACATTCTGTGGTACGATCCCCTCACATTTCGAGCTATTCTGCTCAGGTACCGGGGCTTGCTCAGCCAAGACAGCATAGACAAACAACCCAACCGCGTTTACTACCACAAATAAAACCCAGACCAGGCTTTTTATACCCATGTTATCATTGAACCCCAGGAATTTCACAGTTTCTATGTGAATGGGCGAATGTTTTCCTTGCAGCATTTATGGTATTCTGATAAGTTCTCTGTCAAGTAATATTCATCAGGAGGGAGGAAAATGTTGATTGGCGAAATGTTGTCGTTTGTCAAGGCGTATGTTGAACAGGTTGATAGGGTTCTGAGAACCCTCGAT
>JAFGOZ010000539.1 GCA_016926235.1 Bacteroidales bacterium | reverse complement strand
TTCAGGTATTTCTGAGTCTGAAGGTTTTTTTGAAAGCCTGATGAATTCAATTCCCGGAACTTCGGGGGATGGGCACGAAAATGCAATCCGGTTCATTCCTTTTTTAAGCTTAAATGACTTTTTTTCTTTTCCATTAACATCTCTTAATGCTGCATTGTGCCAGTTATTTTTTTCCGGAACAAGCTTTTCTTCCTGTTTTATATCATTCACATAGTAATCGTATTCCAGGAATTTTTCGCTTCCTTCCGAATCAATCTCAACGCCCATGACCCAGGCATTCACGTAATAATTGCCATTATCATATGACAGGATGTTAAAAATCTGATAGGTGATTTCCCCTTCTTCCCTGATAACCGAATTAACGAGTTTTATCTCTCCGCCAAGGTCCTTGTGAGATTCAAAATAGTTCAGATTGATTTCCGATTGTGAATAACCAGTTATTACTGAAATAACTGTAAATACAATGATGAATAAAGTACTTCCTGGTTTCATTTTGTGCAGGTTTTAATTTATGATGGGTTTGTTAGTTGCAATGTTGCCTTAACCAGTTGAAAGTATACTTACTAAAATTATATTTCATTCTTTATTGAATGACAAAGAGATCCAGAGTTACTTATAACTTACAATCCTTTCCCCTAACTTTTCAAATGTAATTGAATATTGTATTCAAGTCAAGTGATATTATTAAAAAACACGATTACGCCTTTTTAAGGCTATCACACCCTCAACATTCTGCACTCAAAAATCCTTAAAACATAATCAATCTGTTTAACTATTATTGTCGAGACTTCCAATATAGTTGTGAAATATCTGTTTTTGTGCAAAATCCTGTAGTGTCAATTCCCGAATTTGCAATGTAACTTAACAATCTTGTTATGTCACCCTATATCAATAAATCACAGACTATTGTTTAACCAAGGTAATTATGATCATATCCCGGTATATTTGTGCACCATGTTAACTTTTCCTATGATCATTACAATAATGTGATATTCGTTTCCCGGATACTCTCTCAATTCGCCATTCTTGAGAAGAAAACCTGCCTGAGAATTTATAATTTTAATTCCTCCCTAAATATCTCAGCATTCTGCCATGACTAACCACAGCCGCAACAAAACCAGGTTGTACATGATAAGGCAACCGGTATTTAGCTGTAAGTTCTTTTACAAAATGTGAAATTTTCGGATAATGTACATGGCTTATATTGGGAAACAGATGATGCTCGACCTGGAAATTTAATCCGCCGATAAGCCAGGAAAGAACCTTATTTTTCGGGGCAAAATCAGAGGTTGTTAACAGTTGGTGTAAGGCCCAGTTATTGTTCATTTCACCTGCTTCATCGGGTAGCGGGTATTCCGAAGTTGGTACCACGTGCGCGGTCTGAAATACCGTACCCAGAATAAACCCACTGGTGAAATGCATGGCCAAAAAGGATATAACAACCCAATACCACGCAACAGGTAAGATCATAACAGGCAGGGCCAGCATGACGATATAATAAAAAACTTTTGTGATGATAAGTTTTGTGATTAATTTACCATAGGTTTCGTTTTTTCCTAAAACAATCTTTTCCTTTTTATACCTGAGTAGTTGACTGAAGTCCTTTGTTGTAGTCCACATCAGGGTCATTAATCCGTACAAAAACCAGGCATACCAATGCTGGTATTTATGTATTTTGAGAAGTGGTTTATGAGGTGACAGCCTGAGTATTCCGATAGGGTTAATATCTTCATCATGGCCTTCTATATTTGTAAACCCGTGGTGCATTACATTATGCTGGTGCTGCCATGTCGGGGGAAACCCTCCTATAAGATACAATGAATAACCTATCCATCTGTTTGTATTCTTGTTTTTTGAATATGTACCATGGTTTGCATCGTGCATAAACCCCATGCCAATTCCTGCTACCCCTGCTCCCATAATGATCCAGCAAAGAATTATTAAGGGTAATGAAGTTACTATACCTGACATCATTAAAGCGTAAGGTACCAGATAAACTGCCAACATAAATAGTGTTTTCAATACAAGGTTTACGTTCCCATATTTCGATAACTTGTTTGTTTCAAAGTATTCTTTTACCCGTGATCTTAGTTCATTAATAAATTCCGGTTTAAGCTGCACCGAAAATTTCACATTACTCCTTTTCATATAAATCAGTATTATTTATTTTTTTGTTAATTAATATTTCCGAAAACCTTACGGAAATGATAGCCATAAATGCTGTATGTAACTGCCAGTGGAAATATTTTAGGTTTATTAAACAAACTCCAGAGAATTAAGTTCCAATAATATTTTCTGTCTTTTTTCAGTATACCGATTAACAACACCGATTTAAAAAAAGCCATTAGTCTGTTGAAAGTTAATTTCTCCATGAACGGAGGGTTATAGTGTTTTAAAAAACCCAGCGTTCTTTTATAATAGAATTTGCCTGAATATATATCATGGATTATCTTTTTGTACCCGACAATAAGCTCATCTTTATCCATAGCAGGTATAAAATTCATTGAATAGTCGGTATTATCACCACTGAATTTATTAAGAATTCTGCCTTCGCCCGATAATCGTTTATAAAGTTTCGATAATCGCGGTGCATTCAGAAGTCCAACCATAGCAGTAATAATTCCGCTTTGCTGGATAAAGTCGATCTGGCGCTGAAAGATATTCGGAGGATCGTTATCAAAACCCACTATAAAACCCGCAGTAACTTCAATGCCATGCTGTTGTATTGCCTGTACAGAGCCAATAAGGTTTCTATTATTATTATGTTTCTTATTGCATTCTGCCAGACAACTTTCTTCGGGTGTTTCAATGCCTATGAAAACTTTATTAAAACCTGCACGCACCATCATATCCATTAGCTCAACATCATCGGCCATGTTTATTGTAGCTTCTGTCATGAATATAAAAGGATAACTGTGCAGCTCCATCCAGTTTATCATTGCCGGAAGCAATTCGTTCTTCAGTTTCTTTTTGTGCCCGATAAAATTATCATCAACAAAAAATACGCTGCCCTTCCATCCTATTTCAAATAACTGATCGAGTTCTGCTATTATCTGTTCAGATGACTTTGTTCTCACTTTTCTTCCAAAAAGAGCTGTTATATCGCAGAATTCGCAGTCGTAAGGGCAACCCCTTGAATATTGAATACCGGCAGTAGCATATTTACTAATGTCTGCCAGGGGATAATCCGGTATCGGGGTTTTTGTGATATCAGCAAAAAGCTTTGTCTGGTAAATATTTTTTGGTTGTCCCAATTCAAGATCGTTAATAAATGCCGGCAGAGTTATTTCTGCTTCGTTCAGTATTAAATGCTCAATGTTGCTATATTGTTCAAATTCTTCCGTAAATAACGGCCCGCCTGCTACAATTTTAGTGTTAAATGCCTTACATTTTTTAATGATCTGATTTACCGATTCCGTTTGGATCGATGTAGCACTTATAAACACATAATCTGCCCAAACGATATCTTGATCATCAAGCTTTGAAACATTCAGGTCGGTAAATCTTTTCTTCCAGTCACCAGGAAGCATCGAAGCAACAGTTAAAATACCCAGCGGAATATTTGCCGATCTCTTTGATACAAACTTCAATGCATGCTTAAATCCCCAATATGTATCCGGATATTTCGGGTATACCAGTAATATTTTCATAATCCCACTTCTTATTAATATGAAGCAAAATTAGTTCGATAGTTCATCACTGGAGAAAAAGAGGGACTAATCAACGCCGTTGCGGGGTAAACAAAAGAAGATTGGGATAAATGATAAAACTCAGTTACGAATGGCATTCGCCCCTGTTAAAAAGCTTCTTTTAGTTTTAACAGGTACTGGCGGGATACTGGTATTTTGTAATTATAATCCTTTATGGTAATCCAATGGCTGCCATAATTACTGTTAAGCTTTTCGATATAATGAATATTTACAATGCAGGTGCGGTGACAACGAATAAAATTCGAGTACTGTTTCAACTGGACCTCGACATTTTTTAAAGTGTTTCGAATGAGTTTCTTTTTGAATGTATCTTCTTCCTTATAAACTATTTCCACATAATTATCGGCAGATTTGACAAAAGCGACTTCAGCTACCAAAAAGGTCAAATTCTCTGAACTGTTTTCCGATACAAACTCCAGGGATTTGTTTAGATTGTCCTCTTCATATTTTTCTACCTGCTTCTGCATTGCCTTCTTTTCAGCAATAAGTGATTTGTTTTGATCTATCAGATCCTGAATTCTTTCGAATATACGCAGGACAATTACCGGAGCCAGACTAATCAATACAACCTTAAATATATTGTAAAATGATAAAGAAACTGAACCTACATACCTTAAGTAAAAAGCGAATGCAACAGAACATAAAGAAAGAAAAATAAAATCGCTCAGATAAGCTCTTACAGGTTCGAATTCACCCTGATTATTAGTTCCAACTATTAACAGATAAATAAGCCTTACCAATATTAATAATATGAATACCATAGCACCGAATCCGCCTACGAAAAGTAAACTATCGTTAAAGTCGAACCTTTCAATCTGAAAAGGCTGGAAAAAAAGGATAAACAGAAATACACCGAAACTGATAGTCAGAAATAATCTCAGTTTTTCGTTTAATAACCGGGAAAGCGTATTTGAATTATTGTTCACAACGTACTAAAATGATTTTTAATTTACTCTTTATTTCTCCAGTTACTTGAAAAAATTTTTTGAGAGACTATTCTTGTAAAGAGATATATATCCAAAGGTATAAGTTTTTGAGAGTATTTACACATATATGAGTTGTTGAAATATTTGTAAAAACCTGTCTCTGTTTAATACTTAAAGATTAATGAAAAACCTGATGAGCGATTAACATTTTATATAAAATGATTTTTACATTCTCAATAAGTCATTTATTTAACACTTTGAATTCCATAATATGAGTTTTTATGATTCCCCGCCTGTTCGGTTTATAAACAGGCAGGTTTGTGTTTTCGTGTTTTAGTGGTTATTAATAACTTCCCATGAAGCCACAGGAAAACCAAATTTTATAAAATCAATTTTATATTTTGACTAATTGCACAACAGGTTTAGGAATAATTTACCTGTTTGATGTTTTAACAAGACTTGTTATAAACAAAATACCCGAATCACCAACTATTCTGCAAACATAAATACCATCGGGCAATGCAGAATGATCAGCAAATTCAAAATGATACTGCCCCTGTTTTGGCGACACTTCAATTATCTGTTCGATAAGCCTGCCATTTATATCATACAGCTCAAGACTTATTAGCAATTCATCCGAAAGCAGATCAACATATATATGGATATTTCTGAAATCGGAAGGATTCGGATAGACTTTAAATTGTGCATCTGTATATGAAATAAGCTCATGAGACACCGGGTTGGTTATACACTGACCATACCATTGTGTATCTATCCAGTCGAGGCGATTCAAAACCCAGGTTCTGAGATTTGTTATCTCTTCTCCATAAGTTTCGGGGATATACCTGTTTGGCCATACATACACACCAAGAATAGGATACCGGTTGAAATTTCTTTCAACGGCTTCTCCCATAAAACTTACACAGCTGTCAATCATATATTCGACATATTCATCTGCCAGGTATGAGCTTCTTAACAATTCCCATCTGCAAAAAACCTTATTCTCAAACACCGGGTCTTCCATCAGGCGGTTATACCAGTACACTCTTCCCCAGTGATTATATACCCAGTCGTAATAATAAGGTACATTTTCACCAAAGCCATAATCAACACTTCCGTAAGAAAGGTTATAATCCCATGGCGGGCCGGCAACCAGCTTTCCTCCATCTCTAATATTGTTCTTATAAAAATATGTGCTAAACATATATGCATCTATTTCTTTTGAAAGCTCATTCAAAATAATCATGTCAACAAAAGAACCCACTTCGACAAATGACCAGTAACCTGTTTCGCGGTCGGCAAATGAACTTCCCGACATCATCTCGTCAAACTCTTCCATCCAATTTTTAATATACTGCCTTTGCTGTTCAGTGAGTTCCTCGTACTTAGGATCGAAATACTGATAGACCATCTGCTCAAAATAGATCTGTTCAACAGGTGATGTCCAGTATTCATAACTGTTCAGGCCGGTAGTTTTATCGCGGCGCAAAATATAACCCCCGGAAATATCGGCTTCTGTGACATCTTCAGGCGTAAGGCTCCTGATATCAACCCTGTTGTCATCTCTTTTCACTTTTTCCATCAGGATATATACACCTCTGTAGTCATCGTTGATCAACAACTCTATATAACGGGTGCGGGGGGCCCAGCTTCCCATACGATTATAAAGATGATAGGTAAGAACATTGCGAATCATTGTTTTATCGCTGTACGGACCATTCAGTATGAAATCATTTTCAGGGGGTAATCCCAGAATTGAAACATTATTATTTGTTCCGTCTGCATTTTGCAATTCGATGCTATAAGATTTTTTTTCGAACTGTTGTGACGATTCACCCCTGATCTCAATACTTATCCTGCCGGAATATTCATTGGGAGGATCTGTGCTGTTATTAACGCTCCCCACACCATTCCAGATCAGATTCATATCAGCAACGATCCTCGGATCATCGACAATTGTCTGACCATTGGTATTGATGACCATCAACGGCAAATTAAAATCGGAATAACTAACAGGTTCCCAAAACCATTCCGGCACCTCTCTGTAAATCGTTTCCCCGGAATCGATATATGCATGAAGAAAGATGTTTGAAGAAAGATCGGATGATCCAGGGCCCACATTATGCACTTCAACCGCCAAAACGTTTACTCCTGTAGTAAGAAGACTTTGAATTTCACTTTCACTTATTATATAGCGTTCAGGACGTCCTCCACTATACATACCGGCTTCGTGGTCAATTCCAAGTTCCATATTCCATGATATTGGATCAACAACGTTAGCCCTTGCCACCTCCGAACCATTAAGGTAAGCAACAAAACCATCGTCATAATCCATGTCAAGAACCAGTAATTTAATAATCTCCTGATCGGCAACGGTAAATTCCTGCCTTATATATACGCTGTAAGCGCCACTCTCAATTATAGTATTGTCATCATCATCGTTATATCCTATTCCGGTAATTCCTTCAAGCCAGCCTGCATCGTCAAAGCCTGTTTCAATCCAGGTTGTTCCGATATCGTGATCAGGAACAATATACCTGCATGCATCCCCTGTACTAAAAATGTTCTCGTAATGTAAATTATCCTGACCATGAACTAAGAAGGGGGTTAACAGTAATAGCAAGAGAGATAGTGACAGAGAAACAGACTTTCGGGTGCTTTTTTTCATCATTTATTTGTTATTCAAATGTACCGAACATAAACACTGAGCGCTTAAGATACGGGTAATTTTTTTTATCATTTAAAAATTTGGTCAAACGGCAGACAAATTTAACAAGAGTCGTTAAAAAAGGATTAATAAAGGATTAATGGCAGTTTTAAAATTAAATTTGTGAATATTTTGTTATGGATACGTAATTATGAAGTGATTTGTTAAGTTCTTTTGTAAAAATTAGAGCTTATGTTTTTTTGCCAGAGGAAATTCCACTAAATCGAATAAACACCAAATAACATAACATCAAGTTGCAATAATAAGATTGATTAATTATAAGCATTCAACAGTATCCTGATCTTTAGGTAGCAAAGTTCAAACATGTGTCTATACTCCCGGGCTAACTACCTTGTCCGGGGGATTTTTAACCAGGGCTGTTCTTATATTTCATATTGGTAAATGAGTTTATTCTTCTTTTCCCTCCTTCAAAGAATTAACAAATGCCTCATATTTTTCTTTAGCCAGTTCCAGAGATTCCTGTGCTTCTTTTAGTTTTTCGCCGGCAGACTTTTGAAGTTCAGAACCTTTCTGCATATTCGACTGGCCTTTGGTGGCTTTCTTTGTTAATACCTTGATTTCTGCTTCCTGTGCTTCTAAGTCATCCTCGTATTTATCTATCAATGCTTCCAGATCAGTTTCGGCGTCCGTTACAATTTTCTCATCATCTGATTTGGTTAGCTTTTTAAGGTCTTTTGACTCAATCTTAAATTTTTTATCCAGTTCCTTTCTTTCAATTTCCAATTGGTCAAAACGTTCTTCTGCTTCGCTGATACTTGCTTCACCGCAGGTAACCAGCGAGTCAGCCTTTGCCAGTTTTTCTTCGGCTGCGGCAACTTTTAATTCTGCAAGGGCAATTTTATCCTTCAGCATTTGAATCTTAGCTTCATTCTTATCGGTTTGACATTTAGCCTGTAAGGAAAGAGTTAAGCACATTATTATCAGAACGATAATTTTCACAGTGTTACTTTTAAGTAAGGGTTTCATTTTAATTGTATGAATTGATTTCTTCATCAAATTAATAAAAACAAAGGAGAATAGAGCAGCATTTTTAAAAATAAAATGATATAGTATAAACTATAGGTTACCGGATGAATGTATTGGTATGGTTTAATTGTTGAAGTTAGAATTTTTAAGCTAGAAGCTGGAAGTATGAAGTTTGAAGCTAGAAGTTAGAATATAGTAGGAGTGTCTTCAATTACACACCTCTAAATCTCCTCTCAAGAGGAAACTTTACTTAGTTTAGGACAAAATTATTTCTTGTCAGATTTAAAAGGTCAATCAATGTAACTTTCCCCTTCTGGAGAAGAGAAAACAGGGGGTGTTTAAATTGCAGTGTAGTTCTACTAACGGAGGAATGTTCCGTGCTATAAGATTTGTCCCACTTACGCACCAGGTATACTTTTACCCTGATTATTGTCAGAGCGTGGTGCGTAATTATATGAGTTTCTTCTTCCCGGGGCGCTGCCCCGGATTACCAATATTTCACCCTTCCGGGACTTTCTATCTCAACCATATACTATATGTTTAACTGTTGAATAATAGTAGTTAGAATCTAGAATTTAGTAGCTGATAATAACCAGTAACTCATCACCAATTACCAGTTACTATGAACTTTCTAAACCATATACATTTTCGAGTAGATGTTGCACCCAATTTTATATTTACTACTTTTAAACTTTCACAAGTATAACATTCGAACATATGAAAATTTCATTTCTTGGTGCTGCGCGTGAGGTAACAGGAAGCAAGCATCTCATTACAACAGAATACGGAAAGAATATCTTGCTTGATTGTGGCATGTATCAGGGTAAAGGACTGGAAACAGATTCTTTGAACAAAACCCTTGGTTTCGATCCTTCGGAGATTGATCATATCATACTTACCCATGCTCACATAGACCACTCCGGGTTAATACCCTATATGTACCGGCTTGGTTTCAGGGGATCGGTGGTTTGTACCAACGCCACACGCGATCTATGTGCATACATGCTTGCCGATGCAGGCTACATCCAGGAACATGATACGAAAACCTTTAATAAAAAGCGGGCTTTACAGGGTAAAGAACCTGTGGAGCCACTCTTTACAAAGGACGATGCCATTAAATGCATGGAACTTTTTATCGGTATTGCCTACGATCGTAAATTCAATATCGATAACCGTACACAGCTTAAGTTCACCAATACGGGTCATATGCTGGGCAGCGGTGTTGCCAACATTACCATCACAGAAAATGATGAGCCGAAACGTATTGCTTATACCGGCGATATCGGAAGACCATCAAACCGAATCCTCCGTTCGCCCGATGCTTTTCCACAGGCTGATATCCTCATCACAGAATCGACCTATGGGAACCGATTACATACAGGCTGGGTGCAGGCAGAAGAACTTTTGCTTGAAATTGTAAATGACACCTGCGTTAATAAAGGGGGTAAGCTGATCATCCCATCCTTTAGCGTTGGAAGAACGCAGGAAATTGTCTACACACTGAACAACCTGTTTAACGATAACAGACTGCCCCGTATTGATATCTTTGTCGACAGTCCACTGGCTACAAACGTTACAGAAGTTTTCAGAATGCACCCCGAATGTTTTAACGGAGGTATCCTGGATGTGATGGATACTGATCCCGACCCTTTCGGATTCAACTCGCTTTATTATGTTCGCAGCCATGAAGAATCAAAAAGCTTAAATAAATATTCAAAACCCTGTGTGATCATTTCGGCATCGGGTATGATGGAAGCAGGACGCGTGAAACATCATCTTGCTAACAACATTTCCAATCCGAATAATACAGTTCTTGCAGTAGGATATTGCGCTCCCACAACACTTGGTGCACGAATTCTTCGTGGAGACAAAGAGGTATCGATCCATGGAAATAAATACATAGTGAGGGCAGAAATAAAAAAAATAGACTCATATAGCGGTCATGGCGATTATGAAGAGATGATCGGTTTCCTGAATTGCCAGGATAAAGACAAACTGCAACAGATATTTATTGTCCATGGTGAATATGAGGCACAGGATTTCTACAGGAACGAACTAGAAAAGAAAGGATATAAGAATATTAGTATACCGGCAGTTGGTGAAGAGGTGGAGATTTGATGAATGTGTAATTGTTTAATTACCTCCCTTGCCTGTTTATAAACCAGCAAGATCGGTGAGCTCGCTGCGCTCGGTTGTTTAATTGTTAAAACGATAAACTGATTAAGTGATTAATTGAAAGAATCCAGAATTTATAATATTGAGTTACCAGAAACCAGCAACAAGCAACCAGAATACCAACTTTAAACATATTCAAGTCAGTTAATAATAGTTGAAAACTATATAATAACTTCATAACGAATATCTTGATTCGGGTATAATAATTACATAATTTGCAGCTCAACAAGTGATACAGGCATCTTTATGGAAAGCAGCCTGATGCATAAAGTTTACGATTTCGTGAACCAGATCATTCACCTGAATGACCTGATGCATATCTCATCCTCGTCACAGAAAAAATCCGGCGTCAAATGCTGCCCGATAACAGGACTGGATATTTCCATGCAGCCAAAAAACAGTAAGTTTTTAAGCTATACCGGTGTTAAATGGTACTATGAACATAATAGTGCAGTATTTGAAAAAGAACTGTTAACACGATTAACACCTGAGTGCAAAAAAAAGGATGTTGAAATACAGTTCAGGGAAATAGCTCACAGCATACGTAACGCCGACAGCAATCCGCGACATAATACCCGTCGGAAAATCCAAAGACTCCTGCAGGAACAGGACTGTCTGTTCAATAATATGCAGTTAATCGATAAGCGAAAGTTGAAAGAGGCAGGGATCTTTAAATAATTTCATAGATAAAAATTCTTAATTTCAATTTTAACACAGCCTTATAAATTCTACATTGCCTTTTTTAATCTCAGGTAGATACGTATAAAAATAATTGTTCGAATAATATTGGACCGCCTATTATGATGTGTATCCACGATACTTTTTAAAATTCTTCACATCATAATCTTGCATCTGGTATAAGCAGTATTGAAATAAGTTCTGCAGAACTTGTGCAGACTTTTATAACTTATGCATCGGTTTGTAACTGCAATGATAAAACATACGACAATAATTCTGTCACACAATGCAATGTCATTACAACGTTTTCACCCGGATAATTAAATAGAAGTGAGGCAGCCAAAATAAATCTCACAAACCCAGGTATAATAACAAGTACAGCAGTGCCATTGAGTTTTTAATAAAAGTTAGCTAATTAAGTAAACCTAAAACCTAAAAAGTCCGAACAGCACGTACCCTTCCTATGTGATTCTTATTACCGTAATCTACCATACCATTATGGAAATACTGTCGCATTGCAAGACCATCGCTCATCTCAGAAGAACTCCAGTAATGATAGGCAGCTTCACTTACAAATGCACTACCTCCATTAGCTAATGCAGTGGAATCTATTGCTGCCTTATTCTCGTACATATATCCCAGTTCTTCGACAGAAGGTAAATACCAGTTGCCATACATTGTTTCTCCTTCGGTAACTCTCAGATAAGCACAAACACCTGCTGCATAATCGTTCATATCGCTGCCCTGGTTTGCAATAATGAGCAAGGTATTCATTTCGCCACTATATATTCCATCCCCGTGAGCCTCTGTATTGGTATTGATTCCGTTATACCACTGAATAGGATCCCCTTCGTTCTGATCTTCCTTTGCACAAACCAAACCGTGTCGTCCGGTTTCATCCACCCAGAAAACAATTCCTCCGTGTGCGAAATCGCCCACAGAGTATTTTTCTGAAGCATTTTCAGCAGTTTTAGCATATAGTGCATAAGGTACACTAAGTAATTCATTGGTACCTGTTATAGTATAACTGGTCCCTCCGGCAGGATCTGTTTCAGTCTGAAGGAAATAAGGCCCAGTATCCCAGTCAATGGATGAAAAATCATCGGATGTTGTTCCTGCTCCTATTTCAATATTGACTAATCCGTTTAGATTAGAAGTCGGAGCTTGTGTTTCCTGATAAACTATTGTTCCTGAAGTACTACCCTGTAGAATACTAATCCTCATTCCGACTAGCTGTTCTGATGCAAGGGTGCCATCAGCATTTCTGATTACTGCCTGGTAGCTCATTTTTTCAGGCGCCTGTGCACTGACAGACATCGCAAAAAGTAATACGATGAAGGGTGTAAAAACTTTTTTCATTTTTTTAAAATTTAAATGTTTCTATTTTCTTATTACGGCTGGATATTAATTAGAATTTGATGGTAAAAGACCATTCTTATTGATTTGGATTTTAGAAGTCTGAACTTTCCGTAAATTAGTGTTCCCGGTTGCCTTGATAAGTAAAATTAGTAATATCCACGGAAACATGAAAGCAATCCGACATTTCAATTTATATGTTCTGACATTGGGTAAATACAGACGCATTAATATACATGCGTGAATGGTATCGGTATATGGTCAAAAAGACTCATTTAATAAAGTTTTCTTGACTAGCTTGCACTTTTTAATCCTTTACCGTAAAATTAATCCTCAAATTTCCACTTCCGTACAACTCACTACTTGCCCTCCGGCGCATGTTTCAATCTCCACAAAGTCTGGTCCTGTATATCCGGTCAGAGGTTGGTAATTTTATACAATACTCCAGCCGGTATTTTCATTTCTGATAAGTTCGCTTACCTGATAATGCAGTAGCCGGGTAATAATTGCCGCCCATTCTTCATCACCTGATATCATCAGGCCCAGCTCATAATCTTCGTTATTATTGATGGTTACTTCAATTATACTCGTCGGATCTTTGTTTTCTACTTTGTTGGAGTTCCAAACAAGTAAAACGCTTATTGATATCAGAACAAGTTGTATCAAGTTTTTCAAAACCTAAATTCCCATGTGAAATTACACCTAAAATATTGTTTCAGGCAAAATCATAAAGTAAGATAAGGAATTTTTCAGCGACCAAGCAGAATGGTAATATTTTTAAATAGAACAACCTGGTCAATATAGATATAACAATATAATTTGATTATCTGCATTTTAAATATTCTGCAGAGATATAAACCTTATGCTTACATACTTGTTTGAACAATAATTAGTCTGGTGGTTCTGTTTACATTAAAAAAATAACATGATGCATCAAAAGTTGATCTGGTCAGCAGCTTTTAGCACTCTCATACTGGTTCCGTTCTTTTTTATTCAGTTAAGGTGTACTCACGAACCCATAAATTTTGAGGAACTTGACACCGTTTGTTATAACACTCAGGTGCAGCCACTGCTGATCAATTCATGCGGGGTTTCGGGCTGTCATGATGCAGCTTCTGCAAGTGAAGGCTTGAATGTACACAGTTACCAGTCGATCATGCAGTTTGTGGTTCCAGGCAAACCCAGAGAGAGTGAACTTTACAACGTTCTTATCGATATTTGGAGCGATAACCTGATGCCTCCCGATAATCCTTTAACAGCTGAAGAAAGAAATATTATACAGGTCTGGATTGCCCAGGGTGCGATGGAAACATTTTGCGAAGATACAAGCGGCAACAACGGCGGACCTATTATTCCCCCTGTCCCGGTTGATACGATATGTTTTCAGCAGGATATTCTTCCGATATTCTTATCGGGTTGCGCAACAACCGATTGCCACGATGCCGCTTCGCACCAGGAAGGATATAATCTGACCAGTTATACCAATATAATGAACAGCGGAGGGATTGTCCCTTTCAATCCGGGGAACAGCGAGATCTATGAAGTGATCACCGAAGACGAGAGCGAAGACAGGATGCCTCCTTCCCCACGTTCTCCCTTAACAGCCAGGCAAATAGAAGCCATTGACAGATGGATTACAGACGGAGCTTTAAACAGCGACTGTCCTGACAGAGCATGCGATACCCTGGAGAACATTTCTTACAGCAATCAAATTCAACCAATCATACAAAACAATTGTTTATCATGCCATAATTCAACGCCTGCAAACGGAGGTGTTCTGTTAAACAGCTATGAAAATGTGAGGACTGCAGTAGAAACCCAGCGGGGAGGAACATCATTGCTGCTTGGTGCAATCCGCAGAGAAAATGGTTTCAGTGCCATGCCGCCGGATTATAATCTCAGCACCTGTGATATCAGAATATTTGAATTGTGGGTTGATCAGGGAATGCCCGGTAATTAAGAGAATATTTTATCTATGTTAAAACTTATTTTGAAAATATCAGGTATGTTAATGAGTGTGTTTATTCTTTTACACTCATGTTACTACGATAGTGAAGAATACCTTTTCCCCGAATTAAATAACAGCTGTGATACATTGGATATAACTTATTCAGGAACGATTCAGCCAATGCTGCAATCGAACTGTTATGTATGCCACAGCAACTCGAACGCTGCCGGCTTGGGTGGTAATATAAGACTGGAGGATTATGAAGATGTAAAAACGGTAGCGGATGACGGAAGATTGTATGGCTCAATTGCACATGAAAGTGGTTTTAGTCCTATGCCCAGAGGCGGCTCACAGCTAAACGATTGTATTATTCAGCAAACAAAAATCTGGATTGACAATGGCGCTCCGAATAACAAACATTTTCGGCAGGTTAAGAATATCTGCTTTAATCATATCAGCAAGTCTGTTTATAATTACTAACCTGAATGCACAGGATATTGACGAATTACTGGCTGAAACTGCTGAACTGGAAACCGAATATGCATATGCTACTTTTAAATCTACCAGGATAATCAGTGGTCATTCTATTGAACGTATGCCGGCCGGACAATTGGATTTCAGGATTTCGCACCGTTTCGGGACCCTCAACTCGGGCGCATATAATTTCTGGGGGCTCGATCAGGCAAACATTCACCTTGGATTCGATTTCGGAATAACAAACTGGCTGATGATAGGCATTGGTCGGGGTACTTATGAAAAATCATATGACGGACTGTTGAAGTTTTCTATTCTGAGACAATCGACAGGAAAGCGTAAAATGCCAATTTCTTTATCATGCCTCACAACAGCTGCAATAAATACGCTGAAGTGGGATGATGAACGACCGCTACCCTTCTGGGACAGGTTAAGTTATGTGCACCAGCTGTTGGTCGCCCGGAAATTCGGTGAGCGATTATCCTTTGAGATCAACCCGACATTTATCCACATGAATATGGTGCCGACAGAACTCGATCCCAACGATGTATGGTCAGTCGGTATAGGCGGCAGGTTCAAATTAACCAAGAGAATATCCTTCAATGCCGAATATTACTATGTGATCCCACCTGTTAACGACTTTCGCAGTACAAAAACTTACAATCCCCTTTCAGTGGGCTTCGATATTGAAACCGGGGGGCATGTATTCCAGGTCCACCTGACAAATTCGGTTGCCATGATCGAAAAAGGATTCATTGCTGAAACTACAGACAGCTGGCTCGACGGAGGAATTCATATCGGATTCAACATTTCAAGGGTATTCACGTTGTATTAAATAATCAAATAATAAATAATAAAATAAATATGAAAACAAAAATTCTTTTAATTCTGGCTATTCTTGCCATATCCTATAATTCTTTCGCACAGAAACTGATCGCAAAGAACGGACATATCTGGTTTTATTCACACACACCTGTCGAAGATATAGAAGCACACAACCGGCAGGTCGTAAGTATTCTTGATCCGGCAACAGGGGAGATCCAGTTCAGCCTGTTGGTGAAGTCCTTTGAATTCGAGAAGAAATTAATGGAAGAGCATTTTAATGAGAATTATATGGAATCGGACGAGTATCCGAAGTCTTCTTTCAAAGGTCAAATAGCGAATATCGATGAGATCGACCTTGGGAAAGATGGCAGCTATAAAGCAACTATTAACGGACAGTTGACCATACACGGAGTAACAAAAGAGATTACCACGGAAGGAAAGTTAGATGTTAAAGGGAAAAGTGTAAGTGCCACTTCAAAGTTTGCCGTATCTCCTTCCGATTATGATATAGACATTCCGAATGTGGTAGAAGATAAAATTGCAAAAGAAATTGAAGTGAATGTGAATGTGGTTTATTCCGGAAATTAAAATAAAGTCATGAAAACAAAAAGAACTGTAATAATCCTTTTAGTTTTAGCAGTTGCTGCAGTCGGTATTATAGCTGTCAGTTATATTTTTCAATCAAGCGACTCAGATGTTAAAGGTTATAAAACAGATATTGAAATCAGCTCTGCTGAACTTGTGCAGGCTTTTGAAAATGATGAGCAGGAAGCAAACAGCAGGTATCTTGATAAAGTCGTTCTCGTTACCGGAAGGGTTGATGCTATATCTGTCGAAGAAGAAACCGTAAATGTAACTTTAAAAAAGGAAGAGGATATTGCAGGTGTAATCTGCAGTTTCAGTAAGACTTCCGTTGATCCGGAAAAGATATTGGTTGGAATGGAAATCAGTATTAAAGGAATTTGCTCCGGGTATCTTTTAGATGTTGTATTGAATAAGTGTGTTGTCGAAAAATACTAAATCCAGAGGCGGTATTAAGTTTGAAGTTTAAAGTTTGAAGTTTGAAGCCTGCCTGACTGCCTTTAAAGGCAGTTAAACCGGCAGGCAGGTTTAAAGTTTGTCTATGCCTGGGAGTATTGACCAAAATAAACAAATAAAATGGTTTGCATTATGGCAAGGACGGCTGCTACAACTACTAAATTCTAACTACCACATTTAAACTATCGGAATATACTTTCAAATTGAAAAAGATATAATTATATTTAGCAAAATTATTTTCTGAGTACATACACCCCTGATCGGAACTCTAAGCCTTTAGATTTATTTTCAAACTAAAAAAACAATTATGGTTAAAAAAATCATCATTATTGCCATCATTTGTCATGGCCTGTTATTTTCCTTTCAGCTTAAGGATTTTGGCCAGGGGAACAACAAAAAAGACAAGGCAGAGAAAACATACAATGGTGCAGGCGCAAATAATGCTGCACCAATTGTTATTACCTATCCGACACCTGAGGGTCTTGTAACCAGTCCGGATTTCACCGTAAAGGTTAATGATATGGATGTATGGACAGAACGGGTCGGTGCGGGAGGCATGGAAGACCTGAATGTAACCCGTTTTGCCTGTTGCGATCAACAGACGATCAAAATTACTGCATCGTCGAATATTACGGAGTATGTGATCCGGCCAAAAAGTCGCGGTATTGTAGCAAAAGTAAGCGGACGGGAACTATCCTTTACTATTCCCGGGCCCCAAAAGCTTTATCTCGAGATAGACAGTTTGCCTCATCTGGCCATATTTGCCGATCCTTTAGAAGTAAACAAACCCGATCAGAATGATAATAATGTAGTTTATTACGGCCCCGGATATTATGAAGAAGATGAAATAAACCTTGTAAGTAATCAAACCATATACATAGCAGCGGGAGCTTATGTAAAGGCCAATATTCGCGGGAGCAATCTTGAAAATGTAAAAATCACGGGTCGTGGTATTATGCATGGAACAATTAAAATTAATAATACAAAAAACCTGGTTGTTGACGGAATTTTCATGCGTCATAACAGTAGAGGATGGACAAACACTTTAACAAATTGCCTGAATAGTACTTATCGTAATGTTAAAGTTTTTGCATACAAAACTATCTGGGGTACCGATGGCATTAATCCTGTATCTTGTGTCAATTTCCTTATTGATGACTGTTTTATCCGCACCCGCGATGATTGTATCTCAATTAAATCATCAGATAAAGAGCATAAAACAGATTCAATAACCGTTATGAACAGCGTAATGGTTGGCTGGTCACATGCTGATGGTATCACACTGGGTTTTAATATTGATGGCTTAATGCAAAATGTTCTGGTGAAAAACTGTGATATCCTTTATGCCCGGGGACAAGGTCATACAGGGGGACATGCAGCCTTTAGTATTGTATGTGACAATACGGGCGATGTCAGAAACATACGGTTTGAGGATATTCGTGTGGAAGAGAACATTGAAATCAAGAACCTTGAGCTCATCGTTACCGAAGGACAGAGGTATGGCAATAATCCTCCCGGACGAATTGAAGGTGTTTATCTAAAAAATATTCAATGGGAAAATGAAGATAAACCGTTTGTGATAGCAGGGATTCCTTTTGACAATCATCAGGTTGTTGATGTAACTTTTGACAGCTGTTTTGTTGGGGGCAAACTCATGACAAACCTTCAGGATGCGGATTTCCAGGTTGAATTTGCCAGAGACATTAAATTTATTCCTTCAACAAAAATGGAAGGAAGGATCCTTTCAAACGAATAAATCGCACTCCATTTCTTTGATTACTATTTGATAATAGTAGCTTACATGAAGCATCAGACAACGCTTCAGAAGAGTGTGATCAATAAAAGTATTATAACGTAAATAATTGTAAGAAAATGAAAAATAATATAATAACCCCATTAGTTATCATTTTTACCCTTGCATATATCTCATTAGTTCAAGCCCAAAAAGCAGAACATAAAATTTTCGATATAACATCATTTGGAGCAAATGGTGACGCAAAAACTGTAAATACAGAATTCATTAACAATGCGATAGCAGCATGTGCGAAAGCAGGTGGTGGAACAGTTGTAATTCCAAAAGGTATTTTTTTAACAGGAACTGTTGTAATGAAGAGCAATGTGCACTTGTATCTTGAAGAGGGTGCCACTTTGCAAGGAGTAAATGATTTGAGTGCTTATCAGTCGTATATACCGATAAGTGATATGCCAAACCACAGATTGGCATACAGGCAATGGTGGACGCGCGGTTTGATTTTAGCCACAGGGGTAACAAATACCTCTATTTCCGGAAAGGGATTAATAGACGGGGGCCATGTTGAAGATCAAAAAGGAGAAGAAGGGAAACGAGGTCCTCATGCCATTGTGTTTGGTGAATGCCGAAATTATGAAATTAGCGGAATTACCATTACCCGGGCATCCAACTATGCATTTCTGAGTTATGAATCAGAGAATGCCACATTTCATAATCTTACCATGACCCAGGGATTTGACGGTATCCATATCCGTGGTGGTAAAAATATTATTATTCACGATTGTAAATTTTATACCGGCGATGATGCTATTGCCGGTGGTTACTGGGAAAATGTATCTGTTTCTAATTGTTATATCAATACGGCCTGTAATGGATTCAGAATACTATTCCCGGTTACTGACCTGACAATAGATAATTGTGAATTTCAGGGACCAGGCTTATATCCACAACGTTCCACCTTCGATGGCCGGCGCCGGAATATGCTGGCAGCAATTATAATACAACCGGGAGCATGGGGTGCTTCTCCCGGACCGGCAGAAAAGATACATATTCATGATATCAGAATCGATAGTATGGATGCTGCTGTTGCATTTATTCTTCAAAACAATTATGGTAATTACGGCAAGGATATTCTTGTAGAAAAAGTGCATGCCACAAATATTGTTAAAGCCTGTTATTCTGTAGAAAGCTGGAAAGGGGGACAATTTGAGAACGTAACTTTCCGTGATATATATACGGAATTCAAAGGATCAGACGATACGTTAAGTATTGAAAACAGGCCTTCAGGACTTGAAACTTACAAGAGACCTTATTGGGGTTTTTTCGGACATAACATAAAAGATATCCTGCTGGAAAACATCGTTTTCAAATACACAGGTACTGAAGTCCGACCTGCAATGGGCTTTGACGATGTTGAAACAGTCTATCTGAAAGAAGTTAACACCCAGAAAGTCAAGGGGAAAAATGCAATTGTGTTGGTAGATTGTGGCAGATTAATTGAAGAATAATTGATTGTGTTTTAACAGGTTTAGGCCATTGTAAAATCTTTTTAATATCCCTTGTAGAAAGTGATGGTGGCTGGTAAATTCATTCGATTTAATGATAAGGTGAGACGTTTCATTTTGGTAGGTAAACAGGATTATTTCATGATCCTTTTGGGAGGATATTCCAAAGAAAAGTCTGAATCGCTACGCTCTGTTGTCCTTTTTTATTAGTTAAATCTCAGATAAAGCCTTGCTTTACCAAATGAAAAAAGACAACACAAGGTTGTCTTTTCCCATTTTGTCGGCGCATCGTTCATGATGGTCGAGTCCGCCTATATCAGTCAAAAATTGATAATCAGAAAAAATAATTTTCCCTTCATCCTTATTTTTATCAACACGTTTTAAGCAAAAAGTATTTGTTATCAACAAATTGAAGTTTTTTATCGAAAAAACTTCAACGTCCACCATGCGACCGAAAGTCGCCAACAGTCTGGCGGGAACCGCCAACAACTGAGCGTCAAGACAGGTCGTCCAAACGTCAGCGGTGGAGGGCGTTTTAACGCCCTCGTCAGGCGTCAGGATGGATGGAGGCATCAAACCGATGGGCAATGTCGTCAGCTCGTTGAAAGCGTCAGTATGTTGCAGCGTCATAGGGGCATCATCAACGGTTGGAAAGGGATTTTCTTCAAGCCTTTCAGGCTTGCCTTCCGAACAGGAAGGCTGATATTTCGGGTGGAACGAATGATTTTTCAAATCATCAGGCTGCAAGCCTGATACTTTCTTCGTCCGGGCGATTTGGAAAGCCTGTATCAGGGTCAACGGAGTGAACAGGGGAAAGAAAACAGATAAAAAACCGGATATTCCTTTCAGAATCAAATCAGGAAAAGACCTTTCGCCGGCTTGCCTGCCGGTAAGGCAGGTTTCCGCCGGGGCTTCTTTGGGGCGCTCTTTTGTTTTCGGATTTT
>JAFGOZ010000538.1 GCA_016926235.1 Bacteroidales bacterium | reverse complement strand
TGCGGTGGTTATCAGTCTTGGTTAGGCCGTGGTAACTCGACAACAAAGCGCTTTGAATCACGCAACGGCTCATACACGCGGGCGTTGGCAGTAATGCTAAAAAAGATATTCCATAATTTCGAATAAATGAATTACAATTTTTACGCAGATAAAATCGATAAGATTGATATTCTTGAATTCATTTTTAAAGAAACTGATTTACGTATTTATGACCTGGGATCTTCATATGGCCAAGAAATTTGTGAATACAAATCAGTTAATGAACTAACTGAAAAATTTGACTTTGTTAATGGCGGTGAATTTGCATTACGCTTTCAGCTTTGGACAACTCGACATAAAGGGAAAATTTTATTTCGCAAAATTGATCTTGACCCAAAACAATGTGACGGACACAAGCATAGATACTCAACTGAGGGATGGGGATTAATTCAATTATACTTTGGTGGACAAAAGAAGAATGAACTAAACCAATCTCATATTGGGCATTTCAATGAAAAGGGAGCCATGAAATGGGAAAATACCAATTTATACAATGGAAAAGTTGATAAATGGGACTGGAAAGAAATCCAAAGAACATCAAGTATGTTAAAGTATAAAATTCATAACAAAATGTCGATTAGAAAGATAGGAAGCTTAGGAGTTCTAAATGGAGCTGATATTCTATCCAAGCAAGGATTTAAACTAAAATAACTAAAGCACTACTGCCAACAGCGTGTATAAGCCATTGCTGGTAGCGGGTTTGCTAAGGTTATCACACTTGGTTAAGCCGTGGTAACTAGATAACAAAGCGCATCTGCAACGCAACGGCTCACACACGCGGGCGTTATGCACAAGCGTAAGTGCGACACGAAGTTGTCCGAATAACTATTAAACATTCTTTGAATATGAAAGATTGATTTAATCTCTTGTTCCATCAGGAGTAACCTACCGGCACATGCGTCAATGGCAACGTTGGGGTGTGAAGCTGTCGGGACAAAACTACTAAAAGGATAACAACAGTCCGATTGGTGTTAGTTTGGATGGTATGGTGAAAGTAATTGAACTGCCGTGGACGTACCGTCATGTGCGAAAGAGTGAAAGTTGTTGATACACTCTGACCAAAAAGGTAAGAAGTCAGGATGCAAGTACGTTACGTACAAGCACATGGATGCAGAACTTCCGGTATATAGGCAGCACCTAACCCACCCTGTTAAACGGACGGAACGTGGTAAGCCTGTACAGTTCCCTTATAAAGGGTAGACTTGTCGTAAGGCAAGAACAATACCGTGCAGGTAAAGGACGATAAAGAAAGCGAATGACTTCTTGTAATGAGAAGGATAGAGGTTCAAAATTTACCTCCGATGAAAATCGTGCCCACTTTTATCGGGTTCTCAGTTGCGAGAAAGAATTAATAAGTTCTTTGTTCAGGGATTGCAAATGTATTTCGTTTACGAAATGTGCTCCTGAAGCATTTATATGGAGGAACATTACTTCAAAGTATCGCAAAGGCAAGATTATTAATTTTCACTATCTTGCTGGTTGGATTTAATTCCGGCTTTTGAGAGCTTGAGCCGTATGAGGTGAAAGTCTCACGTACGGTTCTTAGGGGACAAGGGCGGAGTAATCCGCCTGAGTTACCCGACAAAGACAAATTACCCTAACAACAGATGATTGATTTTACAGAGAAATATTCCTTGCTATTTTTTTCTTTAGTATTCCTTTGTTTTGCATATGGGATATTGCTAGTCTTTTATGCTAATGATAAGATTAGTGAAATAGATAAAGCACATCATATCAAAAGCCGACAAGCAAACGATGCTGACCAAAAGCAAATAAATGATAATACAAAAAAGGCAAAGGCGACTTTGGGGATGCATTGCAAAAAAATAATGATACTGTTTCTTGCCATAATCCTAATTTTTAACACTGTATCAATTATTGTTAAAGGTTACATCGATATCTATGGATTTATTGGAGTGTATGCATTTCCGATATTTGCCTATTTTGTATTCGTATTTTTTCTATTAATTGCAATGGGATTGAAGGGTGCTTCAATTTTGAGAACCGGTCAATTTTTTAAAGGTTTGAATAATTAATACAAAATTATAAACGCCAGTGCATAACAGCGTGTATAAGCCATTGCTGGTAGCGGTTTACGGAGGTCATCACTTTGGGCTATCTTGTGCTACCTCGACAACAAAGTGCTCTAGCAACGCAACGGCTCATACACGCGAGCGTTAGTGGCAAGTTGTAATGAGCCTCACTGCATATAAAAACATAAAATGATATAAATGAGATTAGCATTATTTACAGTTACTATCTTGATAAGTTTAAATACTTTTTCACAAAAGAGATTTATAACAATTGATAGTACTAAAATCTGGATAAATACTATCGGGATTGAAAATAGGATAGAAGGTCAACCTGTGATTGTTTTTGAGAGTGGACACGGTACACCGATGGGACATTGGGATAAAATATTAGATGGAGTATCGGAATTAGCACCTTTGATAACTTATGATAGACCAGGAATTGGGGAATCTGAACCGGATAACGAAATACCAACAATAAAAAATGTATCGAGTAAGTTAATCAAGATTTTAAAATGCCTTGATATCGAACCTCCATATGTTCTCGTTGGACATTCTTTAGGTGGTGCATATGTTCGTGGATTTGCAGTTTATTATCCGGAATTATTAGCAGGATTAGTTATCATAGATCCCGCTGATTTTACAGAAACCCGATTAAACAGAAGAAAACCTTTTCTCGATATTGGTTTAACAAATGAGCAAGTAGACACACTATTTAACAAATGGGCATTGGAGGATGAAGCAAACAAGAACAAACCATCCACAAAACCAATATCGGTTCTAGAAGAAAGTGATGTTCTTGCGAAAATGAGAGAAACTGATTTTAAAGAATTGTCTGATTCTGAACTACCAAATATCCCTGTGCATATTTTAACTGGTGGAGGCTATGATACACCACCAAGATTTAGGATTCAAGAGCTTAATGATTCACTATTATTTCGGGCAAAAATGAAAAACAGAGTTGAACGATGGACTGATGTGATAGAATCTGTTGATAAAGGAATGCTTTTTTACAGTGGAGATGCAGGACATTTTGTGCATTATGATGATCCTGAATTATTGATTTCAAGTATTAGAATTGTTTTACAGGATTATGAATTGTTAAAAAAGGGTAATAAGAAATAACAACCAGCCACTAACAGCGTGTATAAGCCATTGCTGGCAGCGGGTTTGCTAAGGTTGGTTCATTTGGTTGCCTTGCGGTAACTCGACAACAAAGCGCCCTGATCACGCAACGGCTCATACACGCGGACGTTAGCCGCAAGCGGGTTCGTTAAAGTCACATAGTTTACAAAGTTAAAGCCACATAGTTT
>JAFGOZ010000537.1 GCA_016926235.1 Bacteroidales bacterium | reverse complement strand
TCGCCAGATGCCGTCACCGCCTGCGGCCGTGGAAATCGTCGGTTTGCCGAACACATCATACGAATACGCCTCCACAATAGCCCCGCTGCTATTTGAAAGAGCAATAACGGACCCGAGGCCGTCATAATGATAGAAATACCACGTTTCCATGCCGCCGCAGGACCGGTCTGTCAAAAACTGCCGACTTTGAGTCATTTTGAGCAGTGAAACTCAGTCAGCCCAAGCAACTGTCACCATTTTACGGACGAAATTATCATTCTCAACTTGCGAAAGAACCCATATTTAACGACCGATGAATATTTGCACCCTACGGGATTCCACAGAAACCAATCCGTACACATCATACTCATATTCTTCAACCACATTCCCGCTGCTGTCGGAAAGAGCCATGACATTGCCCCGGCCGTCAAAATGGTAAAAATACCGCCCGCTCTCACTGCCTGCGGCATAGGTAATCATACACACCGGCTCATCAATCCCCAGCCCATAAATGTGTATTTCCTTGCCAAAGAACAAAATGTTAGGTGCCGAGGGATGGGTGGGCAGTGTATGCCATTTATGGATCCCAACGAATCGGATTATAATCATATTTATCCGAGACACAATATTTTACAGTACCCAAAAATGAATCATACATACCCCATTGTCTATCGGTAAATAAAACTAAACTCTGGTATTCTTTGTGTTTAGTTCCGAGTAATTCTTCCCCGCCATTTAAATTCCATCCCCCATCAGCTTCAAATAACAAAACAACATTACCTGGGGTATCGGCTAAAGGAAGTCCTGCGACATTCTTGTTATAGGCAAAGTCACAAATTCCATTGGACTCAAAAGAACCTAAAAACGTTTCTGGAGAAATATTTTTAAAATTCTTAATTAACAAATCGCACCATTGATTCGCCTCAGGAAGAGTGTCATTATTATTTTTAGCATACTGGATTAGAGCTTCACCAAGTTGAACTATGTGTGTATGTCCTTCGCGGATTTTTACAGATTTCTCGTGGTAAATTGCTGTTCCAACAGCCCAAATCAATCCTGTTGTTATAACAAGGAAGAAAACGCTGAAAAACCCTAAAATAGCGGGGCAAAGATAAGTTTTCTTTATGTTCTCTTTAGAAAATTTAATCTTGCAGAAAGAAACCATGCTTAATATAAATCCCAAAGAAAACATAAAGAGCGAAAATACCAAAATTCGCTTTTTAAGTTCCATTGAAGCAATATCCGCCTTTAGAGGTATAATTCGACTTAAGGAGATAAAACCAATTATTAAAAGCATACTTGGTATTACTAACCACCAGCCACACTTTTTTGGGAAAGTGGACTTTTTAATGGATATACAATTTGTAATTGTGTTGAATAATTCTTTAAGATTCATACTTATCTTTCTCAATTACCTGTTCCGTATTTCTTATTAAATTTTTCTTGTCGTTCTTGTTCATATCTATGCTCCCAATATAAATTCTCAAAAGGAAGGTTTCTCCTCCAATCATAATATCCTTTTATAAACCAATATAACGTCCCTTGACTTGGAATTTTCCAGTACGCAGCAGCCTTCCATCCGAAAACCATCCAATAGCTTCCTCTAATTTCCAGCCGCGCTGCCTCATCAACATTCCCATGGCATAATAATTTATTTCCCCTCCTGTGTATGTCTTACCATTGTATACCCATTCTTGTTTGGCATTACTAAAAAAATAACTGTCCCAGTGTCTATAAAAATGCCATCCCCATATAGGCCCCCTTGGTCTGTATGCACCCAATTTTCTTAACTCTTTAACTGTTGGAGCCATTTTCTTTCTAAGAAGTTCATCAGTCAACTCTTTAGGTTTTCCCTTACACAGCCCCAACGGATCTATGAAATTCAGCGGATTATTCCCGCAGTAGGCGTACAGGTTCATCCCGTCGGCGTAGCCGATGGGGTCGGGCTGGAGGAAGCGGCCGAGGGCGGGGCTGTACATGCGTGCGCGGTAGTAATACAGGCCGGTGTCGGCGTCCCAGCGCCTGCCGGTAAACAGGTACGGATTGCCGATGTTCGAGATCGTGTCGGTGGTGTCATCGCCGGTTCGCCAGATGCCGTCGCTGCCTGCGCCTACGGAGATCGTCGGGGTCCCGAACACATCATACGCATACGCCTCCACAATAGTCCCGCTGCTATTTGAAAGAGCAATAACGGACCCTAAACCGTCGTAATGATAGAAATACCATGTTTCCATGCCGCCGTCAACAGCAATCATGGCAATCGGCTCATCAATCCCCGGGCCGTAGATGAATTTGCGGGCCAGAACGCCATCTTCATACTCGGCGATGACCTGCGGGCCGTCATAGACGTATTCGGTCGTGCCTGCGGCCGTGGTCTTCGAGATCCGCCTGTCCAAGTAGGTATGCTGAGAGAAAGGAATTGTGAAATAAAAAGATGAGATTTGCGGATGCTAATCAGAAATTGATTTAGTCCTTTTATTATAAGTAACTATTGACGGTCTATTTTTATTTTTAACGAATTGTCCTGATCATTTCAGAAATTTCATTAAAATCGAGTTTTTCATCTGTAAGATCAAATGTTACCATTCTTTTGTTCTTGTGGTCTACTAAGGTATATTCTTTCTTCTCAATGATAGGGAGTTGCTTGATCTGCTGCTCTGTTAGTTTAAAACAACTTACATGCTCATAGTTTCCAAAGTCGTCAGAGCCACCATAATGTACGACTTTGATTTTCGGGATATAGCCTAATATCCAAACAAATGACCCCACATAGGTTTCATATTTCCTGGGTATTTGAACCTCGGCTAGAACAAACCGATCTTTCCATTGTCTTCGCAGATATTTGCGTAACACCTTGGTTAAAAGTTCTGAAAATTCCTCCTTTGTAATCGTTTCACTGAGATTTAGTTTATAAATTTCATGTCTTGCTAAAATTAACGCCGGAGGATAAAGAGTACCAGAACGTAGCAGTCTTTCTACTTCCTCTGGAACTTCTTCAATATATGGGTATTGTTTTTTTAGGGCTGGAAAAAGTTTGAAGTCAACTGTATAAATTGCAAATGGACATCGTATGCTTATATCTGAAAGAGGATAAATGAAGGTTGATACCCCTTCAATATCTGACAAAGGAAGTCCCTCGCTTTCTTCGTGAATAATTAAATCCCAATAAATATAATTATCCATTCCTAACCTCTCTATTTAATTGATTGTAATTACTTATGGTTTCCAAGGTTCTAATAAATGTTTATAACCAGGCATATCCGGATGTTCAAGAGAAATAAAGGCAGTAAATTAAAGGTACCAAGTAAATTAAAGGTACCAGGTACCTTTTTTTGTACATCTTTCAATTTCCCATTTTTCTTCTCCGCCCATTTTTAAAATTCCAATTCTTGATTCATGATTCGTGATTCTGTCT
>JAFGOZ010000536.1 GCA_016926235.1 Bacteroidales bacterium | reverse complement strand
TATTTATAACATTCACCAGCGGAACAGAGAAGACATTCAATTGAGGATTCTTCGGAATTTTTCCTTTCATTTTGCAAGGTTTTTATCCAATTTACTCATTACCTTGCAGATTACCAAACTATATTAATAACATTAAATGTTATTAATCAACATGTTAACTACTTTTTAAGGATCGACTATTTAATATAAGGGTCAAAAAGAAATGATTAGATAATAATCAACATCTCAGTAATAAAGTATAAAAGATCTTACTATTAGTTTCCGGATTAAAATATTCAAAAGCTATTTGTCGACCTTTAAATCCAACATTTTTAGCTTCTTCTTGATTATTGTAAATATAATCTAAAGCTTCAAATAATTCATCACAACTATCCGGTGCGATAAGATATGCTGATTCTTTATCTTTGATATAAAGCTCAACATCACTAACTTTAGTACAAATCACAGGATTTCCAGAAGCAAGGTATTCACCCAGCTTATATGGGAAACCAGCATTTGCAAAATCTGTCGCATTTCGTGTCATTAGTAATACATTTGAATAGGATAACACTTCAAAAAATAAATTATCTTCTAATCTTCCTGTAAAAACAATATTGTCCAAAACACGAAATTCTTCTTTAGCTTGTTGTTTAATATGTTCAGGGCAATTTCCAGTCAATATCAGTTTGGAATTATTATGAAGATTAAAAAACTTGTTAACCGCTCTAAATAAAACATCAAGACCGTCTTTATCTCCATATGTGCCTGAGTATAAAAGGTTAAAAGGCTCATTCACTCTAAGCTTAAATTGACTCATTGAAAGATTAGAAGCTGAAACTGGTATTAACTCAACTGGGATATTTTTCTTAGAATCTGAATATTTGTTTTTTAAAAACAATGATACCACAGAAATACCATCCGCAAGATTCTTTATAAATCTTTTAGGATAAACTCTTAAAATCCAATTTTTTATCCTATTGATTTTATTACTACCAAAGTTCAATGTCGAAAAATCTTCTACAATATCAAACACAATTTTAAAACCGAGAAATTTAGCAATAACTAAGGCTAATAGCGTTTCATAGTTTATACCAAATACTACGATAACATTTTTAAAATGCTTCTCTCTATATTTAATAATTAAGTAGATTGATTTTAATATCAGAAAAACATAAAAAAAGAGAGCAAAGAAATTTTTTTTTAATTTAGGTGCGATTACCTCATAGGGAATTCCATTATAGGTACCTTGATTTTCATTGATTTCACTACCTCTTGCCAATTTATGTGTAATCAGGACCCTTACTTTGACTTTTTGAATCAATAAATAATCCAAAAATTGCTGTTTACGCTTAGTCGCAGCATATCCTTTTGGGTAAAGAAAAGAACCTAAAAATATACAATTTAGTTCCTGCATTAAAGATGTTTGATAACCTTGCAAGGATTGCCAGCAGCAATTACATTTTCAGGAATACTTTTTGTAACTATACTACCTGCACCTATAACACTATTTTTACCAATGGTTACTCCTTTCATTATCTTTACTCCTTCTCCAATCCATACATTATCTTCAATCAATATTTCCTTTATTTTTCCACTTCGCATATCCGCTAAATGCCAATCGCTATCAGTTATTAAAGTGTTTGCTCCACAACGAACATGATTGCCTATCTTGATACTTTTAAATGCACCTATTACTGTTCCACTGAAACCGCAACCTTCACCAATAATTATACTTGCACCTGGCAATATTGTACTAATCATACACCTTCTATTAATCCCGATTAGATTGGAAGTAATTGAGGAACGAAATCCACAATTTTTCCCAATTGATATTACCGATTGTGGCGCTCGCCGAAATAAGGGAAGTCCAATAAAACTAACTTTATTACCTATGTTAATTCCCCTCAAAAAACAAATAATGCGTGTCAGAATTGAACAGGAACACTTGTTAAATTTGAGTTGACCTAAATCAAGATATTTAAATAAAACTCCATTTAAGTCCTTCATCCAGATTTACTAATGATTTTCATTGATTATTTTATTATAAACATCCAACGTAATTTGTGCTACTTTCAAAGGATAGTTACGTTCATATGCGGTCTTTCTTGAATTATTGCTTATTGCATTGAGTATATCTTTATTTGATAATGCAGAAATTATACATTCTCTTATGGCGTTCTTATCATTTGGATTAAATAAAAATCCATTATATTCATGTTCAATCAATGAAGGGATGCCACCAATATTACTTGCAGCGCACGGAACTCCAAGCGCCTGACCCTCCATCAAGCTATTTGGACTATTATCCATTAGTGTTGGGAGGATAAACAAGTTTGACCTTAAAAGAACATCCTTAATGTAACCCGGCTCTCTAAAACCATGGAACACTACTTCATTCTCAAGTTGACATTTCTTTAATTTTTGATTTAAAAGATCAAGAAAATATTTATCCCCAGTTCCAATAAGATTTAGTTTTATTTTGAGTTTCTCGTATTTAATTATTTCAATAAATGCATCTACCAACTTGTCAATACCCTTCATTTTTGAAATGGTTCCAACAAATGTTACTTCTTGTTTTTTATTATAAACCCAGTGCGAATTGAAAAAAATTGGATTAATGGCTTCCGGCAAATAATGAGTAATTGCTTTAGAGTTTGATCTAAGAATAAAATCTTTATCAAAGTCTGTTCTGAAACCGAAATGGGTATATGATTTCAGGACCTTTCTTTCAATCCTACGTTGAAGGTAATGATTAATAGTTATTTGTCTTCTGTAAATCTCACTTATAATACCTTGTACTGACACAATTACCGGTAGTTCCATATCCAACGGGACCAACCCGTAAACTCCTTCTGTACCATGCACATGGATTATATCAGGATGTACTTTTTTTATAACCTTGAACAACCTAGCTCTTAGTGCCGGGAAGCTTATTAATTTATTTATTGGGAAATAATTTGGATATCCTTTTTTTATAATCGGTATTCGATAGCTGATAATATGAAACCACAAATTGCCGACTTGAAGAGTAACATCTTTGTCCAGTTTAGAAGTATAGGTTACTACATGAACACTTAACTGGTGTAACTTCCCAAATTCATCTAACAAATTAAAAAGCCAAGTTCCTTTAAGGGGGCGAAGTGTTTGTAATTCCGGAACATATTCCTTTAAACTGTCAATCGGATATGGAGCCAACCAAAGAATTTTCATTCAAATGTAACTTATAGTTTTTGTAGGTTGAGTTAGCTAATCCCAGCCAAATCCAGATTATCATAAAATAGTGGGGCGTTCGAATCGCTTCAATTTTGTATTCATTAATTAGAAAAAAAACAAACATGAAAAAGAAAGCCAATCCAAACGGATCAAGAAAATAAGATTTCTCTTTAGCCCTAAGGATAAGAAAAAGCCTTTTAAGAATGACAAGAAAAATACATAAAAAAGCTAATGCACCAATCCAACCGAAAAGCATCGGAAGAGACAAATAGAGACTATGGTAACCCGCTCTGGGGGTTTCTGGATTAAAGAACCATGCAATCCTGTTACTTAGATTTGAGCCCCAACCATACCCTATCCACCAATCTCTGTCATCCAGACGTTCAAAGAAAAAAGAAAATGCATAATCACGATTAATTGATTCACCAGAGAGAACGGACTCAACTGTTATGTCAGTAACATTAAGCACTTTAAACCTATTTTGTAAATAATCAGCCCCAATCATATCTCCGAAATAACTCAATAATAAAATCGCCAGAACGATTCCGAAAAATAGTCTCATCACTGATGTTCCCTTCCACCTCACCTTTATAGCAAAATAAAATCCAATTACTATATAGAACAGAATTATTAGCAAAAGGACAGAACGAGATCTAGACATAACCAAGTTAAATAATGAAGATAATAACCCCAGGTACAAAAGAGAATTCTTGACAAAATATAACTTTGACCCTTGTGAAATCAAAATAATACTAAAAAAAATAGCTGTTAAAAGTCCATGTTCGCCCGACATTTCTGACCAACCCATCATACCTGCCTGAACATTACTCCCAAACCTTGTAGCTGAAGGCATCATGGGAGACTGAACGCTTATAATTTTAAAGTAATTATTAACAATAACCAGGCTTGAATACAAAGACAGTATCATTGTCGCAAAAATGAAAAGCCTTATCCTCCTTTGATCAAGTCTTAAATGACTTGAGAGATAAAATAGCATTACGTAACCCAACAATGAAACTATACCAAGCAATATGTTTCGTAAGCCCGTGTCGTTCACAAAAATCCACCCAAGAAGGTTTTGACAAAGAAAGATAATCATCAGAGCATTAATTGTTTTATCCTTAAATCTTAACTCATAAGGTCTATCTTCTTTAACCAGAAGAAAGATTACTATCACTAAAAAAGTTAAAATATTGAATCCTCCTCCCTGGTTGGCAGCGTAAGAAAAATGACTTACAAAATAAATTACCACCAAAAAGTCAAAGAAATCGTATTTTGCTAGAAATGTCGAATAAGTAAGGATAGCCAGAATCCCTAAAACAACAATATTAACATAAAGATTTTGAACATATGTATTAATGAACAGATGACCCGAAATCAACAGGAAAAAAATGTATTGATAAACCTTATTCAATGCTTATCTGGCGAAAATATTTGTAAACAAAATTATTTTTGGGATTGTCACTTCAACAACTACCGAATATTAACATTTATTTTCCTTAAGATGAATAACTGCCGAATGAAACCCTTCGACCATCAAAGAAATATTACAAGTCTCATTTATTGTCTTTAGTGCGTTTTCTCTAATCGATTTCTTTAAATCTTCATTATTTAGAAGACACAAGATCTTTTCAGCCATTTTTTCAATGTTCCCATATTCAACGATAAAACCATTAATATTATTTTCAATTGCATGTACCTCTAAACCATTATCCATCGAAATGACAGGTATACCATATGTCATTGCTGACTTAACAGATAAGCTGGCCGATGTAGTAATATATAAATCTGACAAACAATAATACTTCCCCAATTCAACCTCATCATAAACGGCTCCTGTAAAAATAACATTATTCAGCCCTTTTTTGTTTACTTTATCAATTAATTGCGGCAGAGATTCACCTTCACCTATTATAATAATGCTCGTACGGGCATAAGATTTTTGCACAATCCCAAAAACATCTAAAAGCCATTCTGTTTTTTTCTCCAGATTAAGTCGCCCAACCGCTAAAAGCACTTTACAATCTTCAATCAATAATTTTTCCTTTATTCTATCCAACAATCCCGGGTTTGACAAAATACGGGATTTAATATCTACAAAATTATCAGTATCAGGTGAATTGGGGGCAACAAAGACTTTTTTACGGATCTTTAAAGATTCATTGATAAACTTCTTACCAGCTTCAGAATAAACAATAAAACCGTTATTGCACTGAAGTAACAGTAACTTTGTGGGATAGTATGATCTAAAGATTCTATGAAACAATGTTTTATAAAACAACCTGAGATTTTTACTTTCGGATGTGGAAGGGACAAATCCTCCATTCCATCTTAACAATGGTATATTTTTTAACCTGCAATAAATATAAATTATTAAATCCTCAGTAAAATTAAAATTACCCAAAACAACCACATCCGGCTTTTCCCAAATTATAATTTTTAGAAAAGGATGTGGTTTTATTACTGTATTCAAATTAACATTCGTGAACCTGAATTTTGAACTTTGACGAAAGGCCTGCTTTCTGTCTCTGAGACTAAGGTCGTTATATGCAACCATCAAATTAATATCATTACATGCCGATAACTTTTCAAAGAAAGGTTCTCTGTAATTCGTTATCTTTTCCTGCCGTATTAATACCTTCATCAATATAAGTTAAATACTGATGTAATTAATTCAGATTGGTGAAATCCTGAAAGCTTATGCATAAAGTTAATTCAAGCGCACTGCCCTGAAAATAATAGATATGACATCTGCAACGAAAAGAGTTATAGGAAATCTCTTACTGAATGATTTGCACTTTTCTATTCTGACGGCCAATTCTTTTGCGTTCTTGTTTATGTTTCCATATTTTATAACAGTTTGCAAGGCATTACTTTTAAGTGATTGAGAAAGAGCGCTGTCAGTTAAAATCATCTTTGATTTTAATACTATATCCTGATGAATAAAATCTGAAAAAACCACATTTTCATTATCCTTCAAAAATGAATTTTTTAAGTTATCAATTCCCCCAATCACCATATTTGTCTCAGCTGCAAAGGTTTCCAAAACAGTATTAGGGAAGCCATCTCTTCGGGCAAAAGAATAAACGATATCTGAAGCTTTGTAATAGTATTTTACTTTTTCTTCAGATATGTTCCCATCGATGCGAAATTTTATACCTTTTACGCTTCCCATAAGGTCATTTATTTTTTTCATGTATGTAAGGTCTATAACCCTGCCGATAAATAAGAAATAAAGATTATTTATCTCCTTATTGAGTTCGAGAAAAGCTTCTGCAACCAATTTTATATTATAAAATTCATGAAATGCTCTTGGACTTAAAAGGATTTTTGATTCTAGAGGTAGTCCGAGCTTTTTTCTTGCATCATTTTTTGATAACTCTGAGTAATTTTGAAGATCCAAACCCCAGTAATTCAGATAGCAATCTGTTTTTACACGCAATGATTTAATGCGGTTTATAATATCCTGAGATTTTGCAGAAATCAGAGATGCTTCTTTAATTCCGTATTTAATCTTTAATCTACCAAGCCGTTTTCTGTTTGTTTCAAGAATATCTGATCCCATTGCTACAATTACGATACATTTCTTCCTTGCATATAAACAGGCATCAACATGTACTCCGGAAGCATAAAAACACAAAAAAACATCGGCGGTTATCTTTCTTAACAATTTAGCAAGTGCGAGAGCCTTAAATCCCCTAGATTTAAATGAATGTACAAGTATCCCCTCTTTGGTTAAACTATTGTGATTCTCCGTAATGGTTCCCGTTTCTATAAATCTAACTACTTCCGCATATTTTGAAAGGGTTATTGCCCTGGATATTGATTGAACACTTCCACTATTTAGGACGCAAATGGTCATATTGTTAAATTAAATCCGGGAATATTAGATTTATAAGATTTGTACCAACTCTCAAAACAATACAGGTTTAAAATAGGATATTGGGCATTGTGTTCACCATTATTATGCTTATCTATCATTTTGTTGACCTCCAGCAGGTCAATAATACCTTGGTTTTGCAAAAAACCGTTATTGACTGTATCAGTGATGATTTCATTTCTATCCTTTATCCAATCTTTAAATGGGATATTAAAACCATGTTTGACTCTGTTTATTATTTGAGAAGGCAAATACCTTTCTGAAACTTTACGCAATATAAATTTAGTTTCAAGTACCTGGCCTTGCTTTCTATAAAGAAATTCAGAGGGTATTGCGGCAGCATATTCAACAAGTTTATAGTCGAGAAGTGGGACTCTTGCTTCCAGAGAGTTTGCCATTGACATCCTGTCCACTTTTTTCAACATCTCATCAATTAACCTGGTTTTCATTAAAGAATAGATTTTCTTTTTTAAATAATCATTGGTCAGGATTTCCTCGTAATACTCCATCCTTGAGTTGTTCTTCCATTTTCCCAACGCCTCGAAAATATACTCCCTGCTTAAAACACTGAAGCTGTTCGTTGATGAATATGAGGATGATTGAGAGAAATTAAAGCTCTTATTTCCTGATTTGCTTATTAACTTCAGGTATAGATTACAAAGCCTTCTGTCACCGGAAAATGAAATAAAAGGCTTTATTATCTCAGCCAACCCATTGAGTAAGTATCGATAATTTGAATACTTTAACAGGTCATTCTCATAAAGTCTGTAATAGCCACCAAATAATTCATCAGCACCATCTCCGGTTAATACAACCTTATTGCTTTTTCGCATTTCGCGGGACAGTTCAAATAAAGCATAAGCCGATGCAATTCCAAAAGGCTCATCCGCATACCATGCCAATTGCCCTAATTCACCCAGGAAATTCCCTGAAAAGTATATACGCCTGTGATTAGTGTTTAGTTTACTGGCCATATAGCTCGAAAATTCATCTTCATCATAATATGGTGCATTCCCGGGAAATACCATCGAAATTGTATTCATTCCTTTATTGAGCCTGGCCGACATAGCTGTTACCAAACTTGAATCCAGTCCACCACTCAGGAATGTACCAACTGGTACATCTGAAACATTATGATACCTTACTGATTCTTTTAAAATTTCATCCAGTTTTGAAACCGTCATGTTAAAAGAATCAGGTTTCCGCTTATCAGAAAAATATTCCTTTAAATCCCAATATTTTCCGGCATTTATATCTTTTTGTAAATTAATTACAGCAAAATGACCTGGCTGCAATTGTTTTATATTTTCGAAAACAGTCTGATCGTTTTCATACAAGCTTGTCCTAAAATATGTATAAAATCCACTAAGATTTAGTGTCATATCCTTTATTACCGATGCAATTGCCTTTATTTCTGAAGCAAAAATAATTTTCTCTTCGTCTTTCCAGTAGTATAAAGGTTTAATACCGATTCTGTCTCTCACAACAGTTAATTCTTCTTTTTTCCTGTCCCATATTGCAAAGGCAAACATTCCTCTTAGGCGCTCAATGCACTTGAGTCCGTATCTACTAAATAAGGCAAGGATCACCTCAGTATCTGAATCTGTCTTAAAAATGATTCCGTTTTGTCTTAACTCACTTTGCAGCTCCCTGTAATTGTAAATTTCTCCGTTGTAGGTAATTACAAACCTGCCATCGACACTTACCATTGGCTGTGAAGCCGCCGATGACAAATCAATAATGGATAATCTAACATGACCGAGTGCAATATTTCCTTCCTGCCAGATGCCTTCGCCATCCGGCCCACGATGCCTTTGTAAACGATTCATCTCCTTTATAATGAATGAATCTTCTATATTCTTCTTAAAACTAATATAACCTGAAATGCCACACATATTAATAATTCAATTTAGGGTACCATTCCGGGTGTTCTAAAATTTGATTCTCATGCTTGGAAATAAATTCTTCAATTGTACAAATAAATTTTGCAGGATTTCCTGCTACAACGCAATTGGGAGGTACATCTCGTGTAACAATCGCTCCAGCTCCAACAATTGAATTAGCTCCTACAGTGACGCCTGGTAAGATTATTGCACCCCATCCTATAAAACAGTTATCCTTAATTTCGGTTAATTTTTCAAAAGAGACCCTGTCGTTTATACTACGTTCTGAATACAACTTTTCAATAAATACCGCGGGTGATGCATCATGGCCAAGAATAGTGCATCCGGTCAATACACAATTATTGCCTATCTTAATTGGGTCTCTACCACCGCTTCCAAAATTTACATTACCGATATAATTATTAATCCCAATTTTAACTCCTCTTTGTCTCATCTGGTTTATTTTGTCTTCCATTGATAACCTGGGAGTTAAATATTTATGTAATATTTTAAATAAATATTTAGTCATAATTATTATTTTATAAATCTTACAATCTGTTTATTAACAAAATACTGATACTAAAACAGGTAATTAATAAGGCATATTAATTTTGATGAAAGCTTGAACTTAAAGATTCTAAGCAAAACTTTGGAAATCAGCGAATAGAACCCACCCAAGCTTCCCATTGCAAGTAAATACTCTCTTAAAGTAAAATTATAATTAATAGCTTTAGAACATTTCAAAGCTCTTTTTAATGCAATTCTGTTCTTAAAATCAAAAGCTAGTTTTAACAATGAATTAATATATATTCTGCTAACTAAATTCTCAACAGAAGGATCGTTAATAAATTTCTTATTTAAAAAAAGTAACAGCTTATGTTTATTTTGTATATACATATACTTCTTATCGAACGTAACTGGATGAGCGACAGACCCGGATAAAACTCTATACGCTGCTAAGGACTGATTTAAATATTTAATTTTACCAAAAGTAGCTAATATATACCAAAGTTGAAAGTCACCTGTAACCCACCTAGAATCAAATAGTTCAGGATACTCTTTAAGAGCCTTCTTCACATAAATGCTTAATGCACAAACAGTACATGTCGCAATTAAATACTTTCCCAATAATGCATCCCGAGTAAAATATTGAAAGTCATGGTGTTGTTTTTTTTCTCTATAGGTATCTTTCGTAATTGAGCCATTCAAATTTATTGTATTAAAATCACTGTGGATCAAGGTATAATCCGGATTCTCCTCTAAAAAATCCACCTGAATTTGCAATTTGTAAGGATCTGTCCAGTAATCATCACCCTCGCAAATGGCAATATATTTTCCTAAGGCTCTTGGAAACTGATAAGTAGCAGATATTGTCCTTAATTGGGAATACTGATTTTCTTTTTGATAGATGGGCTTTATAATATCAGGATATTTCTTTTCATATTCCATTATTATTTTTGCCGTACCATCAGTTGATGCATCATCGTGAATTAAAATTTCGATAGGAAAATTTGTTATTTGCATCCGAAACCCTTCTATACATTGTCTGATATATGGTTCATGATTATAAGTAAGACAACAAATGCTAACTAGAGGATACATTTAAATAAATTTTATCTTTCGATTTATTATTCCTTGCTTTTTTAATATTTGTTTTGCCATTTTCACCATAGGCGGGCCGATGAATTTATTGTCCTTAACCGCGACTCCCTTTCCAATTTTTACAGCCTCTTGCGACAGTTGAAGCATCTCATTTGCCCATGCAACTTCATCGTCTGAAGGTGAGAAATATTTATGTACAAGAGGCAGTTCCTTTGGATGCAGCACCAGCATGCCCTCAAAGCCAAGCTGCTTTGCCAGAATGAGATTTTTCTCAAGATCATCAAGATTGTGGACATCAATATGTACTGTGTCAACCGGTAATATTCCGCTTGCTCTAGCTCCCATCGCTATCATGGCACGAGCTGTAAAAATACTCTGCCCTTCTCTGTCATGTTTACCTCCAAGGTCGGTTACAAAATCTTCACATCCAAAGGCAACAGCAACAACACGTTCTGGACAAGAATCGCAAATATTTTTTATATTCATAACTGCACTTGTTGTTTCTATAAGAGGGATTATCTTAAATGTCCCTGCAGGAATTTTTTTCTCATATTCGATTGTTTCCAATAACTTACCAAAAAAATAAATATCCTTTGCATCCCTAGATTTTGGATACATGAAACCAGTAACCCCATGGATTGTAAGCTGATAAACATCCTGAAGCAGATGGCCGCTCTCTCTGTCGTTCACTCGGGGGAAAATCAGTCTTCCTTTGAAATATCCTTCAGAAATATATTGCTTAATGTTTTCTCTGGCAATTTGTTTGTTTTCGACTGGCATTACTGAATCTTCAATATCAAGTAAAAGAACATCAGCATCAGTTCTAGAAGCACTCTTCATAAGCTTGTCATTGTGTGCCGGCACAAACAACAGGCTTCTCATAAGATAATTATTTTCCATTATGCTTTATTTTGTTTCATAACCAATACCTTCCTTCTGAATGAAATTACATCTTCACCTTTCTGGTTATATCCTGTTGTCTCAACATAGACTATTCCCCTATCTGGTTTAGTTTCTGATTCTCTTTTCTCGAGAATTTTTGTTCTTGCATATATTGTATCATTAATAAATACTGGTGCAATATGCTTAACATATTCATATCCAAGGTTGGCAATAGCTTTCCCACTGATATCCGGAACTGTTAATCCTACAACCAGTGAAAATACCAGTGTACCTACAACCAATATCTGCCCATGCTGACTCTCCTTTGCAAAATCTTTGTTGGTGTGTAAAGGATGATGATTCATTGTGATCAAACTAAACAGATTATTATCGCTTTCAAAAATTGTCTTTGAAAGTGCATGTTTTATTTCTGCTCCTGTTAAAAATTCTTCAAAATATAGCCCCAAAACTGATTGTTTCATAATTATTTATGATTAATCCCAAATAATTGAATTTTCATTAGAATATAATTTTTCAATTTTCCTTTTTCCTTAAAAGTCTTGCTGGGTTTCCAACTACAATACTATTTTCTTCTATATCTTTTAACACAACTGCCCCTGAGCCAATCAGAGAATAATCTCCAATTTTAACCTTTTCAATTATTGTAGAATTCGTACCTACATGGACGCCTTTTCCTACATCAACATTCGCTCCTATCACTGCATTAGAGGCTACATGGGCGAACCTTCGTAATGTACTATCGTGCCCTAAAAATGAATTTCCTAACATTATACAGTTATCTTCTAACGTAGTATCTGTGGACAATTGAGCCAGAGGAGCAATTAGTACTCCGTTCCCAATTTTGCAAAATCCTTTTGGTATTATTGCAGTCGGATGAATTATAGTTGCATAACGGTTAGATGGAATATTCAATGAATTAATTTTATAATATACTTCCTTTTCTTTCTGCATCCCCACATAAGCAATAAAGAATAACACATCATCGTCCTCTATATAATCTCCAACATTTTCACTAGTCCCTATCACAGGAATTTTGTTATACTTTCCAATTAAATTTCCCTTAGGTTCTATATCATTGAGAAACCCCAAAACCTCAAAAAAACCTAACTCATTGGCAATTGATGCTGCAATCATCCCTATTCCACTACCTCCCAATATTACCAACTTCTTCATAATTAAAATCCTAGATTTTCGTTAACAACTACCAAATGTATTCTATCTGCATGATGGTGTATTTGTCCTCTTATAATTACAGTATTCATGCAAGCGCTTTCCGGCAAACTACATTGAACACATTTGCCATTTGAAGTACATGGTAAAACCATATGATTTGTATAATGTTTATTGGCATGTCTAATATAATTTAGCGGGGCTGCTGTATTACGGATTCTCTCAATAGCTGAATCAATATTAGTTACAATTTTATTTTTACCAACAATAATAAGTACATGTTTGGGCCCAAAAATCATACTGGAAACACGGTTCCCTAAACCATCTATAGAAACAATTTCACCATTTAATGTAATTGCGTTTGCCCCAATAATTGTTAAGTCAGACATATGTGCATCTCTGATTTCCTCATACCATTGCTCATGTTTTGTTTTGTATTCGTCATAAGGCAAATTCATACGTCCCTTTGGCTGTTCTCCAAAAACTTTATAATGGCCTGATTTTGATCTCTCCAAAGGCCATCTAACATCTTTGTCTGCCCATTTAGACTTAACGAATTCAAATATTCCTAACTGATATAAGGTAACAGAATCACTGAAAGAAATTTTGTTTATGTAATTTCTTGATTTAATAAATTCTTCCAAAATTTCCTGAACATATTTTCTTGTATATGCTATAGCATATTTATTCTTCTACTTTCAAACTTCTTTTTCAGGAGCTTGGCTTGAGATGAAAAGTAATGATTAAGTTCATCATCTATTGATGTTTCATCCACTATAAAATCATGCATCAATGTGTATCTATTAAATGAATTATTCTGTTAGTAGTTTCAAATTTTCGATCTAATAATTTCACATATCCGTTGTATAATGCTGAAGTCCAAGTCTGGATAAATGGGGAGACATATCACTTGTTCAGCTGTTTTTGTAGCAATGGGTAAATTTTCCGACTTTGATGAAGATAGTCCACGATATGTTGGAAACTGGCTTATAAGAGGATAAAAATATCGTCGCCCATAAATGCTGTTCTGCTTAAGTCTTTCGTAGAGAGCATCCCTGGTTTTATCATAAAGATTTTCATCAACAAAAACAGGGAAATAAGTGTATGAATGATCAATGCCTTCGATATCGTAAAGAACTTTTATACCATTTAGTCCTGACAATTCTTTTCTATATAACTTAGCAATTTCTTTTCGTTTTGATATGTACTTATTTATATATTTCAATTGAAGAAGACCATAAGCGGTCTGCAACTCATTCATCTTGGCATTTATTCCCGGTTCAATTACTGTCGTTTCTCCAGAAAATCCAAAATTTTTTAAAAAATCTATTCTCTTCTTTGTTTTTTCATCGTGACATATTATTGCTCCACCCTCAATTGTGTTAAAAACTTTTGTGGCATGGAAACTCAGTATTGATAGATCTCCATAATTCAGGATTGAGTTACCTTTTATCCCGACACCGAAAGCATGTGCTGCATCATATATAACTTTTAAACCATAAGTGTCTGCGATTTGTTGCATTTTATCAAGCTTGCAGGGGTTCCCATAAACATGTACCGGCAGGATTGCCGTTGTCTGAGGAGTTATGGCTGCTTCTATTTTTTCCGGATCAAGAGTAAAGTATTTCGGTTCAATATCAACAAAAACCGGCTTAATATTGTTCCACCATAAAGAATGAGTTGTTGCAACAAAGCTGAAAGGCGTTGTAATAACTTCACCGGTAATTTTCAGAACCTGCAGCGCGGTAACCAAAGCTAGGGTACCGTTTGCAAAAAGAGAGAGATATTTTACTCCGAGATAGTCTGCAAGTTCTTTTTCGAATTGTTGGTGAAATGGACCGTTATTGGTCAGAATCTTGCTATCCCAAATCTGTTTTAAATATTCTGTGAACTCTTCTAAAGGTGGAAGGTCCGGCTGCGTAACATAAACTGGTTTATTTTCGGGCATTATAAACAGACAAAAGTTTTTCCTTAATAATTTCTTTAATATTCAAATATGATTGAAATTTTATTACTTCACTTGCTGCTACAGTTAACAAACCTCCAATAAAGACTTGAATAATCAGCTTTGATAAATAACCGGAAGTAATTACACGGCCGGTTAAAAAGACTGTTGCCCCCATAAATAATGCTAAAAACAATGAAGGTACAATATCGGATATTTGCTCCTTTATAGAATAATTAACCAATTTGCCGGAATAATAACTATTAAGATAATATGCAAAAAGTGAATTGAACCACATACCTAGGATCATGACCTTGATACCCCAGATAATACCAATAATAATTGTAGGAACAGCAAGTATCTTCTTTATGATCTCAAGCCTTAGAAATAGATCAGATCTCCCCTGAACATTTAACATATTTAGATTAAGAGCATGCAGAGGATACAAAGCACCAACGAAACAGAGTAACTGCAAGTACACTACAGATGATATCCACTTTTCACCTATCAAAGCAATGACCATAGGTTCTGCAACGGATGACATGCCGGCCATAAGTATAAATGTGATGTACATTGTAGTCTTAATGAGTTTCCTGTATCCTTCTTTAAGCTTGGCAGGCTGATCCTGTAATTTCGATAAGACAGGATAGCTTATTCTGGAAATAACATTATTTATATTCTTTGATGGTATGTCTTTAAAATGATCAGCTCGTGTGTAATAACCCAGTTCCTGGGCTGAAAAATACTTACCTATTATAAGGTAATAAACATTACGGTATACGGTATCAATTAAGCCGCTTAAAAGTAGCCTTGAACCAAATGCAAACAATTCCTTGAATGATCTGATGCTAAAAATCAGAGCCGGATGCCACCGGTTCCACCACCATAAAAGTAAGGTATTCATAAACCTTTGTAGTAGTATTTTTAACACCAGGCTCCAGACACCCAACCCGGCAAAAGCTGCGGCAATCCCCATAATACCTGAAACTGTGGTTGAAATTAAGGAGACTTTTGTTTGTAGCTTAAAATCAATTTTTTTTATCAAGGTCGTTCTCTGGACAATGGTAAATGCATCAATAATAAGAACAATGGCTAAAACACGGATCAGGTTTATTAATTGAGGCTCCTCGTAAAATCTGCTGATACCCCGAGCAGAAAAAAAAAGCAATCCAAAAAACAATATGCCAACAGCCATATTGAAATAAAAAGTTGTTGAAAGATCTGACTCAGTGCAATCCTTTTTTCGAATTAATGCCTGGCTGAATCCACTATTAATAAATGATTCTGAAACAGAAATGAAAATTGTAATCATACCAATCAACCCGAATTCTGAAGGAGTTAAGAGCCTGGCAAGAATGATGCCACTTATAAAAGTCAGTCCCTGATTGGAAAAACTGTCAATAAAACTCCAAATTAATCCATCAACAGTTTTGTGTTTGAGTGAACTCATTTAATCTTGAAAAACATATTTCAAATTCAGCCTGCCTCGTGCAATACTTTAAAAGGTACAGTTTCTGCAACACACACAACTATCTTATAATAGACTTTTGCGAGACAGGGGAACCGAATTTCCTATAATGGGTATAATAGTTTTACCCGTAGTGATAACGATAGGAAAGACGATGAGAGCGATGCTGAATGGATACAAAAATTGCACAGTTGTGGCTTGCTCAGTGCAAGTTTTCAACCGGACAAT
>JAFGOZ010000535.1 GCA_016926235.1 Bacteroidales bacterium | reverse complement strand
TGATTATAAACGACAATCATCCGCTCAGGTAAAAGCTTCGTGGATGTTCCATCTGACCATTAAAAATAAATTATAAACAGATGAAAAGAAATAAAATCCTATTTATCATTTCAGTATTCCTTTTATTTAGTTTGATAAGCAGGGCACAAACCGATCCGGGTACAGCAAACCTAACACACCAGTGGACATTTGATGATGGCACGGCAAATGATGTAGTGACTACCAATCCTGTTAACGGAACATTAACGGGAGGTGCCACTATTGAAAACAATGCATTGGTACTTTCAGCACAAGGCCAGTATCTCTCATTTTCGGGCTCCGCTTTAGCGCTGAACACGTATTCAGTAATATCACAGGAAATCTGGTACACACCTGTATCAGGTGCCAATACGGATTATACCATGCTTTCTTATTTTGGGACCGCATCCAGTAGTATGGGGTATAATTATATTTTTACTTCTTCAGCTCGGGGAGATAATGTGAGCCGTACATGCATCTCTAATGGTACGTACGATAGTGAAATTGGCGCAAATGGTCCTGAATACGATGACGGGATTTTGCATCATATGGTATCTGTTATCCGCTCCGATTCAGTCATCCTGTATATTGACGGAGCACTAGTATCAAAGAAGGCTAATACGATTCCTTTATCAACGATCAATACAGCTATGGCCTATTTAGGTAAAAGCGGCTATTCAAATGATCCTACGTGGATTGGTTATATCTCAAAATTCAGCATTTATAATAAATCATTATCTCTTAGTGAAGTAAAATACTTATACCAGCAAGGTGCGGAACAATCGCAAATGATCACCTCGACTGTAAGCGCTTTATCTTTCGATGAGTTTTACACTTCACAAACAATAACCGTATTGGCACAAAATATCTCTGATACGATAGAAATAACTGTACCCACAGGGATTACAGTTACACCTTCATTTGTTCTTCCTGATGTAAGCAATGCTTTGATCACTGTGAATTACGATACAGCCTTTACGGTAGACGGAGATATTGTTTTTACAAGCGACAGCGCAGATTTAACTATTCCGGTCAAGTCCTTTAGAAATTCATGCTATTCGCCGCTCTATCCTAATGCCGTCAACTTAGTTGCAGATCCCTATATCAGCTCGCTTGACTCTTTTTCAGGATGGGGAAACAGAAGCATCAATAATAACCCGGATTATTTGTACTGTGGCGCTACCAGCGGAAAAGTCAATAATGGTTCTTTAGACCTTGTATTGACAGGTGTTATGAAACCAACCACTACATACAGGATAAAGGCGAAGGTATACAAAGAAAGTCCGGTAACAGATGAAAATATGGGAAATGTTACTTATACACTGGACCTTGATAGTGCTTCTTATCCGGTACAATACCAGTTGATAAAGATTGCAATGGACAGCGCATGCTACTACTACAGCAAATATACACCCTTCATATATAATATTCATGTATATTATGATGCAGGCATACCTACAGCCCAGGCAAGTTATCATGGAAGCATAGGCTTTGGATCCAATACAACCTATATGTGGGTTGGAACAGCTATGCATGAGATGGCGCATTATTTTGGTTCAGGAACATCAACGGCCTATAGTAATCTTATGGTGGGTGGTGTATGGACAGGAACTGTTGCAAAAAATCTCTTGTTGAGTCTGACCGGAGAAACACTTAAAGGAGATGGTACTCATTTCTGGCCTTATGGCATAAATTATAAAACCGAAATAACGAATCTTGGTTCGATGGAGAACCAGCGAAAGGCTTTGATTACACATGCAAAAATAGTAAAAGCAATGCTGGTGGATGATTGTAATTTGCCAACCAATAATATTCCTGTTGGAGTGGGGGTTTTTGGATGGGATGTATCATCAGACGATGTTTACCATGAAGTAGAGATCTCGAATTCATGGCAGGATATTGATTTTACTTTTACTACTGGCCCTACATTAAAAACAAACCAGCGTATATACTTTAATAGTGGTGTAGGATACATTGATAACTGGGAGATGTATGAAATCATACCTGATAATATTCTGCAACAAACTTATCCTCTCAACCAGAATATATATTTCAGTGATAGTAAACTTTCAACAGAACTGGAATTAACAAAAGAATCCATGGTTCAAATTATGATTTATGACATACAAGGGAAACAGGTTAATAACGGTATTTACTTGTATGAAGCAGGATTGAGCAAAAAATCATTCGATGTATCGTTACCACCAGGTATCTATATTATACAACTAATTTCTGATGAATTTACTGTTTCAAAGAAAGTAATATGCTTTTAACCGTGAGATCGAACTGAGAAAATGGTTTGATGTATTTATTCGTATTATGTATTAAAAGATTGGAATGATGGATAAAGGGGATGCCTGATTTGTAAATTAATGCTTCATTTCATTCATCCATAATTCAATTCTTAGGTTAATTCAGCTAACCAAAATATGCCAGTCATGGCAAGAAACCCTTTGACAGGATTGACAATATGCAATTATTTATGGTGATCTATTTTTTCTGTTGATCATAAATTTGAACAAATATTGACTCGATTAACTCGGCCAATGAGTTTTTATAATTAAAATATGCTTCCCTATTTCCTTACGAAACTGACATGTAATCAGGATCAACAATTAAACCATAGAAAATTCCTTCCTGAAATATTACTTGCATATTTTCTTATCTATATTTGACCAATTTGTTGCAGGAAAGTTCAACTACCTAATTTAACTTTACTAATATAGTGACGATTAACTAATCAAAAGTCATTTTCAACTTTGATTATTAAACTTCCGATGCCTTAACCATCATTAACCTAATAACTAATCATATGAAAAAAGGTATTAACTTAGTCTTAATCCTATTATTGTTAGGATTTGAAATCACTCCAATTAATGCACAAACTACTAGTGCCAGTGATAACCTCGTAGCCCAACCTATTCCGGATCGAACAGTCTCATATGTCGTTTCGGACGCTGGAGTTTCAAAACCCATTACCTGGGGATTAGACCTGGCTTGGCTTAGTGAAGGAAATATTCGGCGCGGTGTAGCCTTCATGGGAGCCGATAGGGTGGATGTAGTGAGATCGTCGTTCACACCAACTGCGCCCCTCATAAATGGTGATCTGCAGACTGCGGAACTTTCCATACTTAATCAACGATTGAACATAATTAATACATGGTTAGGATCAAATACCCAGGTTGTGCTCAATTGTGACCACCCATCAGTTGATCCCTGGTTTGTTGGTAATGCCGCTAACTGGGCACAACTAATAGATGTTACGACAAGACGTCATCAGGAAGCAGGGCGCACTGTAGTCACAGTTTCACCTTTTAATGAGCCGGATTATACAGCGACCGGACAAGGTACCATGGCCGACTTTTATAATATTGCCGGTTTGTTGAAGCAAAACACCCGTTTTAACAATATCCGCATTTCTGGCGGAAACACACTAAATGATGACCAGGCTTTGGTTTGGTATAACTATTTAAAGACCAGGTTAGATGAAGGAAATACACATCAGCTTGCGGGCAATTTTGATAACTACGCGAGCTTTTATCAAACGGTGAGAGCCAATGGTGATCATGCCACGAATGATGAGCTGCACAATGTTATGGAGGCTATGGTTGGTGTTGAATATGGTTTGCAAACCGGCATTTGGTGGGGCACTGCAGAATTAGCTCGTGGGGAGTTTGTTAAGGCCAGTGATGGTAAAAGATTAGGCTATGCCGAACACCGACTTAACTGGACCGCTGCATCGGTCTATAGAGGTACAGACGGAAAAGTTCAGGCCTTCGGTGGCACATCGGAAAGGCAAGCAGTAACAACCACCTATCGTTTTGTCTCTAAAGACAGGGATGTGTATTATGATGGTTATGGCCCTCAACGCGAATATACATTGGTAATGCCGGGCGGTACTGGTTACCAACAAGGACAGACCAATGCTGAAAAGGGTTGTAAATATCACATGGGGTGATGATATCCAGCCTGTAATCAACGGACGCTACATATTGGTGAACCGAAACAGTGGCATGGTAATGGAAGTGGCTGGAGGTTCTTCTACAGCTGGTGCTAATGTTCAACAAGGCACATACTCAGGTGCAACCTATCAACAATGGAATGTTACTCCGGTTGATTCGCGAATAGGTGGTGATTTTAGCTACTTCACATTTACCGCGGTGAATAGTGGTAAGGCCCCGGATATTACTAACTGGTCACTGGATAATGGCGGTAATATACAGGTATGGGATGATGTTAAAGGTGCAAATCAACAGTGGTACCTTGATTATGCAGGGGATGGCTGGTTTTATATTCGTAGCCGTCATAGCGCAAAATGTTTGGATGTATATAATGCCAGTACTTCAGCAGGTGGCAATATTTGCCAATGGGATAAGTTAGGTGGGACTAACCAGCAATGGCGTTTTATTCCTGTTGGTGCACCGGTGGAGTTTGTCTCACCCGCCGCACCGTCTAATCTGGTAGCCACGGCGAATGCAGAATCTATCCGATTGAACTGGAATGCCAGTACTTCAACTGATGTTGCAGGCTATACCATTTTTCGCTCAGAATCAGCAGGCGGACCTTATAATACTATTGCACGCAATGTTAAATCAACCTCTTTTGTAGACAATACCACCACAACAGTTGGACAGCATTATTATAGGATCAAAGCTGTAGATAATTCCCTGAATAGTTCTGCATACTCAAATGAAGTTTCAGCAACTGCCAATGGGGCAAACGACCTTGTGGCTCGTCTTTTATTCGATGGCAACACATTGGACAATTCGATTAATTTAAATCATGGTGCACCATATGGAGGAACCTCCTTCACAGCAGGCAAAGTTGGTTCCAATGCAATAGCGTTGAACGGCACAAATGCCTTCGTACAGCTGCCGGCCAATATAGCAAATCAACAAGCTATTACTATTGCTACATGGGTTTACTGGAAAGGTGGCGGCACCTGGCAACGTATATTCGATTTTGGTAACGACCAATCTCAAAATATGTTCTTAACCCCAAATTCAGGTTCAGGGAAACTTTATTTTGCCATTAAAAATGGTGGCGCTGAGCAAGGCTTGAACACTTCTGCATTGCCTGTAAACGTATGGTCACACGTGGCAGTTACTCTAGGTTCATCCGGCGCACGTATGTATGTAAACGGCTCACTGGTTGCTGAATCTTCAACAATCACTATTCGTCCATTGGATTTTAAACCAGTGCTAAACTATATCGGTCGCAGTCAATACCCCGACCCATTGCTCAATGGTAATATCGATGATTTCAGGGTGTATAACTACGCATTGTCAGCCAGCGAAATTAGTGCTTTGGCAGGAACTCAATCCAGCCAGACTATTACATTCAATAGTATCCCTACGAAAACAGTGGGAGATGCCGATTTTTCTCCGGGCGCTATAGCAAGTTCAGGCTTAGCAGTTTCATACACAAGTTCAAATACATCTGTTGCAACTATAGTTAATGGCAATATACATATTTTAGCAGCTGGCACATCTACCATCACAGCTTCGCAGGCAGGCAACGCAACATATTATCCAGCTCCTGATGTATCACAAACATTGACTGTTGTTAATAATTCAATTGTGTCAGGCGGGACATACAAGTTAACGAATGTTGCCAGTGGAAAATGCCTGGATAATCTCGGAGTTACAACTAATGGAGCAAATGTTTGCCAATGGGCAAGCGGAGGCAGTCCCAACCAACAATGGATAATAACAACCTATGGTTCCTATTATAGACTTCAATGTGTAACGGGGGGTAAATATCTCGATGGTTTAGGCCATACTGCCGATGGTTCAGTGGTGGGTCAATGGTCTAGCAGTTCCAGCTATAATCAGCAATGGACAATATTAGCAGTTGGTTCGTATTATAAAATTATTAACCGCACCAACGGTAAATGTCTTGACACAGGTGGAGGTACTGCCGATGGATCAATTATGCAGTTTTGGGGCAGCGGGGCAAGTCCTAATCAATTATGGTCATTGTCTCGTCTAAAAGGCGCTATATTAGATATTAAGGAAGAAGAAATGGAAAATCAGTTATCTAATATTAATCTGTATCCCAACCCTGTAGCTGAGGAACTATTTATTAAAACTGACGGTACAAGGAATATAAGTATTGAAATATATACCATCACAGGAATAAAGGTTTATTCCGGGAATCTTGAGAAAGGTAATGGCCCGGTTAATATTGAGAATCTTTTATCAGGTATTTATCTTGTAAAGATATATGATAATCAAAATACTATTATTAAACGGATTGTAAAGGAATAATTGACAAGATTTGGACATTATGATTTGAATGTAAAATATTAGTACGAATAGTTTTAGTGGGACGTGGCTAAATCAGGTATGATCCACGTCTCACTTTAAAAGACAAAATGATATGCAGATTGAGAACCCTGAATTAATCTGATGAATAAGTTAGAAAAAAAGCAAAAGTCTGAATTACTAATAACTTAAGAATTTCGTATACATAATTGACTAATTTGTGACCCCTAAAATTTCACACTAAATTTAACTTTGTTAATTTATAAAAAAGAACGGATCTTTTAGCTGACTACGAAGTTAGAACTTATGATACGTGTTCGATTGTTAAACTTAAAAGTAAATGGATGAAAAAAGGGATGATCTCTGCAATAATCCTATTGTTTGGATTCAATATTGCACAAATTAATGCACAGACAAGCAGCGCCAGTAATTTTCTGGTTGCACAGCCCATTCCTGACCGGTCTGTTTTATTTAACGTTGCGGATACAGGTGTTTACAGACCAATTATTTGGGGTTTAGACCTGGCCTGGAAAGATGAAGGAAATATTCGGCGTGGAGTTGCTTTTATGGGAGCCAATCGAGTAGATTTGGTGAGATCGTCCTTTACGCCTACAGATTCTTTGATAGGTGGTGATTTGCAGGCTGATGAACTTACCATCCTTAATGAACGAATAAACATAATTAATACCTGGCTGGGAACAAATACAAAGGTGGTACTCAATTGCGACCACCCTTCCGTTGATCCCTGGTTTGTCGGGAACGCATCGCATTGGGCACAATTGATAGATGTTACAACCAGGCGCCACCAGGAAGCAGGTCGCACCGTAGTTTCTGTTTCACCATTTAATGAACCTGATTTAACATCAACCGGGCAAGGTACTATTACAGACTTTTACAATATTGCAGGTGAGTTAAGATTGAATTCACGGTTCGACAGCATTCGTATATCCGGAGGCAACACACTTAATACCGATATGGCTCTAAGTTGGTATAACACTTTAAAAAACAGATTAGATGAAGGAAATACTCATCAGCTTGCGGGCAGTTTTGATAACTACGCAAGCTTTTATCAGGCAGTAAGAGCTAACGGGGATCATGCCACAAATGATGAATTACACAATGTTATGGAAGCTATAGTAGGTGTTGAATATGGTTTACAGACAGGTATCTGGTGGGGTACCGCCGAGTACGCCCGTGGAGAGTTTGTAAAAGCCAGCGATGGGAAGAGGTTGGGCTATGCCGAACACCGCTCTAACTGGACTGCCGCTTCAGTTTATCGCAATCCCGATGGTAAAGTACAGGCTTTTGGCGGTACATCAGAACGGCAAGCTGTTACCACTACCTACCGTTTTGTTTCTAATGACAGGGATGTGTTTTACGATGGATATGGCCCGCAACGCGAATATACAATGGTGTTACCAGGCGGTACCGGGTACCAGCAGGGACAGACCAATGCTGAAAGAGTAGTGAACATCACCTGGGGTGATGACATCCAGCCCGCTATTGATGGACTCTACATATTGGTGAACCGTAATAGTGGTAAAGTAATGGAAGTAGCTGGTGGATCAACGAGTGCTGGTGCCAATGTTCAGCAAAACAACAATTCAGGCGAAACCTGGCAGCAATGGAATGTAACTCCGGTGGATTCGCGCATAAGTGGCGATTTTAGTTACTTTACCATAGCTGCCGCACACAGCGGTAAAGTTGTAGATGTGTTTAATTGGTCGCTGGATAATGGTGGAAATTTAGCAGTGTGGGACGATACCAAAAGTGTAATTCAACAATGGTATCTTGATTATGCTGAGGAAGGATGGTTTTATATTCGCAGCCGATACAATGCAAAATGCCTGGAAGTAGCTAATGCCAGTACTGCAAACGGTGCAAATATTCAACAATGGGATAAAGATGGGGGGACAAACCAGCAATGGCGTCTTCTTCCTGTTGATGCAACAGTGGAGTTTAATTCGCCTACTGCACCAAGTGATCTTGTTGCAACCCCAAATGCAGAATCTGTCCGATTGGACTGGTCAGCCAGTCCGGAGACAGACGTAGCAGGTTATACTATTTTTCGTTCCGATACATCGGGAGGACCATACTTTACAATTGCACGTAATGTGGTGTCAACATCATTTGTTGACAATACTGCAACAACAAACGGGCAGTATTTCTACGTAATAAAGGCGGTTGACAAATCCCTGAACCGATCTGAATATTCTAACGAAGTTTCGGCCACTACAACAGGTTATAACAATATTGTAGCCCGCCTTCCATTCGACGGGAACATCCTTGATACTACGGTCAATTTAAATCACAGCGCATCGTATGGAGAGATTTCTTTTATTGAAGGTAAGGCTGGCCCAAGGGCTATAGTCTTTAACGGAGAAGATGCTTTCTTGCAGTTGCCATACAATTTAGCAAATCAGCAAGAGATTACAGTTGCCACGTGGGCTTACTGGAACGGTGGAGCTTCCTGGCAACGCATCTTTGATTTTGGTAACGGTGAGGATCAATATATGTATTTGACACCAAAATTGCGTTTTGCAATTAAGGACGGGGGCTCTGAACAACGACTGGAATCCTCCACTTTACCTGTAGGCGAATGGTCACATATAGCGGTTACCCTGGGTTCATCCGTTGCACGAATGTACGTCAATGGTGAAATTGTGGATGAATCCAATGCTGTAACAATACGTCCATTGGATTTTAAACCAATATTGAACTATATTGGTCGCGGTCAATATTCTGTTCCATTATTTGATGGTTATATCGACGATTTCAGGGTATACAACCATGCATTGGATTCCAGCGAGATTGCTCAGATTATAGCAGATACTCTTACTAGTGTAGAAAATAAATATTATAATACAATAAGTTTGTCTTTATGGCCATCACCTGCAAATGAGGTTTTATATGTGAAATATTCATCAGTGAAAGAGAATAACTTATTGACACTTCTGGTGCTTAATTCGGAAGGCAGGCTGGTAATGAGAAAAGAAATGAGATGTTCCGAAAATATGGAACTTACTATTTCAAATTTGACCTCCGGTATTTATATGTTAATGCTGACCAACCAGGAAGAATCAATAATGAAGAAATTTATTATAAAGCATTGATAAATTAATAATTAATGTCGTTTAATTAAGAAAAAGCCCTGAAAGGGTATCAGCAAAAGCATAGGGCAACGCCCTATGAAAAATAGATACAAATTTCAAGCCCTGAAAGGGCGTTGCCCTGCACTATTGCTAAAAGGCTTTCAGCCTTAATTTAACTACATGCGAATTATTATTTATTAAAGTCAGTTTGATCCAGGGAAACAAGTTAACTACATGCAATTTATATTATAATTTAAAAGAGGGGAATGATGGATGAATGGATAATTGTAATAGGGTGTAAATTACTATATTAATCTTTCCATTGTTCACTGCCCGAAAGAGATGGTTCAATGTCATTTAATTAAGGAAGTTCGATCCCGGCTGGACATAGCGGTCAGGCTAAGATTCCAGATGACAGCGTCAGAACTTTAAAATTTAACCCTGGGTTCATTTCGTTCCGCTTCATTTAATCGCTGTCGCTCATGAGACCGCTGTGCTAAGTTCGCCCAGGGCTATTAAAATTTAAGACCTATGGCCTTCCTTTTAACAAATAAAGTGAGTCCCGAAAATCGGGACTCAAATATGAATAGCCCGGTACTTCAGTGCCGGGTTAAGATACGCGCAAAGAAGGCGATGCATCCGATAAAAATAATTAGAAGATGAATGATAATTATGCATCGCAATTTGAAGGATGTCAATTACATATGGCTCATTAACCTAACGGCTATACCCGGCTGAGGTCATATGTTTATAGAACTAAATGTATTTCTATAAACATTTGGCTCCTCCAGAGTAATATATTTTTTACTATTTGACACTGGAAAGAGACGTTCAACCCGGCATTTATCCATTATTCCAATTATAAATAGCCTGAAGCATCAATGGTTTATTAAAACATCAAAGCCTGTCCATACCTATCCATCTTTAATTCAATTCCCTATCGCTTCACAATTTTTCCTTGCTTAACAGGTTCTCCATTTATCAGCACATTATAGAAATATATTGTACCATTGCCCGGTAAATCATTTTCATTAAATAAGAACTGATTGGTTCCAACTCTGCAATCTCTGGATTGAATATTCACAATCTCACCCATAATATTTACCATCCTTATTTCAACATGGCAGTCTGATTTTAAAGTCATTTCAATGGTTACGCTTTCACTAAATGGATTAGGAAATGCAACAATATTGCCGGAAAATATTAGCATGTTAGTTATATTCGTTTTCAAGGTTCTGAAACTGGATATTTCCCCGTAAGTTCTGCCAATATCATTTTCCGCATAAGCAATGTAATAGTAAGTTGTATCGGATAAAAGATCTCCTAATTTAGCATAGAATCTCCCGGTTCCTTGATCTACTTTTATTTTTTCGCCGTTAAGAATAGAATTGGAATCGGTAGCCCAGTATAATCCTCGTTCCCAGATAAAGGAATTGCCATCTCTCACTACACTTCCGCCAATTGTTGCAGAATCTGATGCAATATCAGTTGCAGAAAGGGTAATTACAGAAGGAACTTCAAGGGTTAATGGTGTAATAGTATCGATTTGTGCATCAATCCAATCGATCCGGTTATTAATCCAGGATTTCAGATATGCTACCTCGTTTTCGTAAGTTCCTCCTATATAATTGTTTGGCCATACATAGGTGCTCAAAACGTCCCACTTTTCAAAATTTCGTGCTTGCGCATAGGTAAGTGTAGTTGCCATTGAATCAATGAAGTTATTGATTGTGGTTTTACTAATTGCATTTTCACGTAATTCCTGCCATCTCATTTTTAACAGTGTTTCGAAATAGGGGTCTGTACGGAACTTATCCCACCAGAATGGGATCTCGTACCAGTCGCCAGCTCCGATACCATCCGATGCCCAACCAATGTAATTTCCTGCTGCAAAAAAGTTGGCATTGCCAAAGCAGATATTATAGTCCCAGTATGGAGTCATGGTAAGACGTCCATCCTTGCTATCCTTATCTTTATGAAAATAAACACTTACACGATATCCATCCAGGTCTTTGCTTAATTCGGTGATAATAAAATAATCGATAAAGCTAAGAACATTGATATATGGCCGGTATCCAAGTAAAGGATCTTTGTAATTTTCTCCATGAAGAGCATATTCAAAATCGGTGATATATTCCCTGATGTAATTTCTTTGTTCTACTGTAAGCTCGTCGTACTTAGGATCAACATAGGAGAAAGGGACATCGACACTTCCGGTCCTGCCCATAAAAGGAGAGTTCCAGCTTCCTTCCTGGTCCCTGTCAATGCTTATAATATAACCACCTGTTAGCTGATCACCGGATATATCCACAGGTTTTAATTTTGCAATGTCCACCCTGTTTTTATCTATCTTGATTTTTTCCAGTACCAGGTAAACCCCTTGGTACACACCATTAATTTCAAGTTCAACAAAGCGGGTTCCGGGATGCCATCCGTTGTCCATCGAGTTACCTATATGATAAGCAAGCGCATTACGCATCAGCGATTTGTCGGAGTAGGGGCCATGAAATACCCAGTCATTTTCAGCAGGAAATCCCAAAAGTGGAACATTGTTGTTTTCCCCATCACTTAACCTGGTTTCAACAGTATAGCTTTTTTTAGGAAACATTTGCGCTGTATTTCCCCTTATTTCAATACCGATCCATCCTTCGTATTCATAAATGGTGTCGCTGAAATAATTTATACCATCAACAGTGTCGTTGAGTACTTGCATGATGGCCGTAATCTTAGGTTCGTCAGGAATTACCTGTCCCTGAGTATTTATCTTGATAATTGGAAGATTACTAAATTCATAGGATACGGGAGGTAGAGGAGGCTGGAACCAGACAGGAGTTGGGTTAAATATAGTATCTGGTGAATCGATTTCAGCATTCAGAAAAATACGGGAAGAAATGTCAGTTGAGCCCAGACTTATATTCATGATATGAAAAGCCAAAGTATTATTTCCTTCATTCAATAAACTCGAATCAAGAACAAAACGTTCTGGGTTTCCCCCGGTATACATCAACGCCTCATGATCTGATGTTACACTACCATCAATGGATGGTGTTCCTGCAAGAAGATTTCCGGATCTTGCTACTTCAACACCGTTGATATAGGCAACAAAAGCATCGTCGTAATCAATATCTATTAAAAGCTGACTTATTTTAACCTGACCAGGTATATTTAAGGTTTTTCTCAAGTAGATCGAAGTTGTAGCTGAGATAACAGTGTTGTCATCGCCATCCCCATAACCAAATCCACCAATTCCAGATACCCAAGATGAGTCATTAAAGCTAAGCTCCATCCAATCAGCAGCCGGCTCTGATGCAGGTACCAAATATCGAAAAGTATCCGTTTCAAGTACAAGGCTCTCCCAGTGCAACTGCCCTTTTACAGTTGTAGCAATTATCATAAACAAGCCCATTGACGCCAACATTTGTAATTTTCTCATTTGTAGTAATTAGTTAAAAAGAAGACTATAAAATAAGGGAATATCAAATGCATTTATAATCACATTTTCGACAATAAGCGTTGCTGATTCAGCAAATTTTCAGTGACCATATATTTTGTACACTCGTAGTGTATTAATTATACGTTTCAACATAGTGAAGGTTGGCAAATTCTGCAAAGATATAGATGTTAAATACTATTGTTTGTCAATTCACTTACTGACTATAACTGAAATATAAAAGAAAGAGGCCTCCAACCTTTTAAATCTGGAAGCCCCTTTTCTCAAGCCTAAAAACTTATTCAGAAGAATAAATCCAAATAATTAGTTTGTCCTGATCACTTTAAACATCCTGGTTACACCACAGCAATTTACTTTTACGATATACATACCGGCATTGGTAATTGTAATGGTCTGCTTGTTCCCACCGACTTGCTGAACTACAAGTTTACCTTGAAGATCATACACATCGATAGCACTAGATATACCATTGGTTACTACTGTAAATACACCATCCGATACAGACGGGTAAACCATGATTGAAATTACTTCAGGATTTGCAACTAAATCACCAATTGTAAACATGACAGAATATGTCTTCGTTGTTACACCATTTTCTGCAGTTACTACAATGAGTGCAGTATCAAGTAAAGTTGCTGCATCTGTGATAACCACATCGGCGCTGTCATGAGTGGCTGTAGCAGTTATTTCAGGAACGTCAGTTGTGCCTGCAGGTAAAACCACACTATAACTTAAGGTATCTTTATTGAAGCCATCAACAGTTGATCCGCCTACAGATAGATCGGATAGGGTTGCATCTGAAGAATACGTATAAACCTTATATAATTCATAATTATCAATATAGGTTATTTCAGCATCAGACCCATTATCACATGTATTAAAACTAAAGAAACTATCACCAGTACCAGGAGTCGGATTTGCTCCGGTAGTAAAGGTCGTATCTAATTCTCCCCAACCGCCTTCAGAGTTAAAAGCCATATTAAAATCAGGATTAGTAAGTTTTGCCAGAATACCTATGCTTCCACCAATAGTTTTAACCATTGCATGTACTCTGTAGAGGGTATATGGTTCCCATGGAATATTTTTTAAGTCAAAGGCTGCACCATTATCTGGGTAACCGCAACTTGCATCAACATTACATTGAAGTCTCATACAACCTAATCCACAGTATGCACTATCTGGGTTCATAAGAACAGATACCAGTCCCCAGCCTCCAAGTAAACTACGATCATTCATAAGAGGATCAGGAACGTACTGGGTTTTACCATCAGAATATAAAGGAGTAAAACAATCTGTTGCTTCAACTGAAATATTCAATGTATACGTTGCTTCTGCAGTATCATTTTCAGCAAGTACTGAAATGGTTGCAGTTACTGGTCCTGAGCTAAGATCAACTAAACTGTCAATTGAAGTTATCTCAGCGCCCGGGTGGCTGGTTGTTGCTGAAATATTTACCGTATCAGTGCCAGCAACAACTAAAACATCATACTCAAATACTGCGGGATCAAACTCGGGAGTCATTAAATGTGGTACATCAATACTAATATCTGAAAGGGTTGAATCGGATGAATAATTAGCAGAGAACGATATTGTATAAGTATTTACCTTACCACTTTCTGCGGTTACTACAACTTCTGCAGTTCCTAAATCGTTAGTTAATGTAGTAGTGCCATCTCCTGTCAATACAGATGTTACTGCATTTTTAGTTGCTGTCACATTTACACTCGGAGTACCTGCCGGTACCACTACGGAGTATGAATAAACAGTTGGACTGAAAGCAGGTGATAGTGTTCCAACATCAACTGATAAGGCTGAAAGAGAGGCATCATTATTTACTTCATACATTTCCCAGTTATCAATATAAGAACCTGGGCCATTATTGAAGAATAATCCATGAGTGCCTCCTAAAGTAGCACCTGTAGTAAAATAAAAGTCTATCGGAGCATAAGCACCCACAACAGTTGCATAAGTATTAATGTCTCCTGCGGCACCATTCCATCCCCAAACTCCAACTCTTGCACTGGTTGATGAAGCTTTAACCATTGCTCTTACGCGATATGTTGTATTAGTAGTTATCTTACCCGTTAAAACAACATCAATTGAACCTCCTGATATTAGACCACATGAACGGCCACAATACGTATTAGGTCCAAAATATATTGACCTGGATCCCCAACCCCCAAAACTGTCTATTTTTGTAACTTCCGGGTCGGTTACAAAATTTGTCCTCCCGCTGAAATAAGGGTCATAACAAGTTCCTTCAAAGCGGATTTCAATTGTGTATAACTTAACTACCGTTCCATCTGGAGATGTTACTTTAATTGTATCTATGGTTGCACCTCCTGTCACATCAACTGCTCCGGCACCTTCTACTGTAGCGCTGCCACTCGTTGGAGTAGCTGCAACATTAACGGTTGTTGTACCACCCGGTACTATTATTAAATAATTATATGTTACTGGGTTAAACACAGGCATGAGCGAATCTACATCAACAGTTAAAGAAGAAAGAGTGGCTTCTGTACCTGCTAAGTATTCTGTAGCTCTTTCAGCAATTGAATCAGCAGTGAGTTCTCCATCATAAATATTAAAATCATAAATAACACCCTGCCATGTAGGGTCACCACTCCATGCATCTGATCCTTTGCCTAAATAAGATTGTGCTGCACCAATTGAATCAATACCTATAGCTATTCCCGCTCTACGTGTACCATCTTCATAATGAAACAATGAGTCTGCTGTTAACACTACCACGATATGGTGCATGTAGCCATTGTTAACATCCTGTCCGTCTAACAATATTGTAGATCCATTATAAGCTGTACGTATTTCATCGTTCCAGTGACCCAATGAGTTACGTAAATTATTTGCCCCGGCGTTATCTCCAAAGTAACCGGTCCAGTTCCATCCTGTATTAGCACTAGTAGAACCCTCGAAGAGATATTCCATTGTAATTGATCCATAAGAATCAAGACCTAATGCCGTACCATCAAAGCTTAAATATTTGCCATTAGCATCAAGCACTAATCCACCTCCCGATACAGATGCACCACCATGGGTTGTTGCATCGGCAGAACCTGTTCCATCTGTTAAATCGGTATCAAAACTATAAGAATGCATCAGGGTTTGTCCCGTAGCAGTTGTCGGACATAGCAATGTAATAAAAACAATGACTATGCCCAGTTTAAAGAGTAGATTTTTTATTTTCATAGTAAAAAAGGTTTAGGTTAATTATTAGTAATAGAATATTAGGCCCAATTTATCAAAATCTTATTGTTTATGTGCTCTCATTTTCGGCCTTTAACAGGAAGAAACTCGTCAATATATCAAATCATCAAATTCATCAAATATTCTTCTTCTTGTCAAATCATACATACCTGGTTACCAAATACTTCATTCAGCAATCTTATTGTCCGGGTTTATTGCTCTCTCAACTGTTGTTGTAGTGGTTGTATGTATATATACCGGATCAATGCCCCGGCGGGTCGGAAGTACTCTTCTTATCGTCCCGTCTTCATTAAATTCCAGTTTGTCAATGCATACTTCACGGTGATAGCCCGGACCATCATTAAGATACTTTTCATTTATGCGGTGATATACAATATACCACTCATCTTTACCCGGAATTTGCAGAATAGAGTTATGGCCGGTACCAAACAACCTGTTTTCAGCATCCTGAATAATAACTATCGGAGAATGTGCAACAACAATGGGCCCGGTTGGTGAATCAGAAGTGCCATAGGCAACATGATAGTTGTCAGAGCCCGTATCATCTACAGACCATAGAAAATAATAGATGCCATTTCTGTAAAATACATACGTTCCTTCACGGTAAGCATAATCACTTAAATTTCCTCCTGCAGGTGTAATTATTTTAATAGTATTATTATTAATGGAAACCATGTTATCATTCAACTCAGCAACTGCTAAAAACCCGTTTCCCCAATAGAAATAACTCTTGCCCGAAACAGGATCAGTGAACACATCACCATCAATTAATTGTCCTCTGGCTCCGGCTGGCCTTTCCGATATCATAGGTGATCCCGAATCAAAAAATGGCCCTGCAGGATCATTTGCTATTGCTACTCCTATTTTTTTTATTCCGTCATTTCCGCTGAAATAGAAAAAATATCTGTATGAGCCATCTTCCAGTTGCACTTCTTCTATGCATGGCGCCCAGGCATTGCCTGTTGCCCAAATTACCTGATCCGAACTTAGGTCAAGAAAAGTACCTTCATTGATCCAGTTTACTAAATCAGGTGATGAAAAAACATCGAATGTATACCCGCCCCAACCGGGATATCCATCGGTTGTGGAGTAAATATAAAAACGTTCGGTTTTTTTCGAATAAAGGATTTCAGGATCGGCGTGAAAATTGGGAATTACTGGATTAACTTCCACCGATGCAGAGACAGTATAATTTACGGTTGTCCCATTTAATGTAAATGAATAAGTAATACTATTCGAACTAAAATCCTGGGGACCTGCAGGTGCAATAACAGTGCCAGGGGAAGCATATAGCTTCGGATCAAAACTCGTTAAATCAGTACCGTAATTAGCCGCAATTTCAATAGTTTGCGCAGCTGTGTTGATATTGCAACCGTTTTCCTTAATTCTGATATTTCTTGCCCCTTGAGGAACATTCGACAATTCATCGCTTGGCCATTTTGCTAAAAGTCTTGCCAGTTCCTGTTTTGAAATGGGAATAGTTGTTCCGTGTCTGGCATGTATCTCGTAGTCATCATACTCAAGGGTAAAGTCTTCTAAATTAGATGAAACACAATATTGATAATGACCACTGGTGTAGCAATCATACATAAATACCCACTTATCGGAATTAATTAATCTAAAAACACATGAACCTTCAACTCCCCTGTTCGTTTTTTGTAGGGGTAGGGATGGATTACTCCATTGAGATCCGGGTTTTGCTCCTGCAACATGTGTAAGGGTTTTAGCTGTAACCTTGCTTATGCCTCTTGATAATTCATTTTTAAAAAACAGGTTATAAGTGTTGTCAACTTCGTTATAAACAATGTCTCCGTCAATTGTTGCAGTTCCTCCGTCTAAGAGTAATTGTGGTTCTCCTTCAAGATCTGTGAAATCGTTATTGGCGTAACAATAATATATACGATCATAAGGGCAGGAGGCATCATCTGTGTATAGTGAAAAATAAACCATGTATTTCTTTTTTACAGGATCGTAAATGGTTTGTGGTGCCCAAACCCGTAATACATTTGCCCAGGTTTTCGGCCATTTTTTTGGAAAGTTTACTGTGGAATGCGTCCAGTTTATTAAATCATTTGATTTGAGTAGTACTATACCTCTGTTGCTATGCCAACCCTCGACAGATTTCATATCTGTTGCAACCATATAGAATGTTTTTCTATCTTCACATCTCAGGATATGTGGATCGCGCAGGCCTTTTTTTTGTGCAATGGTATCTGAGTTCATTACACGGTTACCATTATTGAGTGGAATGTAATGAAGCCCGTCATTGCTTAGGGCGAACCGTATTTGTTCCCCGTCAGCATTATTTCCTGTGAAGTAAACAAAAAGATACGCATCTTTGTTTTCTTCTTCTGCCACCCAAACCACAAACCTTCGTTGTACTTTTTCTTCTCCTTTTATCAAAGTAGCTGTCAGTATAACCTGCTTTTTCCCACTTCCATAAGGGGATAATTGCACCACTTTGCCTGTATTGTCTAAATATTCAGGGGAATCTGATTCCCAGATAACTTTGGAACCTTCGTTCGTTTTAATTGGCAGATGCACAGAACTTCTGATATTATTTACATTACCTGTGATTTTAAGGTTGCTTAAATCCTTAAGTATACTTTCTTTATCAGAATATACAGGCAAAATGGTTACTTTAACAGGTTTTGTATTTGATACACTATTGTATTGAAAGTTAGCAGTTAACATAACTACAACTGGCTCAGATCCTGCTGCAGGACGGGTTATTAATCCTTTGTCTGAAACTAAATTTGGATTTGAGGAAGCCCAGCTTATTTTAGCCCCATTACCCATAACAGAAGGTAAAATTAAATTTGACCGGACAGAATCGGCGTCTTGTATTATTAATTCTTTCATTGCCTGCAATAATGCGAGGCTATCAAATACATCATTTAAAGCCCTTAAGTTTTCGCAGAGTTTCCATATGTCTGATTGTTTAAGTACCCCCTGGAATACTATGAAATTGTCATATTCTGCTGATTTAAGGTACGCATCACCAGCATAACAGGATCTTCCTAAAAAATTGTAGTTCGTAGAACCTAATTCTTTAGGTTTAATAAGAATAGTGTTTTGGGCATATAGTTCTCCATCAATAAATATTTTGCCCTCATTTGAGTATTGGGTGTATGTAAGGTTTATCCATCTGTTTTTTGGTAATGGATTAGCAACTATTACACTCGACTCACCTTCCCAATTCGTTTTGGAAATAGTATACCGGGAATTGCCCGCCCTGAAAAACAGGTTTCCATTCGCTGTAAGAGCCATATTGTCAGAGTTAGAGAAGTTCCAGACGAACCCTCCATTTCTGGTAATATTGGATGAACCAGGGATTAATAAAGTTGTTGAAATACTAAAACTATCGAGTTGGGATATTATGTCCCCAATGGCGGTACCAAAGTCAAAATAACCTTCGTTTTCTCCAAGTTTTAAGACAGATATATTATTGGTATATTTAACTAATTGGGCACCATTTTTCAATGTACCTGTATAGTTGCCGGATATATCTTTTGTGGACTCAAACTCGAACTTTGCCAAAATATTGTTCCCATTATATTTCCGGGATACACCAGATAATGATTCAACCTGTTCAACACTTAAGGGCCCATCGTATACCCTGAAATCAGCAATTTTAGCATTATTTAAATAATCATCAGTTAGATATCCGGATCGTCCCACGTAATTATAGCTTGTAGCACCTAATTCTGAGGGCGAAATTGTTATTTTCCCGGCGATGATAAGCTTCCCGTTACTGTAGATACTCCCTGTTCCATATCGTTGAACATAAATAATAGTCAGCCATTCTCCCTTATTAACAGCAGAAGCGTTATCTATGCCGGATTCACCACCATAATTAGTCCGAGTAATAGCATACCTGGTGTTTTTTGCACTAAAAAACAAGCCTCCGTTAGCATCCTGAAGGATATTATCTGAATTTGAAAATGACCAGATAAAGTTGCCATTTTGGGAAATATCTGAAGTTGCAGGTATGAATATTTTTGTCATTATCGAGAAATTATTTAGCGAAGTAACAACTTTGCCAAATTTCTTTTCCAGGTCAACATAACCATTTGAGGTCCCAAGGTCAATAACAGGAATACCATGGTAGGTTGTAATTATAGCGCCATTCATTAATGTTCCGTTATACCCGTTTCCCGATTCATCAATTACTTGCTTACTTCCTTTCGAATCTGCACTTAATCCATAGTGAACAAGTAGATCCTGGGCTGCAAGTAAAGATGAAAAGCAAATTCCAATAATACAAGCAAATATTTTCAAATCTCTCGTGAAAATTCTTTTCATGTTTTATTCATAGATAATATCTCGCCATTCGCGTCTTATTCTCAAACCTTAAAATAGATTTAAAATATAAAGTTTTAAAAGTAGTTGATCCCTGGCTCTTTTCTTTCTCATAAACTCGTCAATGTATGGTCAGAAAATCGGCAAGAGGAAAGTTATAATATTATCCTGCTATTTTGCAATTGGTTTTAAAATGAAAGGAAATACTATACTAACAACTGGTTAAACTAAACCGGATCGGTTACCAGAAGCCATACATGCCTGGGGAGCCCTGTTCCTTTGGGCCATCTGCCATCTGCTTGTGGTGAATTGTTTACCCTTACAGCAATAATATTTTTTTTATCAGAATTCAAGTAAGGTGTTAGATCGAAATGAAAAGGATCAGAAGATTTGCTTTTTTTCTCAATTAAATTTTCATTTAAAAAAATTTTTGTTTTCTCATTAATCCCTTCGAAATATATGGTAACACGCTTATTTTCCCAGTCAGAAGGAAGAATAAACTTCTTTCGGTACCAGCCCACACCCGTTATAAAAGTATCTTTTTTATCTTTGGTAGAATTCTTTTGACTTAATCTTTCATCAATGCTCCAATCATGAGGCAAATCGAGATTACGCCAGTTTCCATCGTTAAAATCAAATTCAATAGCAGATGTGATATCTCCCTGGTAAAATTTCCAGTTTAGATCAAATAACTGTTTCTGTTCAGCATCTTCTTGTTTACCGGCACATCCAGTAATACAAATTATGAAATAAATTAATAACAAGAAAAACTTCTCAATCCGGTACAACATTTCAGCTATTTTTATTAAAATTTTCCATTGTATGTAAATAATAGCATTCTTTTAAGAAAATATTAATCCGTCATCCAGCTATCACTGGTAAAAATCTTTTCAGAAAAGATGGCAGGATTATTTCTCAAACAATGGGTTTCATTAGGTTAACAAAACTAGGTAAATATGAAGGATTCTTTTTTCACAATCTCGTCAATGAATAATTATAAATTCAGCAAGACTCTTGATTTTTTTATTTTTTAATTAATTTTAAAGTTGTAATACTTTAAGATTCCTGAATTAATGAAGATGGTCTTTAAGCACATATTCCTTCTGGCATATTTTTTTCTGATATCAGAGGTTTCTGTTTCGGCATATGATATTGAAAAAATTGGTCTTGAGAGTGGTTTGTCAAACAGCAACATTGTAAGTTATACTCAGGATAGATGCGGGTTAATCTGGATATGTACCAAGGATGGACTGAACAGGTTTGACGGGAACTCATTCATGGTTTTCAGGCATTCTGAAACGAATAGCAATTCGATTTGCAGCAATGTTTTAAATTGTGTATATGCTGATAAGTTTGATGATATCATATGGATTGCTTCGGAAAAAAACGGAGTGGATGCATATAATTACAGGACCCACACATTTACGCATTACCTGCATGATTACTCTGGCCAGGATCCCAATTCCCTGATGGCAAATGGGGTAACACATATAACCGGTGATGAAAAAGGGAATTTATGGTTGGCTACTTATCAGGCCGGGATCGATTATTTTGACAAAAAATCTGGAGTCTTTACTCATTTTAATCAATCAAATGTAGATGGCCTTGGGTCGGATTACAATTGGTATGTACTATACGATTCAAAAGAAAAGATTTATATTGGACATGTTACTGAGGGATTTAGTATTCTAAATCCAGAGACCAGGACAGCCGTTAATCTTAAACATGATCCGGAAAACCCTTCATCCCTCCCGGATAATACAGTAAGCTGTATTTATAAAGATTCCCAAAATCATATTTGGATTGGTACACGTAACGGTTTGAGTTTATTTGATCCTGAAACCAGGAGGATGATTAATTTTAAAAATGATCCGGACAATCCGAATTCTTTATCGCATAGTTTTATTCAAGACATAGTAGAATCACAAGATTCAAAATTATGGATAGGTACCGAAGGTGGGGGTGTTAATGTTTTAGATTTAAAAGAAATATCACCGGGTATAGATCCGGAAGCAGTTCATTTTAATCGTATCCCGGTTTCTGATACACCGGATGGATTATCCAGCGGATCAGCACAATGTATATTTATTGATTCTTTCGGCAATATATGGATTGGAGGGTTAGGAGGAAATGTTAATTTTATTCCGAGGGATGAAGCTTTTTTTAAAAAAATCAGTTATTTGCCTGTTATTGGTTATGCAAACAGCCTCAACAGTAAAATGGTGCCAGGTTTGTGTGTGGATGGTGACAATAACGTTTGGGTAGCAAATCTTGCCGGAGGTTTGAGTGTTTATGAAAACAAAAGAAAAATCAAACAATATAATAATATAAATAACGCTGATATTTCACAGAATATTAATTATGTGTATACTGACAGAGAACAGAATATCTGGGTAGCTACCGATAATGGGAGATTATTTCAATATAATACAAGTAGTAAGCAGTTTAATCCAATTCCCTCATTCGATAATATAAAAAACATTCCAATTTATAATTTATATGAAGATTCAGGAAATAATTTATGGATAAGTACTGATCTTGGATTACTTATGTATAACATAAAAACAGGAGAAAGCAAATTTTACACAACTTCCAATGCAGAACTAAGAGATGATAACATCAGGGTTGTGGCTGAAGATGCCCATGGATATATTTGGGTTGGTACTCTGGGCGGGGGACTTGGTGTGTTCGACAGGGATTTTAATCTTATCTATCAATATGGCAATTACTTCGATTTTTATAGTATTAGAGATATTTATAAGGATTCAAAGGGAAGGATGTGGATAGCCAGCCAGAATGACCTTTTTTTATTTAAAAATTATAACAGCAATTCGGTAATACGTATTGACGAAAGTTTTGGATTGATTGAAAACGATATTCGTGCTATTATTGAAGGTAAAACAGCAGATGAAATATGGCTTAGCACTACAAACGGAATTAGCCATATTGATCTGAACACTATGCATATTAGCAACTTTACTGTGAGTGATGGGATTGCGCGTGGTGATTACATACATAACTCCAAAGCCAAAACATCTGATGGCACTATATATTTTGGCTCGCAAAATGGAATAACCTGTTTTAACCAGGTATTGGATCAACCTGATAAATTCATCCCCAGGACGGTTTTTACCAATTTTATGGTAACCAATGTTAAAAAGAATTTAAATGAGCTAATTGATGTTCCCTACACGGATACTATGGAATTGCATTACAATCAAAACACATTTCAGATATTTTTTAATGTATTGGATTATGCATTATCTCATAAGGTAGAATTTGCTTTTCAGATGAATGGGCTCGATCCGGGATGGTATTTAATAAATCAGGATAAAACGGTTACGTTCAGAAATCTTAAACCCGGCAATTATACATTCAACCTTAAGACAAGATTGCATAACTCAGACTGGACGAATGACATTGCATCTATGTATATAAAGATCAGGCCGCCACTATGGCTGTCTTGGTGGGCTAAGGCAGGCTATGTGCTTTTAATCGTAATTATTATTTTTTATATTATTAAATTCTACAAGAATAAATTAACTATTGAACATGAGCTGCTTTTCGAGAAGAAAAGTCGTCAACAAGAACATGAGCTGAATGAAGATAAACTTAAGTTTTTCACGAATATCACTCATGAATTAAGAACGCCAATGACATTAATATTAGGTCCATTGGAAGATTTAATGTCGGATAAAGCCATTCCTGCAGATCAGGCAACAAAACTAAACTCCATTCACAGGGTTGCAAATCGGTTACTCCAATTAATAAACCAGATTTTGGAATTCAGAAAAACAACAAATAAAAACAGAAAACTTCGGGTGTTAAAGGAAGATTTTGCAAAATATATATCCGAAACGGGATTAAAATATAACGAACTAAACCAAAATAAAAATATTGAATTTAAAATATCTATTCCGGATCAGAAGATTGAAATGTTTTTTGATCCGGAAGTAGTCACTATCATATTGGACAACCTGCTTTCAAATGCATTTAAATATACACAGGCTGGAACCATTACACTACAACTGAATAATTACGATGATAGTAATATAAATTATACTGAAGTAATAGTATCCGATACTGGTTTTGGAATCTCTGAGCAAGATCTGCCACATATCTTTGAAAGATATTATCAGGCTAAAAATGCATCTCATCCAATAACCGGTACAGGAATTGGATTAGCTCTTGTTCAGAATATGGTTGAATTACATGAAGCCGAGATAAGTGTAAACAGCCAGTTGGGTAAAGGCACTGCATTTAAGGTAAGATTTCTCACCAACAATAGTTATCCGGAAGTAACACATATCAATCCGGATGAGATTAAAATTGATGAAACCATGATTGAAGAGGATTCAAAAAGTGTTATTCTCGTTGTTGATGATAATCAGGAAATAGTCAATTATATTACAGATTGTGTTAAGGATACCTACACAGTATACTCTGGTGAAAACGGGAAGGTCGGATTTGATGTTGCGTGCGAAAAGGTACCGGATTTGGTGATAGCAGATATAATGATGCCTGTGATGGATGGTATAGAGATGACCAAAAATATGAAAAAGGATATTCGGACCAGTCATATACCCGTTATATTGCTTACCGCGAAAGGTGCATTACAAGACCAGAGTGAAGGTTATAATGCAGGTGCTGATTCATATATTACAAAGCCATTTAGTGGCAATTTGTTAAAAAGTAAACTTAAAAACATTCTTGAAACCAGGAAAAAACTATCTGCCGCCTATTCATCAAAGTTTAAAGACAAACAAGAGTTGTTCAATGAATCTATTCATCAACTAGATAAGGAATTCCTGAAAAAATTAAACTCGGTAATAGAAAAAAATTTAGAGGATGAAGAAATGAATATTTCTCAGATAGCATCAGAACTATTTATGAGTCATTCTACTTTGTATCGCAAAATTAAAGCATTAACCGATCTGACAGCGAATGAATATATCCGGAAAGTCAGGATAAGGGTTGCAGAACAGCTTCTGCTCACCAATCAGTTTTCTATCTCAGAAATCATGTACAAAATAGGTATCAATAGCAGCAGCTATTTCAGACAATGCTTCAAAGATGAATTTGGTATGAATCCTAGTGAGTACCTTCAAAAATTAAAACAAGAATAACCTAGCCTGTCTGAAAAGTAAATTATGCCTTACATATGTACTGATTGCTCCTATGATATCGCAAATCATATGAATGAATTGTATATATGCCATGACGAATACTCACTACTTTTTTCAAACATTTTTTAGTGTTGGTGAATTCGTGACCATTTTTGACGGATTAAAGAATGTTTTTCTGTTTTGTTGGAATTATTTTAGCACTGTTGATAGAAATATATTTTCTGCAACAACCTATTAACCTAATTAACCTTAAACCTATGACACAGATTATTGCTAACCTGTTTATGAGGTTTTGCCGTAAGTCGATTTTTTCTGTTTCTCATAAAAATATCGGGAAATTAGCTTTAATATTTTTTCTTATTCAAATTGTTAATATTTTTTCTTTATTTGCAATAAACAAAGAAACCCTGGTTAGTTTAGTGGATACTAACCGGGTATTAGCAGAACCTATAGAATTACACCTGACATCTGAAGATAGCCCTTTTACTAACAGCTCCGTTTCGTTAAATCATGAAGATGCGTGGCTGTTTTTTGATAATATTAAGCCGTCAGTTGTAATAGATAGCTTTATATCACATATTCTTATTAATGGAGTACCCCTTAATAATGGAACAAATAGCCGTGTGGCGATATATTCCCATGGTACTGTTGTTATGCCTTACGGAAATACATTCAAACCCCTTACTGTTTACAGTGAAGAAAATTATACCGGAGATTCTATGCAATTGGCAATACATACATATTATAATGACCTTGGAAACTTTAATAATGTCATTAAATCGATCAAACTAAAGCGTGGTTACATGGTAACATTTGCGAGTAATGCAGATGGAAGTGGCTACAGCAGGGTTTTTATTGCCGATAATGAGGATCTAGAGTTGGATGTGATGCCAAAAGAATTAAATGGAACTGTGTCGTTTATCAGAGTATTTAAGCACCAATGGGTAAGCAAAAAAGGTAAAGCAGGATGGGATCCACACGATATAAATGCTACAAGTTACTATGACTGGAACATTGGAGGTAATTCTTCAAACGATGTGGAATATATTGCTATTCGTCAAAATGCTGGATGGCCATCCTGGGATGACATTAATTCAAAACAAAATATTTCTCATCTATTGGGATTTAATGAACCTGATCAGACTAATCAGGCGAATATGACCGTTCAGGAAATGTTAGACCAATGGCCCTATATGATGCAATCAGGTCTTAGGATTGGATCTCCTGCCTGGGCCAGTCCCTGGAATAATATTGGCGGTAATTTATTTGATTTTATCAATCAATGTGAAGAGCTTAATTACAGGGTTGATTTTGTTGCACTGCATTGCTACTGGGGTGGTAAAACACCAATAAACTGGTATAATGACCTTAAATATTTACATGAGGCTACCGGAAGGCCATTATGGATAACTGAATGGAACAATGGAGCAAACTGGACGGGAGAATGGTGGCCTGATAGTGACCGATCCTATACAGAAGCCAATGCACTAAAACAATTGAACGATATAACGGGTATATTGCAGGTGATGGATACGGCCAGTTTTATAGAACGTTACTTTATCTATGACTGGGTGCAGGATTGCAGGGCCATGGTATTAGGTGATACATTAACACTTGCAGGTAAGTATTATGCTGCAAATCCTTCGGAAATAGCTTTTAATAGTAAGAATGAAGTAATACCTCAATGGAACTTTTCCCTGCCTTCGCTTTCTTGTCAATATCTTAGGTTATCTGATGTTGTAAGGCTGGATTGGGCCAATCCCAATGGCGACCTTTGCACGAATTATATAATAGAGAAAAAAATTAACGGTGGAGGATATGATACCTTATACTCCGGGGATGATATGGATGTTGCCTATTATGCTGATCCCGTAAATGCAGAAATGGAAGGGACAAATACTTACAAGATCAGTCTCTTTGATTTCAATGGGGGAAAGCTGGTCTCCAATGAAGCCCTGTTTCACCAGGTTGCCGGATCCGATTCCATAAAAGCGGGCAGGTTTATGATAAACAACTCAGAGTGGGCCTCTGCATTATTTAATGATCAATTTTCTGTCGCCCCGCTGGTGTTTTTGGGAATACCTTCTTATAATAACCTATACCCTATGACACAAAGGGTCAGCAACATTAAAAGCAACACGTTTAAGTTTCATCTTGATCCGTGGGCATATTTGAACAATCCTGCCTTGACAAATACAGATGTGCTTTCAGTGCTGGCTTTGCCCGAGGGCAGGTATTGCTTTGGCGGGTTAACGGCTGAGGCAAAGAAAGCAGGGTCCATATCGCGTGATTGGGCAACAGTAGGATTCACGGATACATTTGCAACGGCGCCGGTAGTATTTTGTACAATTATCTCAAATACAAATTCAATACCCCTGACGGTCGCCATCAGGAATATTACTGCCTCCGGTTTTGAGCTTTGCCTTAAATCTGAGGAAGCGATCACGGATTATTTATTTCCTGAAACGATAAATTATTTTGCCATTGAAACCGGACAGGGAAAAATAATGGATAAAAGGGTTACTGTCGGGAAATCATCTGAAGGAAATGGTATAGGATTGGCCCCTGTTGAAATCGAATACCCTTCAACCTATAGCGAACCCGTTGTATTTGCCGGGTTGTTGACTTCAGCAGATAATTTTGCTTCTACCCTGCGATATAAGGCTATGGAAGGATCTACATTGGAAATAATAAAAAAACGGGAAATATCAGCTACTGTCACAGCAAGTAAAGAAGATCAATTTGGATGGATGATAATGGATATGGCTGCCGGACAGGATACAATAACCAAAGTTTTAGAGGATGTATCCGTTTCTCCTTTAAATTTTTATCCAAATCCTGCTACTGATGTAATTTACTTTAATTTCAACAAACCAACATCTATAGCAATTTATGATATCACGGGAAAAAAACAATTGGAGACGAGAGTGTTGAATTCAATAGATATCAGGACTTTGCCAGCCGGAGTATATATAATAAGGGGAGAAGGATGTTTGCCGGCCATGTTTATTAAAAAACATTAGTCAACTCTTGTATTAAAATATTATTAAATAGAAACAAAATATATGAAACCCACATGTTTAAAAAAGATTAACCGAGCTTGCAAGCTTAACAAAGTTAAACATGTCCGTATAAAAAATTTCAAGATGTGGGTTCCATCATACCTTAATTTTAAAATTATTATATGATGAATAAAGGATTTTGGAAGCAATGTTTAAGGCTTGTTCTGGCCGTCAGTCTCCAGTTGATTGTGTGTTTTGGGTTTGTTTCCTGTAAAGAGGAATATTATTATGATGATAAAGAACCGGAATGGCTGGGTGCAAGTATATACGATTATCTTAAGGCGAATGGTAATTATACCTATTACACTCAGCTAATCGAAGATGTAGACTATACTTCGGTGTTAGCAAAAACCGGGAGTAAAACCCTTTTTGTAGCTAATGATGAAGCCTTTGAACGATTTTTTAAAAACAATACTTGGGGGATTACCAGTTATAATGATTTCTCTTTGGGACAGAAAAAATTGATCCTGAATTTCTCAATGATTAATAATACTTTTTTGATTGAGACTCTTTCTAATTATTACGAAGGTGGTTTACAACTAGGTACTGCATTAAGACGTCAAACTGCAATTTCTGTACTGGATAGTATCCCATTTGAATCTGGCGACATGCTGCCAAAAGGTTCTTTATGGAATAAGTATCGTGATAAAGGTTTATACTTATTAAAAGACGCTACATCATGGCCAATTGTGCATTTTTTGCAAGCTCCGTTAGAAAATGCAGGGATTAATAATACTGATTTTAAGTTGATAACAGGTGTTGAACGTAGCAATAACGATGCCCATATATTCGATGATAAGGTTATGGAGAGGGATATTACCTGTAAAAATGGATACATCCATGTGTTGGAGGATGTATTGATTCCACCGGTTAACATTGCTCAATACCTTCATCAGAATCCTAATACCCAGATATTTTCAGGATTGTTGGAAAGGTTCTGTGCGCCATATTATAATGCTGAACAAACAGAAGCATATAATGATGTTCACCCGGATCAGCAAATTGATTCGATTTTTGAGAAAAAATTTTTTAATACGTCATATGATGGCGTGAATAGATATCCGGATGGAACTATTATAAACCCTGAATTGTTACTGCCTTTTGATCCTGGAATGAACGAGTATGGCAGCCATTCAGATATGGCAGCGATTTTTTGCCCGTCTGATGCAGCTATGAATGCTTATTTTGAATCAGGAAGCGGAATTATCCTGAAAGAAAGATATGGTAGCTGGGATAATGTCCCTGATAACATTGTTATACTTTTTATTAAAAGACACTTAAGAGAGTCATTTATTGAAACCGTTCCGAGTCAATTTGGCAAAATGAATGATGCTGAAAATTCTCCGATTCCAGTTAGTATAAGTGATATCTCTGATACCTATGTTGGAGTAAACGGTGTTGTTTACCAAACAGAAAACGTTTATCCTCCTGATGATTATTTATCTGTGTATGGGCCAATACTATTTAGTGAAAGAACAAAAGTATTCAATTGGGCGGTTCGTCAAAACGACTTCAGACTGTATTTAAATTCCCTGATCAGCCAGTATAGCTTTTTTGTTCCAACCGATGACTATTTTATCAACTATATTGATCCTATTGCATATGGGAAGGATATACAGGCTGTTATGAAATATTGGTATAATAAAGAAACATCAGCTGTTAATGCAACCATATATAGCTATAATTCAGAAACAGGTGAAGTGGGGGACTCGGTTAACGTGATTACTAACGCTTCTTTCCTGGAGAATAGGCTATTGGATATACTTGATTCACATATTGTAATTGGAGATGTAGAATCAGGATCAAGTTATTATTTTACAAAGAACGGTAATTTAATAAAAATAGAAGGTGCAGGTAGTGGATTGAAAGTTCAAGGCGGAAATGATATCAAGAGAGGAGTTGTTGCAAATGTTGTAAACAACGGCTTGTTTGAACAGAAAAACGGGAGAACATATTTTATTGATAAACCCATACAAACACCCTTAAATTCTGTATATGACATATTAAGTAAAACACCGGAATTCAGCGAATTTTTTACCTTGCTGGTTGGATTTACCGGAACGACTTCGGAAATATTTGTTAAGAAAACGAATTACTACGGAATTGATTTTAATATCAAGTTTTTCAATACTTTTAATTATACTGTATATGTTCCTACCAATGAGGCAATTCAGGCAGCTCTTGATAGCGGGTTAATCAGCAATTGGGATCAGATCAATGCTATAACTAATGAGACTGAAAAAAATGCTGAGATAAAAAAACTGGAACGTTTCTTAAGATACCATTTTCAGGACAATTCAGTGGTTATCAGTGGCCAACCAGTTAATGAGATCTATCAGACAGCTACTATAAAAACCAATGATCTGCAGACAAATTTCGGAACTTACAGAGATAAATATTATAGATTAGGAATCAGTGGGGATGGGGAAACCCTTGTACTGTCAACTGAAAACTATGGGTCTGCTAACGTAATAAAGGATAATGGGTTATATAACATTCTGACACGTGATTACATATTTAATAATAACCCTCAGGCATTTATGGAGGTAGACGGTACAGGTACTGGTTTAGACTTTGCCATATCATCTATCACAACTGCTTCGACAGCTGTCATTCATCAAATAGATAACGTATTGAGATTTGAATAAAAAGACTGCAAATATGAAAATTAAAATAATTGGAACAATACTTCTTTTGCATTTACTTATGCCATGTTCATTATTAGCACAAACTTCAGGATCCGGTAAAGTTGTGCAAGGAAAAGTAACCTCCGCAACCGATGGGGAAACCCTGGCCGGTGCCACTGTTGTGGAAACAGACAGTAAAAAGAGGGTTGTTAGTGCGACAATTACTGATATTAACGGGCACTATGTACTGAAGATAAAAAGTACTGAAAATAAGTTAGTTTTCAGTTTTATTGGATTTATATCCCAGACCGTAGATATTAGCACAAACACCACAATCAATATGGTGTTAAAAGAAGATGTTCAGGAAATTACGGAAGTAGTAATAACAGCTGAAAAGAAATATTCTGACGGAACATTATCCATACCTCAGCGGGAAATTTCGACAGCAGTTCAAACCCTTGATACCAGAACACTTGAGGGAATACAGGTGACTTCTATTGATGATGCTATCCAGGGACGGATTGCAGGTTTCGATATTGTAGCTAATTCAGGAGACCCGGGTGCCGGTACAACCATGAGGATCAGGGGGGCAACTTCCATTAATGCAAATAGTCAGCCTTTGATTGTAGTGAATAATGTACCTTATGAAGTAGAAATTGATCCTACATTTGATTTTGCCAGTGCAAACCAGGAGCAATATGCCAACATGCTAAGTATTAATCCGGATGATATTGAAGAGATTACAGTTTTAAAAGATGCCGCTGCCACTGCAGTATGGGGATCAAAAGGAGCTAACGGTGTATTAATGATTAAAACTAAAAAAGGTGCAATGGGGAAGACCCGGGTACAATATACTTACCGGTTAACCGGGGCTTTACAACCAAAAGGAATGAACATGTTAAATGGCGATGATTATACAATGATGATAAAACAGGCTTACTTTAACCCTGAGCAAAATGAATATGCAGCCAACGTTCGGGAGTTTTTATATGATAAGAGCTGGTCAGAGTATGAAAACTTCAACAATAACACAGACTGGGTGAAAGAAGTTACCCAGGTAGGTATTAAACATGATCATTACCTTACAGTTTCAGGAGGAGGAGAAAGGGCAATGTTCAGGGTTTCAGGGGGATACCTGACACAAACAGGAACGGTTATCGGACAGCAATTAGACAGGATATCTTCCCGTGCTGTTCTGGATTATTCAGTATCAGACCGGATAAAATTTATTACGGAACTTTCGTATACCTATACAGACAACGACAGGAACTGGAGAGCTGAAAAAGATAATGACAGGAATAAACCTGATGAATTAAGCATTCTTACAATAGCCTACCGTAAAATGCCCAATGTAAGTGTTTATCAGCAAGACCTGGATGGAAATAACACCGATGCATATTATAACATTCCCCGGTCATCTGAGCTTCACAGTGACCAGCGTGATTTAAGGAATCCTGTGGCCCTGGCATTGCTGGCAAAAGATAATTTAAAAAACTACAGGATACTGCCCACCTTCCGGCTGCAATATGATATGCTTGATCCGGAAGTTCAGATATTGCGCTATAGTTCGTATGTTTCATTTGATGTTAATAACGATAAAGTGTCAAAGTTTTTACCAGGTGAAGTTTCAAATGCCTTATGGAATGAATCCTACGTAAACAGAGCAAACAGCTGGGATTCTGAAAGTATGACCGTAATGGCTGACAATAACATTACCTGGATTCCTAAGTTTAGCAATATTGATCACGATCTGATGCTGTATGGTTCATTTCAAATCCGTACCGGAAATAGTTCCAGCATGGGGATTGAGACTACTAACCTTCCTTCCGGTGAAATCGTTGATGCATCATCAGAAGGTTACTTAAGTGGCATTTCATCCAGCCGGTTTGCTTACCGGTCAAATGCTTTTCTTGCAAGAGGGCATTATGGTTACAAGGGACGGTATTTTATGGGATTTACTTTTCGCAGGGATGGAAGTACAAAATTCGGCAATGATAATAAATATGGTAACTTTCCCGGACTATCATTCAAATGGATAATTTCTGATGAGCCCTTTATGCAATTTACACGTAACTGGTTAAGTATGCTGGCTATTCGTCCTAGCTGGGGGATCAGCGGCAATCAGCCAAGGGATGAATACCTGCACTTTAGCCGGTATGCTCCTTACGGTAGTTATATCGATATTCCGGCCACCCGGCCTACTACACTTCGCCTCTCCAATTTGAAATGGGAGACAACTACCTCTTTAAACTATGGAATTGATTTGGGTTTTTTCAATGATCGTATTATGATGGATGTCAACTTCTACAATAAACGTACGGAAGATCTTTTATTTGAGGATCTTAGTATTCCCAGCTCATCAGGATATGGTAGTGTATCGGTACAAAATGTAGGAATTATGGACAATAATGGCTGGGAAGTAAACTTTTATACAAATAATATTATAAAAGTCAGTGATTTCACAATGGATTTTAATTTCAACTTATCCAATTATTTGAATACTATTGTTGACTTAAGAGATGATGTTCTTGCAAGCTACAACGCCGATTTTGATTATACAAACGGCAATTATCTTACATATATTCAGGAGGGGAATTCATTCGGTTCTATTTACGGCTTTAAGTATAAAGGTGTATATCAATATAATGAGTATATTCCGGGGATTCACGAGAATGCCCCGGTTGCAAGGGATGAAAATGGGAATGTATTTACAGATGAAGATGGCAATCCCTTACCGATGTATTTCGCGTATGATAAAAGTAATGAATATCAATACCAGGGGGGAGATGCTATCTATGAAGATATTAATCATGATGGCAACATTGATGAGCTGGATATTGTTTATTTAGGAAATGCTAATCCTAAGGTTAATGGAGGATTTGGTTCAATCATCAGGTATAAAGGGTTTGGATGTACGGTTTTCTTTAATTTCAGGTATGGTAATAAAGTAGTGAATGCAGCACGTATGTATGCTGAAAATATGTATACCCTGAACAACCAGAGTAAATCGGTGAACTGGCGATGGCGCAAAGATGGGGATGTAACCGATATGCCGCGCGCTTTGTATAATTATGGTTACAATTGGCTTGGAAGCGACCGGTATGTTGAAGACGGTTCCTTTTTGCGTTTTAAATACCTGACTTTTAACTATTCTCTGCCAAAAGAAAAACTGGCCAAATTGAGCCTGCAACAATTAAATTTTTATCTTACAATAAACAATTTGTACGTGTGGACCAGGTATACAGGGGTGGATCCGGAAATAGGGTATGACAGACGTGGTTTGAGTATGGACTATTCAAGTACACCTCGTTCAAAAGATTGTACATTAGGAATTTCTATTACTTTCTAATAAAAGGATGCAAATGAAAAAAATAATATCAATATTAACAATAACCGGCATTTTGTTTATAGCTACAGGTTGTACGGATTGGTTAGATATCAGGCCTGAAGGTGAAACTGTACTGGATGATTACTGGCAGAACGAAAGCCAGGTAACACAGGTTCTTGCTTCTTGCTACCGGTCACTAACCGAAGCAAATGTTATGAGACGGATGATGGTTTGGGGAGAACTTCGTTCTGATAATGTTACATATGGCAGTGATATTCCTGAAGAGTTGAATAAAATTCTGAACGTGGATATTTCTCCTTCAAATAGCTATTGTCACTGGGGTGCATTTTATACCGTTATTAACTATTGTAATAATTTTTTGTATTATGCTCCCGGAGTAGTTGAGTCAGATCCGAATTTCACCGAGGCAAAACTACATGCACTTGAGACAGAAGTATTAACAATCAGGGCTTTGACCTATTTTTACCTGGTAAGGGCTTTTAAAGAAGTACCGTGGATTGATGAACCAAGCATTGATGATACTCAGGAGTATAATATCCCCAAATCAACAGAGGAATTTGTGCTTGATAATCTTGTAAATGATTTAACATTGGCTTTGCAATATTCTCGCGACAAATTTGATATAGATGAATATGATAAAGGCAGAATAACAACGAATGCTATAAGAGCATTATTGGCTGATATCTACCTTTGGCAGGAGGATTATGAAAAATGTGTACAAATGTGCGATGAGGTGCTAAACGATACAAAACAGAAATTAGAATTAGTAGATGACGAAAATGTATTAAAAGAAGTATTTTATTATGGCAATTCTACTGAAAGTATCTTTGAATTGCAATTTGACGATGATAATATGTTCAACGATGCAGTTAAAGAATTTTATGGCAGTTCGGATGATTTTTATGGTCAATGGAGTTTCCCTGGTGTTTTAATATTCGGAGATGCTAGTCCGTATAATTATCAAACAGCTTCTGGTCTGGAAAGTGAAGAGGATATTCGCGAAAAAGATTTCCTGTTTCATCCTAATGGCAGCGACAAGTATTTTGTGTTTAAATATGCCGGGATTGAAAGACATGAAAATACAAATGGTTCAAATACATATTATTATAGAAATACAACCGCTAATTGGATTGTTTATCGTTTGTCTGACATAATATTAATGAAAGCTGAGGCGCTTATTCAGCTCGAAAGAGATTTCCCGGAAGTAATGCGATTAATCAATTTAACGTATATGCGGTCAAATCCTGAATTAATAGATAATTTAAAACTCGAGACATATAATTCGAAGCTTAATCTGGAAAAACTATTATTGAGAGAACGGCAACGTGAATTGATGTTTGAGGGTAAACGTTGGTTCGATTTAATGCGGTTGGCACGCAGAGCTGATTCCCCAGCCCCATTATTAAACTATGTAACAAAAAAGTTTGCCGGTGCTGCCGGTGTACAATCATCTAAAATGTCGGTAATGGATGCACTATATTTTCCCATCCATGCCGATGAGTTAAAAGCTAATTCAGCTTTAGTTCAAAATGAGTTTTATCAACTTGAATCAGAGAGATCAAAATAATTGTAAAAATTTAGTCATGAATAAGAACATTATTTTATTATCGGGATTTTTCAATTCAAAAATTAATCAAAGTAGAATAAGATTAATAAGTACATACTCTTTTTTACTTGTAGCTATAATATTCATATTACAATCATGTGACAGTGATGAAATTGAAAAAGATGCTTATTACACTTTTACGGGAGAGACTGTGGGGGATTATATTACCAATCGTCCCGAATCCTTTTCAGAATTTGGTGAAATGCTTGAAATGACTGGAGTAATGGGATTATTAAAAGCATATGGAAATTATACCTGTTTTTTACCGGATAATGATGCCATGCATAATTTTTACTTGTCTAGAGGTAAAGAATCACTGGATCAGTTTGAGATAGATTCACTTAAGAAAATACTTTATGATCATATAATAAAAGACGTTGAAGTAACTTCAGATCTGTTTGTTGATGGGTTTCTTCCCTATCTGACTATGAGCGGTCGATTTGTAAAAATTAACCTTGAAACGGTTGATGACGATCTGATATACAGGGTAAATACAACATCTAAAATAGTATCGAGGGATATTGAGGTGCATAACGGGGTTATACATACTTTAAATGGAGTACTTTCACCAACTGAGAATACACTTGTTGAGGCAATAGCAAGTGAAAGTAAATTTTCTCTCTTTTTTGAAGCACTAATAGCTACCGGTTTATACGAAGAACTTGGACTTATCAAAGATAAAGATTATGATCCGGGAAGTTTAATGGAAGAAGATGGAGATATTTTTAATAGTTGTATAATACGTGTTCCGAAAGAACGTAAATATGGTTTTACAGCGTTAATCGAAAGTAATACTACTTATGCAGAGAATGGCATAAACAATTTGGAGGACATGAAAGCTTATGCAAGGCAGGTTTATGATAAGGTATATCCCCAGGATGCTTCTATTACTGATATTAAAGACAGAAAAAACAGCCTAAACCGGTTTATTGCGTACCACCTGATCAATAAAAAGTTATCAAGCAAACTTTTCATTGAAAAATATGACAACACAGGACAATATTATGATACCAAGGGACAAACTCACTCCGTAAAAATAGTAGATATGTTTGAATACATTGAAACAATGTGTCCGAACACTTTATTGGAGGTTCGTACACTTCGAACAACAAATGAATATAACGTGTTTAACATGATACCCGAAACGGAGGAAGCAATTCGATTAACAGATGATTTCGATAATGATGCTGTAAATGGTGCTTATCACGAGATTGATGGAATTCTGGCCTACAGTGCTGATGTTGAAAGAATGTTGTCAAGTAAGCGGTTACGGATGGATGCAGCCAGTTTTTTCCCGGAACTGACCAATAATAACATAAGGGTAGGTCATGTGTCTCCCACCGTACAATCAGAAGAGTGGCACTTCCCAAAAGGTTATATCGAAAGGCTGACAACAGGTACTACTACTAAATTCGGGTATATTAATGCAGACGACCGGTTCCAGGATTATCAGGGAGATGAGGTATTTCTTCAACAAGCGCTGTATGATTTCGAGATTATTACGCCTCCTGTTCCGGCAGGAACCTATGAAGTCCGCTTTGGCTACCAGCCCACCATTTTCAGGGGCGCTGCACAATTATACTGGGATGGTCAGCCAACAGGTATTCCATTGGATTTGCGCATAAAGGCAGACGATCCGGATATCGGCTATGTTCAGCCTGGCACCGATCCCACTGATCCGGATGGATTTGAGAATGATAAAATGATGCGCAACCGTGGTTACATGAAAGCGCCAGCTTGCTTCCAGGTTATCGATGAAATATGGTATAATGGTATTGCCCGGTATAGTAAGGATGCTATTCGCCGGATTTTAGGCATATATACTTTTGATGAAGCAAGTACACACACATTTAAAGTAAAGGCAGTTCGTTCTGGTCAGTTCATGTTTGACTATCTCGAATTTGTTCCTACCGAAGTCCTTGAATATGAAGATATTTATTAAAGAATGATAAAGTAGTTTTATATGAAACAAATATATCTTAAACCTATTCTGCCCTTTGTGGTAATAATAAGCATTCTGATTGTAACAGCCTGTACCGAAAAACTGGATGAACATTATGATGTGGATTCTTTTAATTTGCCCGACAAAACATTGAATGAGATAATCCAGGAGTATTCAGATTTAAGTATTTTTTCACAAATGCTTAAGAAAACAGGGTATGATAAGATTCTTGACGCATCACAAACCTATACCGTTTGGGCGCCGGTAAATGATGCGCTCAGTAATATTGATACCACTGATCTTAGATTGGTTCAGGAAATTATAGAAAACCATATTACTAGAAGCCGGTTTACAACCTCCGGTGTATATGATCAGTCAGTTCGCATGCTAAATGGTAAATACGTGAGTTTTTCCAGAGATGGTTCAGGTTTCAAATTTGGGGGAAACCTGATTATTGATGCCAATTTGCCAGCTATAAATGGACTAATACATGTTATTGACGGATATACTCCCTATATGAACAATTTATGGGAGTATATTGGGCGTACAACAGGTCTTGATTCATTGCGGTCCTATCTTTACAGTCAAAGCCAAAATCTGTTTGATCCGGAAAACAGTACAGAAATAGGCATTGATTCAAACGGAGCAGGTATTTATGATTCCGTGTTTATTTACACAAACCTGGTTTTAAAGAAAATAGGAGCTATTGATACAGAAGACAGCATCTATACAGCAATAATGCCGAATAATACGGCATGGAACGAAGCATATGAAAGGATTGGGAAATATTATAATATCCCGGACAGTTTTGGAGGTCCTCAACGAAAACGTGAACTAACCCGCTTTACCATTGTAAAGGATATGCTTTTCCTGGGGCAAGTTACACAACCAGAAGTTCTGGATTTACTGGTTTCAACCACCGGTAGTGTTTTTTATGATCCGGGAAATCTTTTCAATACCGAACCTGTTACACTTAGTAACGGACTAGCATACGTCACTAGTAAAATGCCTTATGCTGATACATCTTCCTGGTTTAAAAAAATTAAGGTGGAAGCAGAGGAAACAGAAGGCAGGGACAATGCAAGCAGTAATATTTACCTTAGAACCAGTTATGGATCAGGTCTTGATGTTTCAAAAAATAAGTACATTCTTGTTGAACCGTCATCAACCATATCCAAACCCAGCGTAGAGTTTTCCATACCCAATACACTTTCAGCTAAGTATAATATTTACTGTGTATTTGTCCCTGCTTCAATTCTTGATCCTTTAAATTTAAACCCAACGAAGGCAAAATTTATGCTTACTTATATCCGTAGAAAAAGTGGAAGCGTATTTCACAAAGAATTCATACCTGAAAATAGCATTACAAATTCAGTTGGAATGACAAAAATGTTTGTTACGCAGTTTGATTTTGAGTATGCGAATATAATTGATGAAGAATACGATCAGGTATTAGTAAAACTGGAAGTTATAAATGATGTAGAAGAAGAGGGCACATTTACAAGAACAATGCGTATTGACTGTATTATTTTTGAACCTGTTTTAGAGTAGGGCATAAAAAATTACATAAAATGATAATAAAAAGAAACATACAAATAAAAAGAACTATTGGGTTTTTTATCCGCCAAAAATACCTTTATGCGGTATTGATTATTGGGGTATTATTATGTTCAGTTACTAATGGTCAAAACAGTCCCGAGGGAGCTGATACATTAGGATATGTTACCGGTATTGTTCGCGATGCAAAAACAAAAGAGCCTATAGCAGCTGCCCAGGTTAGCGCCCTTAACCATATAGCTGCTGCTACAACTGACACGAATGGTGTATTTAAAATTGAAGTCATTTCTGCTACTGAGGTTTTGCTGGTTAAAGCTTATGATTATAATCCTCGCGAAATTTCACTGAGAGGAAAGCAAAGTATAGAGATTGATTTATATCCTGAAGCTTTTAAAGATATCTATCCGGTAGCGGAAGGGTTAACAGGACCTGTTCGATCTTCTTTGTTAACAAGTGCAGTTAATTGGACTAACAAGCTAGGAAATCCTGTTGTTATTTCAGTAGATGATGTACTCCAATACCGGATGGGAGGAGATGTACATGCAATTGCCAGATCTGGAGTCAATGGGTTAGGTTCCTCTTTATTTATCAGGGGATTGAACTCGGTTAACCTGAATGCTCAACCTCTTTTTGTAGTTGATGGTATAATCTGGAATAGTCTTTTTGATTTTACCTCTCTGCATGATGGTTACATTAGTAATACCCTTGCAGACATTGATTTGAATGATATCGAAAGTGTGACCGTTATTAAGGACGGTACTTCTTTATATGGAAGTAAAGGTGGAAATGGGGTTGTAATTATAAAAACCAAGAGGGGGAAGGATATGGCAACCAGAATTGTGGTAAATGCTGTAGGAGGTATTATGGAGAAACCTGGTTCTCTGCCTGTTATGGACGGTGATCAATTTCGAATTTATGCCACCGAGTTGTTAGGAACAACGGGGGTATCCAAAGAACAGATTGATGCAATGTATTTTCTTCAGGATGATCCCGAGAACATACACTATATAAAATACCATAATTCAACTAATTGGGACGATGAAGTTTACAGGCAGGGAACGTTTCAAAGTTATAATATAAGTGTAAACGGTGGTGACGAACGAGCGTTGTATGCTTTATCAATGGGATACACCGGGAATTCAGGAGTTGTTAAAAACACTGATATGCAACGACTTAATACCCGGTTCAACGCAGACTTCTTCTTATCAGATAAAATTAATATGGGACTGAATGTCGGCTTTACAAATATTGATCGGAATTTATTGGATGACGGAGTAAATTTTTACACTTCTCCAACATATCTGGCAATGATAAAATCTGAATTTCTCAATCCGTATTCTTACACTTCATCTGGTACATTAACAACAGATCCGGAAGACAGTGATGATTTTGACGTGAGTAATCCAACAGCAATAATCAAAAATGCGCTTAATACGAATAAACATTATAGACTAAATTTAGGCATTAAACCCATATTTATAATATCACCCGCTTTGTCATTAAGTGACCATGCTGAATATATTCTTTATAAGGTTAAAGAGACTTATTATAGTCCAATTATTGGTGTAGCTGATCAATATATTATGGGTTATGGGATTTCACAAAATACCTTTAAAAGCCAACAAATGAGAAATAATGGCTTGTTTAATGATGCGAGGGTTCAATATGTGCGTCAGTTTGGGTTTAACCACCATGTGAATGCTGTAATAGGGACTCGTTACACTTTAGATTATTATGAATCGGATTATGCAGAAGGGCATAATTCCGGATCTGACGAAAAGCGAAACTTACTAAATGAAGAAGAATTTAAATATGCAACAGGAGAAAACAATGAAATAAAGTCTCTGTCAAATTATGCAAATTTGGAATATAGTTATGACAATCGTTATATTCTTAATGCAGTGGTATCTGTTGATGGATCTTCCCGTTTTGGAAGTGAAACCATTGGAGGTTTTCAAATGTTCAATCATAGCTGGGGTATATTTCCATCCGCGAATGCTGCTTGGCTGATTTCTTCCGAGAAGTTTATGGCTGGGGCTGCGTTTATCGATAGATTAAAAATTCGTGCTGGCTATGGCTTATCAGGAAATGATGCAATCGATCCCTATGCCTGGACTGCATATTTCACTTCGGTTCACTTCATAGACCGTGCAAATGGATTAATTCTGGCAAATATTGGCAACAATGTGATTCAATGGGAGACTTCGGCAAAAATGGAAATAGGAGTTGATGCGAACCTGTTCAATGATCATTTAGCCCTTTCTGCTGATCTATACAATAACCATACAAAAGACTTATTAACTCTGAAATCTTTACCGGATTTAGCAGGTTCGGGTTATTATTGGAATAATGGCGGGGAATTATCGAATACCGGATATGAAATTTCTGCTAATATAAAAATATTGAACCTTACCATACTAAAATGGGAAATGGGTACCTCTATAGGACATTATAAAAATAAAATTGAATCATTACCTGAAGGTGATTTTGAAACTTCTATTTATGATGCGGATATACTCACCTCTGTTGGAAATCCTGCTAGCGTATTCTACGGTTATAAAACAAGTGGGGTGTTTGCCACTGAAGCTGATGCAGAAGCAGCTAATTTAAAAATAATTGATAAATATGGAGTCGAGCATTATTTTGGTGCCGGAGATATTCATTTCGTTGATCAAGTCGCAGATGGGATTATTGATGAAAATGACAGACAAATCATTGGTGATCCAAATCCTGATATTTACGGCTCCTTCAATAATAAAAATATGATTTGGAATTTTACTATAGATGCATTCTTTACTTTTTCATATGGTAATGATGTATATAATTACTTACGATCAGAACTCGAGTCGGGGGGAAGTGATCCATATATCATTAACCAGACAACAGCTGTATTAAATCGTTGGAGATATGAAGGACAAGTGACTGACCAACCTAAAGCAGTGTACGGAGATCCCATGGGAAATTCCCGTTTTTCTGACCGTTGGATTGAAGATGGCTCGTATTTACGGTTGAAATCTTTGTCGATTAATTATCAGGTTCCTTTGAAAAAAAGGATGATACAGGGGGTTAACATTTGGGTTTCAGGCAATAATCTTTGGACATTGACTAATTATTTAGGACGCGATCCGGAGGTTTCTCCTAATAATGCGGTTTTGTATCAGGGCATTGACACAGGATTGATCCCTGTTTGCAGAAGCTATTTCCTTGGAATTAAGTTGAACCTGTAACGAATAAAAATGAAATTAGACTTTTTTGATGAAATAAAATCCTGGTTTAAAAATATTAAACAGATGATACGATTAACAAAATTATACTTTGTACTACTGGTTTTTTCTTTCATAATCCAGGGATGTGAATCCATGCTGGATGCTGATTCTGATCGGAAAGTACTCCCCGGGGAAAACCAACCTGATTCACCAAATGATGCCATTTATTCATTATCAGGAATATTTTCTCAACTTGAAAAGCTGGCTGATCGATATGTCTTGTTAGGTGAATTGAGAGGCGATTTAATGGATATAACGTCAAATTCAAATCCTTATTTACAAGAAATTTACAATTTTGATATTTCTCAGAGCAATCCTTATAATAACATAAAGGACTATTATTCAGTGATCAATAATTGCAATTATGTGATTCATAATGTTGATACTTCAACAATGACTGGTTCAGAAAAGGTAATGTACCCTTTATTGGCTGCTGCCAAGGCAATTCGCGCCTGGACCTATTTGCAAATATCCCTTAATTATGGCACGGTTAAATATTACGATAAGCCTATCTTATCTATTAAGGATACTGTTAATTATGAGGAATATTCACTCCGGGAATTACTACCTTATTTGATTCAGGATCTTGAACCCTATAAAAATGTGGAAGAACCGGAAGATATTTCATTGGGCTCTGATATATCCAGTGATATATTATACTTTCCTGTAAGGTTCGTATTGGGGGATCTGTATTTATGGAACGGAGATTACGAAATGGCTGCAACTGAATACCATGAATTAATAGAAGAAAATTACTATGTAATCGATGAATATTCTCAGTCGACCTGGGAAGTGGAAAATGGTGCATTCGTTGAAAGAGATCAACAGCATCAGTACTGGTTGAGTATGTTTTCACTGTCATCCCGTGAACAAATTACTCTAATTGCAGGCTCAACCGAGTACGGACAGGGATCTATATTTGATAGTCTAGGTGTGATAGCTCCATCTGAAATAGCGATTAAAAACTGGGATAATCAAGTTTATTACTATAGCGCTAAGGTATCTACTACGGGAGATTTACGAGGAGATTATGGCTCTTATTTAAGCTCAGATTATTCTTATGCAGGGATTAATTATTCTTATAACTTTATTTTAAAATATTTTTGGATGTCCCTCAATACAACAAAAGCTATTATAGTTTACCGTAATGGATTGTTATACTTACGTTATGCTGAAGCTGTTAATCGTGCTGGAAAACCCAATTTGGCTTTTGCAGTGCTAAAAAACGGAATGAATTCAGAAACTATGGCGATAGATTCAATTGTGCCGAAAAATGAAAAATATAGCATATATACAGATTCAACCGGGACTTTCTATGATTATGTAGATTTTGAGGATATTAATTTTGATGATAATATTGGCGTACATGAACGTGGATGTGGAAATGCACATTTAGCAACGGATTATATTATTCCTAAGAATATTTCCCGGCAGGACGCAATATTATACGTTGAAGATAAAATTATTGAAGAGTTAGCATTGGAAACAGCTTTTGAAGGGAACCGTTTTCATGATTTAATGCGGATTGCGCTGCGTCGAAATGATCCTGCTTATCTTGCAAACAAAGTGGCAGAAAAATATACTGCTAATCGGGAAGCTATTCGTTCAAAATTAATGAATGAAAACAATTGGTATCTACCGTAAAAAGAGGAATTTTCTCGTTTCATAAGTTGATTAATAGGTGATTTGATAAAGGGGCTGTCCAAAAAGACAGCCTTTTTTGACAGGCCCTTTATTTTGCCCATATGCTTTGTAACAATGTTAGAAATCAAGATTTATTTCTATTTTTAAGCAAACAAAACTACATGCCAGATGAATAGATTAAACAGAAGAAAATTTCTTAAGTCAGCATTGGTCGGAGCATCAGGTTTAGTTACTGCTCCTGCTATTTTAAATGCGAAAAATAGTAAAAGTAATATAAGCAATAATCTCAGAAAAGAGCAAACACTAATAAAAAGAAAACTAGGGAATACGGGGCTTGAACTACCCATTGTTAGCTTTGGTGTAATGCGTTCTGACAGTAGTAACCTGGCTAAAGCTGCAATTGAAAAAGGAATTACCCACTTTGATACAGCCCATTATTACCAGGATGGCAAAAACGAAGAGATGCTTGGTAATGTATTTAAAAATTACAGCCGGGATTCCCTGATTGTTGCAACAAAAGTACTTCCCGAAGATTATTATCTTGATCCCAGGTACGAAAAGATTACCAGTGCATCAACCAAGGAAAAGTTTATTGAGAGGTTTGAAATAAGTCTGAAAAGGTTGCAAATGGACTATGTCGATATTCTCTATCTTCATGCCATGCGATCCTATGAAGACACTCTGAATGAGTCTATGATGGAAGCATTAACCGAACTTAAAAAACAAGGTAAGTGTCGATTTATTGGGGTCTCAACACATAGTCATGAACACGATGTAATACAAGCTGCAATTGACAGTAAAACCTACGATGTAGTATTGACAGCCATTAATTTTAATAAAAAGAATATTAATGAAATCACAGATAAGATAGCCCTGGCAAATGAAAATGGCCTTGGAATTGTAGGTATGAAAACTATGGCAGGTGGTTATTGGGATAAAGAGAGAAAGCACCCTATAAACTGTAAGGCAGCGTTAAAATGGGTTCTTCAAAATGAACATGTACATACCACAATCCCTGGTATTGTAAGTTTTGATCAGTTGGATGAGAACCTTTCCGTAATGGAAAACCTGGAAATGACCGAAGAAGAAAAGGCAAGTCTTAATCCACCTGAAGGACTTGAAGCAGGGCTCTATTGCAGCGGATGCAGGCAATGTATTCCTCAATGCCCCAAAAAGCTTCCTATCCCTGATATTTCCAGGGCATATATGTACGCTTACGGGTATAAGGAACTTGCCAAATCACGTCAGCTAATTGAAGAACTGAATTATGATGAGAAAGCATGCGATGAATGTACAATCTGTATTGTCAACTGTCCTCATGGATTTAATGTGCGGGAAAAGATTGCAGATATTTCGAGAATTAAAATTGCACCAAAAGAAATGTTAACTTAAATCGAACATCTATGAAAACCAGATACATATTAATTATTTTGCTTGCTTTAACCTTTAGCTCGGCAAATACACAAACCAGTTCAGATATTTTCCCTGATCTGGAAGGCTGGAATAAACCGGATGATCCTGAAACCTATTATTCATACAATCTTTGGGACCTTATTGACGGAGCCGCAGACTCGTATTTATATTATGGGTTTGAAGAACTTCAGACAGGTGATTATAAAAAGGGAGATGACAAATTAATTCGTGTGGATATTTTTCAGCACAAGGATATTTTAAATGCATACGGGATTTATAGCCTTGAAAGATCACCCGAAATGAATTTTATACCTGTTGGCGCAGAAGGATACTCTTATGAGGGTATTTTAAACTTTTTCGTTGATCAGTTTTATATTAAGCTTAGTACTCATAACAGGGAAGAAGAGGTTGATAAAGCTATGCGTGACCTGGCTAATTTATTCATTCTAAAATTAAGTCCAAATCCAGGCTTACCTAAGATATTGTCCTGTTTCCCTGAAGAAAATCAAAGGCAACATAGTAAACTTTATAGCCCGGAGTCCTATCTTGGGCTGGAGTTCCTCAAATCAGTTTTTACAGCTGAATATCAGTATAATGATTCGGTTGGTTTTGTTGTATTTATAAGTGCGCCGGGATCAAAAAATGAAGTATTGAACATGATCAGCAAGTACAAAGCTTTTTGTAAGTATGAGGGGAGCATTGATGAAGGCAAAATAATAGAATTAAACGACCCTTATAATGGATTAATTTATCTGGCCTACAAAGGGCCCTATATGGTCGGCACAGTTTATCTCAACGATAATGACAAAGCTAAAAAATACATTAATCAAACGATTGATAATTGCATGAAACTTGAAGCTGAAAGTGGAGGAAAATAAAAAAGGACGAAATAATTGCCGTCCTTTTTCATTATCATCAAATAAATTTCTACTTCTCATACCCATAAACAGCCTTATCACCCAATTCTTCTTCAATACGAAGCAGTTGGTTGTATTTGGCCATACGGTCAGAACGGCTTAATGATCCGGTCTTAATTTGGCCTGAATTAGTTGCTACAGCTATGTCAGCAATAGTTGCATCTTCAGTTTCACCTGAACGGTGTGAAGTTACACTTGTAAAGCCTGCCCTGTGAGCCATTTCAATTGCATCAAGCGTTTCTGTAAGTGAACCAATCTGGTTTACTTTGATAAGGATTGAATTTGAACAACCCATATCAATACCTTTCTTCAGGTACTCAACATTGGTTACAAACAAATCGTCACCTACCAACTGGCATTTTGAACCAATTTTGTCAGTTAATAATTTCCAGCCATCCCAGTCACTTTCACTCATACCATCCTCAATTGAATCAATTGGATATTTTGCGATAAGTTCAGCCAGATAATCAGCTTGTTCATTAGAGGAACGTGTAGCTCCATTCGGGCCTTCAAATTTCTTATAGTCATATTTGCCGTTTACATAAAATTCAGAAGCAGCGCAGTCAAGAGCAATAGATACCTCGCCACCTTCTGATTTTCTTCCTGGCTTATAACCCGCATCTTTAATAGCTTTGATAATACTTTCCAAAGCATCTTCAGTACCTTTTAATGTTGGCGCAAAACCACCCTCATCACCTACTGCAGTACTAAGGCCTCTTTCTTTCAATACTTTCTTCAATGAATGGAATACTTCAGCTCCCGTACGTAAACCTTCTTTAAAGCTCTTCGCTCCAACAGGACGGATCATAAATTCCTGGAATGCGATAGGTGCATCAGAGTGTGAACCACCGTTAATTATGTTCATCATAGGAACAGGAAGGTGAGTTGCATTTGTGCCACCAATGTACCTGTATAAAGGCATATCGAGATATGTAGCTGCTGCTCTTGCCACTGCTAATGAAACTCCTAAAATTGCATTGGCACCTAATTTGCTTTTAGTTTTTGTTCCATCCAGCTTTATCATTTTGGTATCAATACCTACCTGGTCAGTACAGTACATACCAATAACTTCTTTCGCGATAATTTTATTGACGTTATCAACAGCTTTCAACACGCCTTTACCAAGATAGCGTTTTTTATCGCCATCTCTTAATTCAAGAGCTTCGTTTTCGCCTGTAGATGCTCCGGAAGGCACAGCTGCTCTTCCTACCACACCGCAAGCCAGAGTTACGTCAACTTCGATGGTTGGGTTTCCACGTGAATCTAGTATTTCACGAGCATGGACATTAATAATTTCTCCCATAATAAGTTATTTTAATGATTAAAATTTGTATTGTAAAAAAGGGATAAAGTCATCCATTAACACCTTATCCCCTTCAATATTTTAGATAAACCGGAACGACTCGTTCTTAGTTTTCATCTTTCTTTTCTTCTTCTTCAGATTTTTCTTCTTCTGCAGGAGCTTCTTTCTTAGCCTCGGCTGTAGTTACTTCTACTTCTGTATCTTCTGCCACAGCAGTTTCTTCAGCCACAACTTCTTCATTTGCAGGTTCTTCGACAGTAGTTATATTTTCTACTTTAGATTCAACTTCTGCTGTTTCTTCTTTTACTTCAGTAAAAGCTTTGGCTTCAGCTTGAGAAGCACCTTCCTCTTTCTTTTTACTACCTCTTCTTCTTCTTGACTTAGATTTAGCCTTGCCGGTATCCAGAAGATTTTCATTATAATCAACCAGTTCAATAATACACATATCAGCATTATCACCCAGTCTGGTACCTGTTTTAAGAATACGTGTATATCCTCCTGGTCTGTCCCCTATTTTAGTTGCTACATCCCTGAAAAGTTCAGAAACAGCATTTTTATCCTGAAGATAGCTGAACACCACCCTGCGTGAGTGTGTAGTATCATCTTTAGACTTTGTAATAAGTGGCTCAACATATGTACGCAATGCTTTTGCTTTGGCAACAGTTGTTGTAATGCGTTTATGCATAATCAACGAGGTAGCCATATTTGCCATCATTGCTTTTCTATGTGCGCTTTTTCTGCCTAGATGATTAAAACCTTTTCTATGTCTCATTTCTCTATTCTTTGTCTAATTTATACTTAGCTACATCCATGCCAAAATTCAGGTTCATAGAACTAAGCAACTCTTCAAGCTCAGTTAATGATTTCTTTCCAAAATTTCTGAATTTAAGCAGGTCATTTTTATTGAATTTCACCAGGTCTCCCAGAGTGTCAACCTCAGCAGCTTTCAGGCAGTTAAGAGCACGTACTGAAAGGTCAAGATCAACAAGTTTGGTTTTAAGAAGTTGACGCATATGAAGTACTTCTTCATCAAATTCTTCATTGGCAAATTTCTCGTCCGTATCCAATGTGATTTTCTCATCAGAAAATAACATGAAATGATAAATCAAAATTTTTGCTGCTTCTTTCAACGCATCTTTTGGATGTACTGAACCGTCAGTATCAATTTCGATCATCAATTTTTCATAGTCAGTCTTCTGCTCAACACGATAATTCTCAATGGAATACTTGACATTTTTAATTGGTGTAAAAATAGAATCTATAGCAATTACACCAAATTCAGCATCCAAAGGTTTATTCTCTTCAGAAGGCACGTAGCCTCTACCCTTATTTATGGTAATTTCCATTTGAAGATTCACACTGGGATCCATGGTACAAATAACCAAATCCGGGTTTAGAACAGTAAAACCTGTTAGGAAGCGTGACAGATCACCTGCCTTTAAAACTTCCTGGCCAGAGATGTTAACCATAACCCTTTCATGGTCATGGTCCTCGATTTGTCTTTTAAACCTGATTTGTTTCAGGTTAAGAATGATTTCGGTAACATCTTCTTTCACACCTGTAATGGTAGAAAATTCATGTTCCACTCCATCAATCTTGATTGTAGTAATGGCATAACCTTCGAGTGATGATAACAGAATCCTTCTTAGGGCATTTCCAACGGTGATACCGTATCCTGGCTCTAAGGGACGGAACTCAAACTTCCCATTGTAATCATCCGATTCGAGCATTACAACCTTATCTGGTTTTTGAAAAGCTAAAATTGCCATATTAATACTTTCTATTTTTTATTTTGAATATAATTCAACTATTAATTGTTCTTTGATATTCTCAGGAATATCTTCTCTTTGAGGTACATTCAGGAATTTTCCTTCCATTTTGTCACTATCCCACTCCAGCCAGGGATATTTCGTATGGCGTCCAAGAGAAAGTGTATCATTGATAACCTCCAGAGATTTCGATTTTTCCCTTACGCCAATAATCTGGCCTGGTCTGATAATATATGAAGGCACATTCATTACCTCTCCATCCACAACAATGTGTCTGTGTACTACTAGCTGTCTGGCAGCCCTACGAGTAGGTGCAATACCCAAACGATATACAATATTATCAAGTCTTGATTCCAGAAGCTGTAGCAGCACTTCACCGGTAACACCTTTGCTGCCAGATGCTTTCTTAAATAGATTGGAGAATTGTTTTTCCAGAACCCCATATGTATATTTAGCTTTTTGCTTTTCTTTAAGCTGAATACCGTATTCGGATAGTTTCCTTCTCTTTTTGTTCATTCCATGAAATCCGGGAGGATAATTCTTCTTTTCAAAACTTTTATCCGGTCCGAAAATGGGTTCTCCGATTTTACGAGCAATTTTTGTACTTGGTCCTCTATATCTAGCCATTTATATAAAATTAAATATGTTATACTCTTCTTCTTTTTGCCGGACGACAACCATTATGTGGCAACGGAGTTACATCAACTATTTCAGTTACTTCAATCCCTGACGTATGAATTGAACGTATAGCTGACTCCCTTCCTGCACCCGGGCCTTTAACAAAAACTTTTACTTTTCTCAAGCCCAAGTCAAAAGCTACTTTGGAACAATCTTCAGCAGCCATTTGCGCAGCATAAGGTGTATTCTTCTTTGAACCCCTGAAACCCATCTTTCCAGCAGATGACCATGAAATTACCTGTCCGGTACTATTGGTCAGTGAAATAATGATGTTATTAAAAGTAGCCTGGATATGAGCCTGGCCTGTTGATTCAACTTTTACAGTCTTCTTCTTAGAACTTCCTGTTTTTTTTGCCATGATATCTATCTGTTATTTAGTTGCTTTCTTTTTATTCGCAATAGTTTTCTTTCTTCCTTTACGGGTACGTGCGTTATTCTTGGTACTTTGTCCTCTTACAGGCAAGCCAAGACGATGGCGAATGCCCCTATAGCATCCAATATCCATAAGTCGTTTAATATTCAATTGTACTGTTGAACGCAGTTCGCCTTCAACTTTATAGTTCTCATTCAGAACTTTCCTGATCTGAGCAATCTGGTCATCATTCCAGTCACTAACTTTTATATCTCTATCAATACCAGCCTTGCTCAATATTTTATTAGCCGTGCTTCTTCCAATACCATAGATATAGGTTAAAGCGATTTCACCTCTTTTATTTTTTGGCAGGTCTACACCAACTATTCTAGCCATATTATTTAATTAATTAGTTTACAAATTGATAATTAATTACCCTTGTCTTTGTTTAAACTTAGGGTTTTTCTTGTTAATCACATAAATACGACCTTTTCTGCGTACAATTTTACAGTCGCTAGTTCTCTTTTTTACAGATGCTCTGACTTTCATTTTTCTTTTATTTATATCTATATGAAATTCTTCCTTTTGTTAAATCATATGGAGACATCTCAACTTTTACTTTATCTCCAGGTAAAATTTTAATATAATGCATTCTCATCTTTCCTGAAATATGGGCAGTAATAACATGTCCATTTTCAAGTTCAACCCGAAACATGGCATTAGACAGTGCTTCGGTTATTGTCCCATCTTGTTCTATTGACGGTTGTTTTGGCATATAATCTTATATTGAATCAGTAATTACTTCTTCTATAAATTTAAATGTTGAAAGCACTATTGGATTATTATCTACAGCAATAGCGTATTCAAAATGTGCTGATGGTAGTTTATCTGCAGTTGATACTGTCCATCCATCGCTTTCTTGTTTAACCCTCCTCGTCCCCATGTTTATCATAGGTTCAATACATATCACCATACCCTTTTTTAATTTTATACCGGATCCTCTTCTTCCATAATTTGGTACTTCGGGTGCTTCATGAAGGTTTTTTCCAATACCATGCCCTACAAGCTCACGAACTACTGAATAGCCATTAGATTCTGCGTGTTGTTGCACAGCATAACTAATATCTCCAACCCTTTTACCGGTCACTGCCATTTCAACACCTTTTTCCAGGCATTGTTTCGTAATAATAAGCAGTTTTCTTACATCTTCTTTAATCTCACCCACCGGAAATGTATATGCAGAATCACCATAATATCCTTTGTAGTATGCCCCACAATCTATTGAAATAATATCACCCTCCTTCAGGATATAATTGGAAGGTATACCATGCACCACTTCATGATTTACTGAAGTACAAAGCGTGTTTGGATACCCTTTATAACCAAGAAAACCGGGTTTTGCATTGTGATCAAGAATAAACTTTCGTGCTATTTCATCCAGTTCAAGGGTAGAAATACCGGGAACAATATTCTTTGCTACTTCTGCAAGGGTTTTGGAGACTAAAAGATTACTTTCCTTCAGTAATTCTATTTCCTCCTCTGTCTTAATAAATACCATCAAAGAACAATTATTTCACAACTATAGAACAGAACCGCCTCCTGCACGACCTTTAATTCTTCCGGATTTCATCAATCCATCGTAATGCCGCATAAGAAGATGACTCTCTATTTGTTGTAAAGTATCAAGAACCACACCTACCAAAATAAGTAGAGATGTTCCTCCAAAAAACTGTGCAAATTGGTTATTCACACCTGCTATCATTGCAAAAGCAGGAAGAATAGCAATTATTGCCAGGAATATTGATCCTGGAAGAGTGATTCGAGACATTATAGTGTCTAAAAATTCTACTGTTTTTCTTCCTGGTTTAACGCCGGGTATAAATCCACCGTTCTTCTTCATGTCTTCAGCCATTTGTGTTGGATTCATTGTAATAGCTGTATAAAAATATGTAAAAAGAACGATCAAAACAGCAAATGTAAAGTTATACCAGAAACCAGTAAAGTTAGAAAATGCTGCAGCAAATCCTGTAAGTGATTCTGAATTTGCAAAACCAGCAATAGTTAAAGGTATGAACATTAATGCCTGTGCAAAGATTATTGGCATTACACCGGCTGCGTTTACCTTAAGAGGTATGTATTGTCTAACACCTCCGTATTGCTTGTTTCCAACAATCCGTTTTGCATATTGTACAGGTATCCTGCGTGTACCTTGTACCAATAAAATAGCTACTACGAATACCAGGAATAAACAAAGTATCTCTACTAAAAATGCAACAAGTCCGCCGCCTGTTGATTCGATTCTGGAGAAAAACTCTGCAGAAAGAGCAAACGGTAATCGTGCAATAATACCAATCATAATAATGAGTGAAATACCATTCCCTATTCCTTTATCCGTAATCTTCTCACCAAGCCACATTATAAACATTGTACCGGATGTAAGTATAACAATGGATGAAAATTTAAAATATCCGGCAGTCATAACGATAGCTTCCCTGGGTATTTGGGTAAGATATGTTGGTGCCTGAAGAATAAGTATTAATACTGTAAGGTATCTTGTTATTTGATTAATCTTTCTACGACCACTTTCTCCTTCTCTCTGTAACCTTTGGAAATACGGAACTGCTATACCCAATAACTGCACAACAATAGATGCAGAAATATAGGGCATAACACCCAAAGCAAAAACGGATGCACTTGAAAATGCACCACCTGAGAACATGTCTAACAATCCTAATACACCTCCTGAAGTTCTGGCCCTGAAAGCATCCAGCTGTGAGGGATCCACGCCAGGTAATACCACATATTTCCCAAGACGGTAGATTAATAATATACCTAAGGTGTAAAGAATTCTAAACCTTAAATCCTCAATTTTCCAAATATTTTTTAGTGTCGTGATTAATGATTTCATTCAATTAAATTTTTTGAGCGGTTCCTTTAGCATCTTCTATAGCCTTCATGGCTGATTTTGAAAAAGCATGAGCAGTAACTTCAAGCTTAGCTTCAAGTTTTCCATTGCCCAATATTTTTATCAGGCTGTTTTTAGGAGCAAGTCCTGCATCAATAATAGTCTGCACATCAATTTTGTCCAGTTTATTTTTATCTGCAAGCATTTGTAATACATCCAGATTTATGGCTTTATACTCTTTGCGATTTATATTTTTAAATCCAAATTTTGGAACCCGGCGTTGAAGGGGCATTTGACCTCCTTCGAAACCAATCTTGCGGGAATAACCAGATCTGGATTGTTGTCCTTTATGACCACGTGTGGATGTTCCACCTTTACCTGATCCCTGACCACGTCCTACTCTTTTCCCTTTTTTTACTGAACCTTCTGCTGGTTTTAGATTGCTTAAATCCATTGTTATAGTACTTTTATAATTCTTCAACAGTAATTAAATGTTTTACTTTGGTAACCATACCTATAATTTGTGGGGTTGATTCAACTTCCACCACTGAGTTCATTTTTTTCAGTCCAAGAGCTTTCACCGTTCTTTTTTGTCTCTCAGTGCTACCAATAGTACTTTTCGTTTGTTTAATTCTTATTTTACCCATTGTAATATTTTTTTCTTATCCCAGAAAAACTTTATCTAATGATACACCTCTTTGTTGAGCAATAGCATAAGCATCTCTAAGCTCGGTTAATGCAGTAAAAGTTGCTTTTACCAGGTTATGAGGGTTAGATGATCCTTTTGATTTTGCCAACACATCTGTTATGCCAACACTTTCAAGAACAGCGCGCATAGCACCACCAGCTTTAACACCGGTACCACTAGATGCTGGCTTCATGAATACGGTTGCACCACCATACTTTGATATTTGTTCGTGAGGAATGGTACCTTTAAGTACCGGAACCCTTATAAGGTTTTTCTTTGCATCCTCAATGCCTTTTGAAATGGCAGTAGTAACTTCGTTAGCTTTACCAAGTCCGTAACCTACAATACCGTCTTCATTACCAACAACAACGATGGCTGAAAAGCTAAAGGTACGTCCCCCTTTGGTAACTTTCGTTACTCTTTGTATACTTACCAGCCTGTCTTTTAATTCCAGATCGCTGGTTTTTACTTTTCTAATGCTTGATGAATTTAATGACATAATAAATTAAAATTTAAGTCCGCCTTCTCTTGCTGCATCAGCCAGGCTTTTTACTCTACCATGATACAAATATCCATTTCTGTCGAATACTACAGTAGTAATACCCATTTCTTTGGATTTTTCAGCGGCAAGTTTTCCAACCAACTTAGCCTGCTCGGTTTTATTTATTTTTTTCTTTTCTGCAATTTCTTTTTCTTTTGAAGAAACTGATAAAAGCGTTTTTCCATCTATGTCATTTATAAACTGAACATATATCTGGCTATTACTCCTAAATACTGACATACGAGGTTGCTCCTGGGTACCGAAAATATCTTTACGGATCCGTTGTTTAATTCTAATTCTTCTTTCTCTCTTAGTTAGTGACATGACTAAAAGTATTATTCAATTTTTAAACACTTGCTGATTTACCAGCTTTTCTTCTTAATTGTTCACCTACAAACAGTATACCTTTTCCTTTGTAAGGTTCAGGCTTGCGAAGTGACCTTATTTTAGCCGCTACAACACCAATTAATTGTTTGTCATGGCTTTTAAGCGTAATTATTGGGTTACTTCTTCTCTCTGTTACAGTCTCAACTTTTACTTCTTGAGGAATCAAAAAGTGAATATCGTGTGAATACCCGAGGTTAAGTTCTAATATCTGACCTTTAGCTTCGGCTCTGTAACCAACCCCTACTAATTCCTGTTGAATAGTATATCCTTCAGAAACACCCACTACCATATTATTGATAAGTGCCCTGTACAAACCATGCAATGCCCTATGCCTTTTTTGGTCTGTTGGACGGGTGACAACAATGCTGTTATCCTCGACCTTAACACTTATTTCCGGATCTACCTGTTGAGATAATTCTCCCAGTTTACCTTTTACCGTTACGAGGTTGCTGCTGCTTACCTCAATTGTAACTCCGTCAGGCATATTTATCGGTAATTTTCCTATTCGTGACATTTGTTAACTCCTGTTTTAATGAACATAGCATAATACTTCACCTCCAACATTGTTGGCACGCGCTTCTTTATCTGTCATAACTCCTTTTGAAGTTGACAATATTGCAATTCCTAATCCGTTAAGAACTCTTGGAATCTCTTCATGACCAGCATATTTTCTCAAACCTGGCTTACTAGCCCTCATGATTTTCTTGATAGCCGGCATTCTGTTTTCAGGATTATACTTTAGAGCTATCTTAATAGTTCCTTGTTTATTATCCTCTTCAAATTTATAACTCAATATGTATCCTTTATCATACAATATTTTTGTTATTTCCTTCTTTATGTTAGAAGCAGGAATAGTTACAATTTTATGTTTTGCCATAATGGCATTCCTGATTCTGGTTAAATAATCTGCAATTGGATCTGTTACCATATTTATAGTTTTTTCCTGTTTTCTTTTTACCAACTAGCTTTTGTTACTCCGGGTATAAGACCTTTTGATGCCATTTCCCTGAAGGTAATCCTGCTTATGCCAAATTGTCTCATATATCCTTTAGGTCTTCCTGTTAATTGGCATCTGTTATGCATTCTAATAGGATTAGAGTTTTTTGGCAGACGGCTAAGTCCAACATAGTCACCTTCAGCTTTAAGCCTGGCGCGTTTTTCGGCATATTGATCTGCTAGTTTTTTACGGCGCACTTCGCGTGCTTTCATTGATTCCTTTGCCATACTGTTATTTTTTAACATTTTTAAAAGGTAATCCGAATTCCTTCAACAACGCAAATCCTTCTTCATCAGTATTTGCAGAAGTCACGAAGGTAATTTCCATACCTAATATTTTACTTACTTTGTCAATATCAATCTCCGGGAAGATGATTTGTTCGGTAATACCTAATGTGTAATTACCTCGTCCGTCAAGCTTGCTGTTTATTCCACGAAAATCTCTGATCCTTGGTAAAGCAACCCTTGATAATCTTTCAAGAAATTCATACATTCTTTCCTTTCTAAGGGTAACCTTTACACCAATAGGCATTTTCTTTCTCAACTTAAAGTTTGAGATATCTTTAGTTGCAACAGTTTGAACTGCTTTTTGTCCTGCAATCGATGAAAGTTCATTCTGTGCATTATCGATAAGCTTTTTATCTGCTACAGCTTGTCCAACACCCTGATTGATAACAATTTTTTTCAACCTGGGCACCTGCATCACCGTTTTATAGTTGAATTCCTTCATTAATGCAGGAACTACTTCTTCGTAGTATTTTGTCTTATATGATGGTACGTAAGCTTCCATTATTTAATCTCCTCTCCTGATTTTTTTGAATAGCGAACCAGTTTTTTATCAGAATTTAATTTTCTTCCTATTCTTGTTGCTTCTCCTGTTGAAGGATCCAACAGATTGAGATTGGAAATATGTACCGGAGCTTCTTTTTTTATGATACCTCCGTCAGGGTTAGTTGCATTTGGTTTAGTATGCTTCGAAACCATGTTGATACCTTCAACAATAGCTCTTTTTTTGCTTATCAGAACCTCCAGAACCCTTCCTTTTTGTCCCTTATATTCTCCGGTATTGACATATACCATGTCACCCTTCTTTATATGCAATTTTGTACTCATTTTATTACTTTTTATAACACTTCAGGTGCTAAAGATATTATTTTCATATACTTGTCACGCAATTCTCTGGCTACTGGTCCAAAAATACGTGTTCCTCTCATTTCTTCAGCTTGATTAAGCAACACTACAGCATTGTCATCAAAGCGTATGTAAGAGCCATCGTTCCTTCTTACTTCTTTTTTAGTGCGTACAACAACCGCTTTGGAAACTGTACCTTTTTTCATTTCACCACCCGGGATGGCACTTTTCACTGTCACGACTATTTTGTCGCCAATAGTGGCATATTTTTTCCGGGTGCCTCCAAGTACTCTTATACAAAGTACTTCTTTTGCACCGCTGTTATCTGCAACAGCTAATCTACTTTCTTGTTGTATCATGACTATTTAGCTCTTTCGATTATTTCAATTAGTCTCCAGTTTTTTCTCTTGCTTAATGGCCTGGTTTCCATTATGCGAACTACATCACCGATGTTGCATGAATTTTCTTCATCATGTGCAACAAACTTGGAAGTTTTATTCACAAACTTACCATATATAGGATGTTTGATTTTCCTTTTGACAGCAATGACAATTGATTTTTGCATTTTATTACTGACAACAGTACCGATCTTTTCTCTTCTTAAATTTCTTGTATGTTCCATTGGTCATTAATTAGCTTGTTTATTTACTGCTTCCTGAAGCTGTCTTCTTCTTAGTTCAGTAAGAAGTTTTGCAATGTTCTTCCGGGTTTCTTTAATCTTTAAAGGATTATCGAGTGGAGAAACTGCATGGTTAAGTTTTTGCTTCACCAAAAACACCTTTTCATTGTCAATTCTCTCAAGCAATTCCTGCATTGTTAAACCCTGTAATTCTGCGCTTTTCATGAAAATTTAGTTTGACTGTTCAACATAATCGTGTCTTACGATAAATTTAGTTGGCACAGGAAGTTTTTGAGCTGCAAGTCTTAAAGCTTCCTTAGCTACTTCAAAAGGTACACCTTCTGCTTCAATAATAATGCGTCCTGGAGTAACCGGGCATACAAATCCTTCCGGAGCACCCTTACCTTTACCCATCCTTACTTCCGCTGGCTTCTTAGTTATCGGTTTATCAGGAAATACCCTGATCCAGATTTGTCCTTCACGTTTCATATAGCGTGTTACGGCCTGACGAGCAGCTTCAATCTGGCGACCAGTAAGCCATGCAGAATCCAAAACTTTGATGCCAAATGAACCAAATGCAAGTTGGTTTCCGCGTTGGGCATTACCTTTCATCCTGCCTTTTTGACGCCTTCTAAACTTTGTCTTTTTTGGTTGTAACATTGCTTTCTATTTTATATTATTTTCTTCTTTTCTTAAATCCTTTTTGCTTGCCGCTTTTTACTCCAATATTTGGAGAAAGGTCGCGCTTACCATATATCTCGCCATTACAAATCCATACTTTTACACCGATAACACCAACTTTCGTGTGAGCTTCACAGCTGGCATAATCAATGTCGGCACGAAGTGTGTGCAAAGGTGTCCTTCCTTCTTTGTACATTTCTGAACGAGCCATTTCAGCACCTCCCAAACGACCTGATATCAAAACCTTGATACCTTCTGCTCCCATCCGCATGGTTGAGGAAATAGCCATTTTAATTGCTCTCCTGTAGGATATTTTACCTTCAATCTGACGAGCTATATTATTTCCCACAATTGTGGCATCCAACTCAGGTCTTTTCACCTCGTAAATGTTGATCTGCACTTCTTTGTTGGTTATCTTTTTTAATTCTTCCTTAAGTTTATCAACTTCCTGACCACCTTTACCAATAATAATACCAGGTCTGGCAGTATTTACAGTTACGGTTATAAGCTTAAGTGTTCTTTCAATGATAATCTTTGAAATACTGGCCTTAGCCAAACGTGCATTCAGGTATTCGCGAATTTTTGTATCCTCGTATAATTTCCCGGCATAGAAACGTCCACCATACCAGTTGGAGTCCCATCCTTTAATAATACCTAAACGGTTTGATATTGGATTTGCTTTTTGTCCCATTAATTATCGTCTTGATTTGTTTGTACTTCTTCTAATTGTTCTTTGTAATTATTAAGATCGTCTAAAAATATGGTTACATGATTAGACCTCTTTCTAATTCTATGAGCCCTTCCTTGAGGTGCAGGCTGGAATCTTTTCAGTGTTCTTCCCTGATCAACAAATATTTCACCCACAAATAACTGAGCATCTTCAATTCTTGATCCTTCATTTTTAGCTTGCCAGTTTGCAATTGCTGACAATAGAAGTTTTTCAACTTTTCTTGATGCTTCCTTAGGATTATATTTAAGCATATCAAGAGCTTTATTAACTTCAACGCCACGAATCATATCAGCTATCAGCCTCATTTTACGTGGAGATGTAGGACAATCCCTCAATATTGCATAATATTGAGCTTTGTTCTCTTCTTTTCGTTGGTTAGCTCTTTGTCTTTTTCTTGCTCCCATGATTATTTAGTAATTTTTCGTTCTATACTATTTTTGTTTACCACCATGACCTCTAAAGATACGAGTAGGTGCAAATTCGCCAAGTTTATGACCAACCATGTTTTCAGTTACGTAAACAGGGATGAATTTATTCCCGTTATGCACAGCAATAGTATGTCCAACAAAATCAGGTGAAATAACTGAACGTCTTGACCAGGTTTTAACTACCTGTTTCTTTCCACCCTCATTCATTTCGAGTACTCTCTTCTCGAGTTTAAAATCGATAAATGGTCCTTTTTTTAATGATCGGCTCATAATATATTATTTTTTCCTTCTTTCAACGATAAATTTATTTGAATGCTTCTTCTTAGATCTGGTTTGTTTACCTTTTGCAATCAAACCTTTTCTTGAACGTGGGTGTCCACCTGAAGCCCTGCCTTCACCACCACCCATTGGGTGATCAACAGGGTTCATAACAACACCACGTACTCTTGGTCTTCTACCTTGCCATCTTGATCTACCTGCTTTACCAGATTTTTCAATTGAATGGTCAGAGTTTGAAACCGTTCCTACAGTTGCACGGCATGTAATAAGAATCATTCTGGATTCACCTGATGGCAATTTAATAATAGCATATTTACCATCTCTTGCAACCAATTGTGCATAAGATCCGGCACTTCTGGCTAAAACACCGCCTTTGCCAGGGTGCAACTCAATATTATGTACTACTGTTCCCAAAGGAATTTCTGCTAAAGTAAGTGCATTACCGACTTCAGGGGCAACGCCTGTTCCTGACATGATCTTATCACCAACTTTTAAACCATTAGGAGCAATGATGTATTTTTTAATTCCATCTTCGTATTCCACTAATGCGATCCTTGCAGTACGGTTTGGATCGTATTCAATAGTTTTTATGGTTGCAGACACGCCATCTTTATTCCTCATAAAGTCTATTACCCTGTATTTTTTCTTATGTCCACCACCAATGTAGCGCATGGTCATTTTACCGGTATTGTTCCTACCCCCTGATTTTTTCACGGGTATTAACAAAGACTTCTCAGGTTTAGATGTTGTTATCTCCTCAAAAGTTGAAATCAACTTATGTCTTTGTCCTGGTGTTACAGGTTTATATTTTCTTACTGCCATTTTATTTAAATATTGCTAAAGAAATCAATACTTTCCCCCTTGGGAAGTGTTACTATTGCTTTTTTAAATGATTTAGTCCTACCACTAATCACTCCCGATTTGGTATATCTTGAACGGTTTTTACCGCCATACCGTATGGTATTCACAGAGGCAACCTTTACTCCATATAGCTCCTCAACGGCTTTTTTAATTTGAATTTTGTTTGCTGTTTGTTCTACCAAAAAGCCATACATATTCAAATTCTCGCTTTGAGCAGTCGCTTTCTCTGTTACTAATGGTTTAATCAATATGCTCATTATTGCATTGTTTTATTTAAAATATCAATTGAACTCTCAACTAGCATTAAAGCTGAAGAATTCATGATATCATATGTATTTAATTCTGAAATAGAAACTACTTTAGAACCCTGTAAATTTCTGGACGACAAATATATGTTTTTATTTGGTTCGGATAAAACCAAAAGTGACTTTTTGTTGTCAATTTTCAGACTATTCCTGATAGCTGCAAATTCTTTGGTTTTTGGATTATCCATCTTGAAATCTTCAATAATGAATAATTCCTGATTTATCGCTTTATAAGATAAAGCAGATTTTCTGGCAAGTTTTTTCAGCTTTTTATTCAATTTGAAGTGATAATCACGTGGACGTGGTCCAAAAACTCTTCCACCACCTCTGAATACAGGAGACTTAATACTACCAGCTCTGGCTGTACCTGTTCCTTTTTGTCTTTTAATCTTACGTGTACTTCCGGCAACTTCAGCTCTTTCTTTGGCTTTGTGTGTACCTTGTCTGTTATTTGCCAGATATTGTTTTACGTCAAGATAAATAGCATGATCATTGGGCTCAATATTAAATATTGAATCTTCCAATTGTACCTTTTTACCGGTATCTTTTCCTGATATGTTAAATACTGATATTTCCATTATTTCTCGACTATTACATATGATCCATTAGCTCCGGGAACTGATCCCTTTACAAGCATTACATTGTTTTCAGGTAATATTTTCATCACCTTAAGATTTAGTGTTTTAACCATTTTGCCGCCATCACGACCAGCCATTCTCATACCCTTAAATACACGTGAAGGATATGATGATGCTCCTAATGAACCAGGAGCCCTGTTTCTGTTATGCTGACCATGAGTTGCATCGTTAACACCACTGAAGCCATGCCTTTTAACAACACCTTGAAAACCTTTTCCTTTAGTATATGCTTTTACATCTACCCATGGAGCGTCTTTAAAGTAATCAACTGTAATTACATCTCCTAATTTCCAATCCAAGATGAATTTTTTCAACTCGGTAACCTTCTTTTTAGGTGTAGTATTGGCTTTCTTAAAATGACCTATCATGGCCTTAGTCGCATGCTTTTCCTTTTTCTCATCAAATGAAATCTGAATAGCTTTGTAGCCATCCTTTTCCATCGTTCTGACTTGAGAAACCACGCAAGGTCCAACTTCGAGTACAGTACAGGCAACATTTTTACCGTCCTGATCGAAAATAGAGGTCATACCTATTTTTTTTCCAATTAATCCTGGCATTATATCAAGTTTTTCTTATTATACTTTAATTTCAACTTCCACTCCACTAGGTAATTCAAGCTTCATAAGTGCATCAATTGTTTTAGGAGTAGAGCTATAAATATCCATCAATCGTTTATAGGAACACAACTGGTATTGCTCTCTGGATTTTTTATTCACAAAAGTAGAACGCAAAACCGTGTAAATTCTCTTGTGTGTTGGAAGTGGAATAGGACCACTAACTACCGCACCTGTAGATTTTACAGTTTTAACGATCTTCTCAGCTGATTTATCAACCAGGTTGTGATCGTATGATTTCAATTTTATTCTAATTTTCTGACTCATTATTTAAATATAATTAAACAAATACTGATTTTCCCTGAATTTTTTCTAATACTTCTTTTGCCAGTTCAGTCGGAACTTCTTCATAATGCGAGAACTCCATAGTCGAAGTTGCTCTGCCCGATGTTATGGTTCTTAAAGCTGTTACATATCCAAACTGCTCGGCCAGGGGTACTTTCGCTTTGATAACCCTTGCTCCAGCTTTTGATTCCATTCCTTCAACCTTTCCTCTTCTGCGGTTAAAATCGGAAATAATGTCACCCATATACTCTTCAGGAGTTACCACTTCAGCAGCCATAACAGGTTCAAGCAATACTGGATTAGCATTTTTACATGCCTTCTTAAATGCTTGGCGTGCAGCTATTTCAAAAGATAAGGAATCTGAATCAACCGGATGGTATGAACCATCTAATAATTCTACCTTTAAATTATCTACTGCATAACTGGCCAATACTCCATTTCGCATTGCTTCTTTAAATCCTTTCTCAACAGAAGGAATATATTCTTTTGGTATGTTACCTCCTTTTACTGAATTGATAAATTGTAATCCTTTCATTCCTTCATCAACAGGAGAAATACGGACTTCAATATCAGCAAATTTTCCTCTACCTCCTGTTTGTTTCTTGAATACCTCACGATGTTGAACAATTTTGGTAATTGCTTCTTTATAGGTAACCTGCGGTTGTCCAATATTACAATCTACTCCAAATTCCCTGCGTAAACGCTCAATTAATACTTCCAAATGAAGTTCGCCCATACCACGAATAATAGTTTGACCTGTGTCTTCATCTGTTTTTACCCGGAAAGTTGGATCTTCTTCAGCAAGTTTACCAAGAGCTATACTTAATTTATCAATTTCTTTTTGAGTTTTAGGTTCGATAGCTATACCGATAACTGGTTCCGGGAAGTCCATTGATTCAAGTGAAATGGGTTGTTTAATATCACAGAGTGTATCCCCTGTTTTTATATCCTTAAAGCCAACTGCCGCACAAATATCTCCTGCTTCAACGCTTTCAAGTGGCAATTGTTTGTTTGCATGCATTCTGTACAGCCTGTTAATCCTGTCTCTACCCTGCGTACGCGTATTAAATACACTCATCCCGGCTTCGAGAACACCAGAGTATACACGCAGAAATGCAAGTCTTCCAACATATGGATCCGTTGCAATTTTAAATGCTAAAGCAGCAAAAGGTTCATCAGAATCTGGCTGGCGGGATATTTCTTTATGTGTATGAGGATGAATGCCTGTAACCTCACCAATATCAAGAGGACTAGGCAAAAGACTTACGATACCATCCAATAATCTTTGTATTCCTTTATTCTTGAATGCCGCACCACAAAATACAGGAACAATTATTCTGCTGATTGTAGCCTTACGTGTAGCTTCCATAAATTCCTCCACAGTAATGGATGTGCGGTCCTCAAAAAATCTTTCCAGTAAATCATCATCAGATTCACAAACGGCTTCCACTAACTTTTCTCTCCATTCTTCGGTAACATCAATCATATCTTCAGGAACATCAATATATTCATATTTCATTCCCAGTTCTTTATCTGCCATCCAAACAATTGCCTTGCGCTCAATCAAATCGATAATTCCTGTAAATTTATCTTCAGCACCCAGAGGTATTTGTAATGGTACAGGATTCGCACCCAGCTTGGTTTTCATTTCATTAACAACACTGAAAAAGTCAGCACCGGTTCTATCCATTTTATTAATGAATGCTATTCTGGGTACATTATACTTTTCAGCTTGTCTCCACACTGTTTCTGATTGTGGCTCAACGCCTCCTACGGCACAAAAAACAGCAACCGCACCATCCAGTACACGAAGTGACCTTTCAACCTCAACGGTAAAGTCAACGTGACCCGGGGTGTCAATTATGTTGATTTTGTAATCCTGATCCTTATATTGCCAATAAGTTGTTGTTGCGGCAGAAGTGATTGTGATTCCTCTTTCCTGCTCCTGATCCATCCAATCCATTGTAGCTGCTCCATCATGAACCTCACCCATCCGATGCAGCTTTCCTGTATAGAACAGAATTCTCTCTGTCGTGGTTGTCTTACCGGCATCAATATGTGCCATGATGCCAATGTTTCTCGTATTCTTCAAATCCTCTTTCATCACTAATTATCAGCTAGTGCAACTATATTTAATCATTAATATTTTATACAGGTTAGAACCTGAAATGAGCAAATGCTTTGTTTGCTTCAGCCATCCTGTGTGTTTCTTCTTTCTTTTTATATGCTCCTCCTTCTTCGTTGAAAGCTGACATAATTTCACCTGCAAGTTTTTCGCCCATCGATTTGCCGGGACGCTTTTTTGCAAAGCTTATAATGTTTTTCATGCTAATAGCCACCTTTCTGTCAGCACGTACTTCCATAGGAACCTGAAATGTTGCTCCTCCAACCCTTCTACTCTTTACTTCAACCTGTGGGGTTACATTATCCAAAGCCTTTTTCCAAACTTCCAACGGTTCCTGGTCTTTAATTTTTGAAGCTACAATATCCATTGCCTCATAAAAAGACTTAAGTGCAACACTTTTCTTGCCATTAAGCATAAGGTTGTTTACAAACCTTGTTACCAGAGTATCGTTAAATTTTGGATCAGGAAGCAATATCCTTTTCTTTGGTGTCCTTTTTCTCATAATATATTATATTATATATTTTCTACTTCTTAGGTCTTTTTGCACCATACTTTGATCTCCTTTGCGTACGTCCCTCAACACCAGAAGTATCAAGAGCTCCACGTATCAGGTGGTAACGCACACCAGGCAAATCCTTAACCCTGCCTCCTCTTATCAACACAATAGAGTGCTCCTGCAAGTTATGACCTTCACCAGGAATATAAGCATTCACTTCTTTCTGGTTTGTAAGCCTAACCCTTGCTACCTTCCTCATTGCTGAGTTAGGTTTCTTAGGCGTGGTGGTATATACACGCACGCATACTCCCCTTCTTTGTGGGCATGAATCTAAGGCCGGAGCTTTACTTTTATCTACCAATTTGCTCCTTCCCTTTCTTACTAATTGTTGTATTGTCGGCATAAAGACTGTATTTTATCGCAAAAATTTTCTGTAAATTGGCTCGCAAAGATATTAAGTTTTTTTTAAAAACAATAACTAAGAGATGTTTTTTTTAAAAAATATTGATTCGTAAATGATACATCTTGAAGTTGCACTAAAATGGGATATGGAAAGTGAAATTATCCTAATCAAATCATTCTCTGGTTAAGTATTTAATATTAAAGACCATCCCGAGAATTATATTGATTTACGGCCTTTATCATATCTGTCTCATTTCGTGTATTTAACCTGTTCTTTCTAATTATCGATTTTATCAAAGCTTTATCCTGGGGCAATAACCTGCATAATATTGTTCGCCTGAGTTTAACAGGAATAAATTTATCATTAACATACATATAATATATATAATCAACAAACATCTTTTCTGTTGAATTCTGCATACTTATTCGCCGAAAGACATAGAAGGATAGATCACCCTCGGCAAGAACCTGTAAATACTGAAAGTTGTCATTCTTGTCATTTTCATTCTTTATATTCAGATTCTTAAATGTGGCAAAAACTGAATTGTCTTTATTATACAAAACAAACCCGTTTATATTATCCCTGTCAATTATTCCCGTTTGAAAGTCTGAATTACGGGCCCAAATTAATTGATCGCCAAATCCTCTGTAGCGCAGGTTTTTGTTTTTCACCACATTACCATCTTTAAGATAAATATCACCTTTCAACCATTCATTAAAATATTGTATAGTATTTCCCGAATAAGAATATACAAATATTTTGGCCGTTAATTTCTCCTCAAAATACTCTTCTAAAGATTTTGAGTCAATGCATTTGCACGGATAATCCTGGGCATGAATAAAAAATATGCTTCCAATACAAAGTCCTATACTTATCAGTATATTCTTCATTTGCTTATATATATTTTCTTTGTTAAACTAAAGGGCCTTCCTTTACTTGTTATGCCTTGAATGTTTACTTCATAACAAGTTCTCAGGTCAGATGTATAAAACTCGAGTTTTAACGCCTGTTTATCCTTTATATTCAAAGACGGATTCCAATACAATATCTTACGAAAATCCGGTATATTGGCAGGCACCTGGTATGCAGTGTTCAAACTATTATCTTCAGGAATATTCAGGGGATTATGAACTTCATATCTGAACACAAAGGCGTTATCTCTTAAATAGTTCTCAGGTATTACATTATCATATGTATATATTGCCACTATTCCAAAAAATGATAAATCACCAAATAAAATATTTGATGAACATACATCAATTCTCTTAATTTTTTTTGATCCTAAAGATTCAAGATATGAAAAATTAGTTAAAGGCACCCCATTTAACAAGACCAGCGCATCTTGCTCCCATTCATTATCTGTTTCAGGATCATAAAGATGAATAGAATACACGCCCTTTCTTTTTTTAAATTTTACAGTGGACAAAAGATTGTCAGATATTTCCTTAAAATTATTAAGTTCCGTATAATCAGACAGGATTATTGAATAATCAGGTGTCTTGTAAAAACTTCTCCCTCTATTTAATGTCTGTGTAATTTTCGAATCCGTTTCGTTACCTGTTTCAAATTCATATATTTTATTTGTTAATGTCACTTTTCTGGCATAGTCTATATATTCCAGCAAATCATCATGTAAAGCTATTAATCTATATCCCTGATATGGGGTAGTGTTATGTTTAGAATCAATTTCCCATTTAACATTACCTGCTTTAATTGTGTCGTATATAATTTGCAGGATTAATTCCTTGTTATTTTGTTCAGGCTTTAAAAGAAAATAGAAAAATCCCAAAGAATCGGTCTTGCAGTAATCGATGTGTGAAACGCTATCAGCTGCAGCTAATAGTATCATTGAATTCACAATTGGTTTACCTGTTGTTTTATGAAATATCTGTCCGGACAATACAAAACCTTTATCTTCAACAAAATAATCGCATGTTCTGTTAATATTTTCTGAAGCTAAATTCCAGACATAATCTTCCGGCCTGACGAGTAGCAAAAGATCATTTATTGAATCAAAATTTATATCTCCACTATTAATTCCTAAATATACATCCGAGTAATATTGAAAGTAATCAGTTATATTATTATCAGAGTAATCTATATTTGGTGTAGTTTCTCTCACTGATATCGAAAAAAAGGCCTCTTCATCCTCATTCATATTATTTAATCCCAGCTCCATTTCAACTTTGTCCCTGGTAGTAAAATTCTCTTTATTAATTTTCAAATTCACGTCAATCTTCTCTTCTGTATCATTAAATACAAGTCGTTGACAAGCTATATTGTTTGCCGGATCTAACAAAATCACAGAGATCAACCCCCGTGGAATAGATTTGCGCTCAACAATTAAGGATCCTTCGTCATTTTCAATCGGCACATTCGTATCCAGCACAATTTTCCCCTTATATACAAACAATACCCTTAAGTTTCTGAAGTTAAAAAACTGGCTGCAATTTGTATAAACTTTCAGAAACATATTTGACTCATCTTCTCCTGTCAGATTGATTGTATACCCATTTTTTACAACTTCGGGTAAAGAAACCGATCTTGACATTCCATTTTTTAAATCGATGACAATCTTATATTTTTTTCCATATACAGGGACCAGTTTTATACTACCTATTCCGGATTTAGGAATAGAAAATGTTTCAATAAGACTATCGTCAAGGACTAATTTTGCAAAAGGTTGAATTTCATCCATTAGAACACTACTAACTGATACGCCAATCCTGTTTCCTATCCCATCAACGAGGGTGCCTCCCTCCGGATATATCTCTATTGCATTATTACCATTATATAAACTTTCAGTAACAGGTATTTGCCTCACCTCATCTTTTGCAATTCCAGCGATTAAAATATATTTATTAAAGCAGTATTCGGGCGATGTATTTCGCATCCAATTCGTAAAGGCTCGTAGAGTATACATACCTGTTTTTAAAGTATCCGGAATTTCAATTCTGTCAGATACAATACCTTCTGTAATGTTTGTATTCCAGCAAAGAACAGGTTCTTCTTTGTAATTGCACAATTCAAAATATAAAATATTACTGTAAATACCGGGCTTTAAAGTAACTGCATTTACCACATATGCCTTAAAGTTAACTGACTCACCTGCAGCATATAAAGTCCCGTCAAAATGAATAAAAACCTTTTCATTCCTATTGATTAAACAATCATCATCCAGAGTTGGAACAGGTTGAACCTGACTGCCAATTTTATAACTGCATCCCATCAAAAAAAGAGTAAGAATTATCTTCTTTAATTTGAATATGTTTTTAATCGGTTTCAATCTTCTTTTTATACTTTAATATAATTTTATGGATTCACCCAATAATCAGGGTACGTGTTGGCAACACACATGTCACTGCTAATCCAATTATAATCTTCCAGCATTTTTTTCTGTAAATCACCTGCTCCATCCCAAAAAAAAGCAGTATAATATGAGTTAAAAGATGTTACTTCAAATATTCCCAGTGCAAATTTTGATGAATCACTGGTACAAATAAAATTACTCTCTATTTGAGTTGGTATGGGATCGAAAATATAGTCAGTTGCACTCAATTGATCAGCCACTGACTTGTAATAGTTGTAAACATCTTCATTAATACTATATATGTTAATAGCTGTTACCCAGCCTGAATGGTAAGGCGCTGACAAATTATCCAATGAGGACGAAGTAGCCCCTAAAGGTGATATCCAATCCAATATATAGGGAGCAGAATTAGTATCACCTGCATGTGAAGAATTATAGCTATAGTAAGGCAAAAAACCAATTTTATACTGTCTCACCTCATAGGTTCTACCATTATAAAGAGCAGCTTTAACATTTGGCAGATCAATCATATTATCATGTTCGATGCATAACACCGTCAGTTGTTCAGGTTCTGATCCGCCAGTAACACCAACATACTTGTTTTGAATAAAATAACTGGCTGCAAATCTGTAAAAACAGGGCTGTTCACTTTTAGAATTTATATCCAAAAAAACATTTAATCCTTCGAATTCACTAATATATATCTCTCCGGCAGAAGTCCTTCCGACAACTTCATCTAATCCTATGGAAGCATAAATATTGCTAATTTCCGGAACAGATTTTAAAGTGCCCGGTTTTGATACATATTGAGATCCATCAGGCAGATCAACTGTTAAAGTATAAGTATTACCGACAGTCCCTGTTATCCCACCCGACATTGTCGTGTATTTTCCTGGTTCCGTTTCAGACAATATTTCCTCATTCCCTTTATCATCTGAAATTCTGACAATAGCTTTTCGAATGGGAATTTCGTAGGTGCTGTTATATGGTGCTGCCCATTTTAATTTTACACCATACGGGCCCGGTCTATTTGTGATACCCCCTTCTATCACAAGGATATTTTTGTCATCATCCAGGTCATCGGGTGTATAAATTTCCTGGCATGAAATAACCACTTTACATATTATAATGATCACTAATATTTTATAAAATGAATTCGTCATTTGTATATTGTACATTAAAATATAAAGTTATAGGTTAAGGTTGGCAAAGGTTTACCAATAATATACAATTTATAAAGTGAATACATTTTAGTAGTGTTTGCCCCAGTTGTATCGTCCTTCTTATAAAATAATGAATATGCATTTTTACGTCCGTATACATTCAATATTGAAAATGTCCAGCTTCCTTTCCATTTTTTCTTATTCTTTAAACTTTCATCCAGACTCATCGAGATATCAAACCTGTGGTAAGGCGGCAGCCTGTATTTATTCCGGTCAGAATAATAAATCATCTGATACCCGCCTGTGCAAAATGTATACTCCGGTAAAGTAATTGCCCTGCCTGATGAAAACATGAAATTACCAGAAACACGAAACCTCCTGTTAAAATGATACGTTGCAAAAAGTGTTATATCATTGGGTTTATCATGTGATGAAGGATAAAATTCATTGTTATTAATCTTTCCCTCATCAAATGTTCCAATCGTTTTTATAAAAGACCTTGAATAGGTATAACTAATCCATCCATCAAGCTTTCCCTTATTTTTCTTTATCATGAGTTCTATTCCATAATTTCTGCCTGAAGCTGCTGTCAACTCCGTCTCAATATTCTGGTTCATCTCGATCATAGCTCCATTCTTATAATCATATATATCAGATAAATATTTCACATATCCTTCAATGGATGTTTCAATGGTATTATCAAAGAAATTCCTGTAATATCCTACCGCAAACTGATCTATCATTATTGGTTTGATATAGTTATCAGCAAGTTTCCAAACATCATCGGGAGTGGAAATAGCAGTATATGAAATCAAGGATAAATACTGACGGTTCCGGTTGTAGCTCCCTTTAATGGAGTTTTTATCATCTAACTGTAATTTAATAGATATTCTCGGTTCTAATCCTGAATAGGTTTTTATTATATCATTCTTTCCATAAATAATGGTATCGTTGGCATAATCACCATTTACAGGGTATTCATCCAAATAGGTTTGCTGTACATGAGGTCCCAGAAATGCATAAAACGTATACCTCAGGCCTAAATTGACAGATAAGTAGCGGGATATCTCAACCTGGTCATTTATATATATACATGTTTCAATTCCCTTCTCGGTACTAAGCTTCTCAGGAGTAATGAGCGAAACATTACCCAACGGTGTTGTTTCTCCAGGTTGTAATTTATACAAGATCCCCTGTAACCCGCCATCAAACGTATTTTTTTGTAACCCGCTATAGCTAAAATTTGATTTTATACTTGAGTAATTTACTTTCGATACCGTTCTGCTCTCCTCAAATTTTTGATGTATTTCATCTTTGGATACTTTGTATCCGCTATGCGAAGCTGTTATTACTGAATTTAAGTTAGAATTGAAGAAATGCCCCCAGGATAAAGAGGTAAGTGTATTCCCATACTCATACTCCATGTTGTCGGCATATTTAAAATGGTCCCCGCTGGTATATCCAAAAAGAGATATCCAGTTATTATCTGTTTTGTATTTAATTAACCCGTTTATATCATGAAATGATGCTGAGCTGTTTTGAAGATAATAATCCGGCATTCTTGATAACAGAAAATCGGAATAACTTGTTCTTCCTCCCAGTTTAAAAGTTAATTTTTCTTTTATTACAGGCCCTTCCAACATCAAACGGCTATTATACAAACCAATCCCTCCTGTACTATGCAGCTCTTCCCCATTAATATCGTTAAGTCTTACATCCATAACAGACGAAACCCTCTCTCCAAAACCGGCCGGGATATGTCCTTTATATAAACTCACACTTGATACAGCATCAGGATTAATTACAGAGATCAATCCTAACACATGAGAAGTATTGAAGATAGGCGCTCCTTCTATCAGATAAAGGTTTTGATCCTCACTGCCTCCTCTTACATTAATACCTGATCCAAATTCGCCCACCGATTTTACACCAGGCAGCATGGTTAAACTTTTTATTATATCTTTTTCACCGGTAATAGACGGGAGTTGTTTCAGAACCTTTGCATCCAGTTCCACAACACTCATCTGGTTACTACGCACATTTTTATCGGCACGCTGGGCATAAACTGATACTTCATTTATTTGTATGGATTCTTCAAAAAGCTCCACATCCATGTGTCCGTTACTAATAACCTTTACTTTGTACGAAGTTTTTTCAAAACCAATATTAGACGCAAGGATGGTATAAAACCCGGGCTTCACCGTTAAAGAGAAATCTCCCTTTAGATTACTAACCACGCCGTTGGTAGTATTCTCAATCTGAATAGTAGCCCCAATCAATGGCTCCCCCGTTTTGCCATCCCTGACAGTACCTGAAAGTACCACCTCCTTATACTTACCTGCCTCACTCAGATCACCAACCTCAATCACATCAGGCCCTGTATCTTCCTTACCTCCTGCCATATTCCCGGTAAGGATAGCAAACTTCTCCCTTGGCCAGAAAACAATCATGTTATCCTGAATAACTTCATACATATACGGACTGGACTCAACCAACCTATCAATCACCTTCCGCAATGGAACATCCGTATAGTTTAAAGTTACTTCCTCATCCTGAAACCATTCATTTTGGTAATAAAACTTAATGGAATAATCATTCTCCAACGATTTTATAAACTCAACAAAACCTGCATTATTTGCCCTTCCTGCAAATCGCATTGTATCAATATTCTGGGCATAACATTTCCTTCCTTCCCCTAAGGAAAGATTTAAAACAAGAAATACAACCCAAAACCACGGAGCCCTCATTATCTCCTTACTACTTTGAAAAAAAAATTATGTTACATTAATTCTTATTTACTTTCCTTTTACTGCTAATTCTCAAAAGGATTCCCCCTATTGATGGCAATATATTCATATTTTGAATAAACGGATTGCCAAAAAATATGAAGCTTCAAAAATAGAAAAATAATTAGGATATTTTGAATTAGTAGACCAACGAGGTAAATAAATCTGTCATTTAGTATATATTTTTGCTCAAATAATATTCATAAGGATGAATTCTCAGGTCGTTGCTAGCTATTTATCTATAAATTATATGTCAAGTTTTATTTGATTTATCATCGTAGGATTATAAACTTAAATCCAGATTTCTTTTTTTAAATTTAATTTAAAATAATTTAGCTTTGATTTCTTATCTGACATGCTTTAGATCGAATTTAGATTTATTTGAGCAAACATTTTCTTCAAGATTTTCAAATCTCTTGGTTCTTATCAAAAATTTATTACTTTTGCAAGTCCATGAAAACGGCTAATACTATATTGATCATATTTTCAATAACTTAATAATTGCACGTGAAATGAAAACATATCAAACGAACCAGATTAAAAATATCGTGCTTCTGGGAAATTCCGGCTCAGGTAAAACCACAATTGCGGAGGCTATGCTTTTTGAAGGTGGTGTTATTGACAGAAGGGGCACTGTAGAAGGTAAGAATACTGTATCGGATTATAACCAGATAGAGCATGAAACAGCAAGTTCAATCTATTCATCCGTATTGTATACAGAATACAACAACTGCAAAATAAATATACTTGATGCACCTGGTTTGGATGATTTTGTCGGCGGTGCTATATCTTCGCTGCATATTGCAGATATGGGTGTAATGCTTATAAATGCACAAAATGGCGTTGAAGTTGGAACGGAGATACATGCGCGTCATGCAGAGCGTATGGGAAAGCCCCTTATGTTTATTGTAAACCACTGCGACCATGATAAAGCAAACTTCGAAAAAGCCATCGAAACTATAAAAGACCGTTTTGGTGGCAGTACAGCTGTAATACAATATCCTGTAAATGCTGGTACCGGTTTTAACTCTATAGTAGATGTGCTTACTATGAAGTTATATAAATATCCCGCTGACGGCGGCAAACCTGAAATTACAGATATCCCTGCTGCTGAACAAGATAAAGCTGCAGAGCTGCAAAATGAATTGATCGAAAAAGCCGCCATGAATGATGAGTCATTGATGGAAATTTTCTTTGAGAAAGAATCGCTTACTGAAGATGAAATGCGTAAAGGTATTTCAGAAGGTTTGGCTCAAAGAGGGTTATTCCCGATATTCTGCGCCTCATCAAAGAAAAATATGGGCGTTGGCCGTATTCTTGAGTTTATAAGTAACGTAGGACCAACACCTGCAGACATGCCAGCTCCGAAAGATATAAAAGGAAATGAAGTTAAATGCGACCCGGCCGGGCCTGCTTGTCTTTTTATATTTAAGACTTCTATCGAATCACATATTGGTGAGATTAACTACTTTAAAGTAATGTCCGGTGAAGTTTCCGAGAGTGCTGATTTAACTAATGAAAACACCGGTGCAAAAGAAAGGATATCTCAATTATTTGCCACAGCAGGGAAAAACAGGAATAAAGTTCCCAAAATGTTTGCAGGTGATATAGGAGCCACTGTAAAATTGAAAAACACAAAAACCAACAATACGCTGAATGCACCCGGCAAATCAATGAAATTTGATACTATTAAATTTCCTGATCCTAAGTACCGTAGCGCTATAAAAACTGTAAACGAAGGGGATGAAGAAAAACTGGGAGAAGCTTTAAACCGCATGCATCAGGAAGATCCAACTATAGTTGTTGAATACTCAAAAGAATTGAAACAAATTATAGTACACGGACAGGGTGAACATCACTTAAATATAATGAAATGGCATCTTGACAACGTATTCAAGGTAGAAACCGAATTTATTGCACCTAAGATACCTTATCGTGAAACCATCACGAAAATTGCCCAGGCAGATTATCGTCACAAGAAACAATCCGGTGGTGCGGGTCAGTTTGGCGAAGTACATATGATCATTGAACCTCATAAAGAAGGGGCTCCCGATCCAACTATGTACAAAGTAAATGGGAAAGATCTAAAAATTAGTGTAAGAAATAAGGAAGAATTTGACCTGGCATGGGGTGGAAAACTGATTTATTATAACTGTATTGTGGGAGGATCGATTGATGCACGTTTTCTGCCGGCTATCCTGAAAGGGATAATGGAAAAAATGGAAGAAGGCCCTCTTACCGGATCCTATGCACGGGACATTCGTGTAGCAGTATACGATGGCAAGATGCACCCGGTTGACTCAAACGAAATATCCTTTAAACTGGCAGGCAGGAATGCATTTAAAAATGCATTTAAAGAAGCCGGGCCAAAGATTATGGAACCCGTATACGATGTAGAGGTATTTGTACCTGGAGACCGAATGGGCGATGTGATGAGCGACCTGCAAACACGCCGTGCAATTGTGCAGGGTATGTCAAGCGAGAGTGGATTTGAAAAAATATCCGCGCGAGTGCCCCTTGCAGAAATGGGCAAATATTCCACCGCATTGAGTTCATTAACCAATGGCAGGGCAATGTATACAATGAAATTTGCTGAGTATGCACAGGTACCGGGAGAAATCCAGGATCAATTGCTGAAAGCATACGAAGCAGAATCAGATGATGAATAAAAATTGTTTTACAACAAAAAAACCCGGTGAATACCGGGTTTTTTTGTTGTAAAATTTTCGATTCTTTTAATCGTTATTTTGTATCCGCGATACTATTTTATAAGCCTTTACTTCTGAACAGGTAAAAATACCCTTTAGCCAAATTCGTGGTATTAGTTGTGTTTCCTGAACCTGACGACCCATTATTATTTTGTGTCTGACCTGTATTATCCTGTACCTCTTCTTTATTATCATTAGGAAATTTCCATGGTATATTATCCCATCCCCTCGCTTCGATCACATAAAAGTACATACCCGTAGGCGCTTCCCTGCTACTTTCTTTTACAGTACCATCCCATCCTTTTCCGCCATTCCATGTATTTATATCCCCGTCATATTCATATATTTTCTTTCCCCAACGGTCAAATATGCGAACCCTGACAGATTTAATGGATTCATTCTTAAGCATGAAATAATATCCCTGATCCGGACTCACAAGAGTAGGAACTTCAAGCTCTGAAGGTGCTATTTTTATTGTAATACTGGCAGTATCTGTGCATTCTTCCTTATGCGCCACTAATTTAACAATACAGCTATCAGTTGGAATATAATAAGTATATTCAATAATTGTATCCAGGGATTTTGTTTTAACCAGATAATTTGGGTCATACGCAAAATCTATAGTATCAATTAGTATCCATGTATAAGCATCTGCATTTTCAGATTCATTAGAAAATGTAGCAAATGCAGGTGCAGAAAAACCATTCTCATTAGGTGGGCTATCATATGAAGATGGTTCATCTGTTATATGACTTCCCTTCACCAATACATCTCCAAAAACAGCATGAGGTATTTCCGATTCGTACAGGACTTCATCAGTAGCAGGAAGAGATGAAAATTTATATTTATCATATACATTCATTGTATATGTAACATCAAAATAAGGAGGTATGCATACTGATGGCCTTAGTTCATCAGCATCAGTAAGATCTGCATCAGATTCCCCATCATGTGTCCATAGTAAAGTAATGGTATTTAATAATTGAAGACTTTTATCATTTTTTAGATCATAATAGGTAAAGCGAATAGGATAACTGGCTGATCCTGACAGATCCAAACAATCGCAATTTCCTGAACCTTCTGTAACTTTACCTTCAGCATCCTTTTCCACACTTACATTCAAATAACTAATAAAAATCCATGCAACAAAACTCGTATCATAACCAGCATGATTAGTTATTACAACTTTATAACCTCCACCTGATAAGGATGAAATACTTGCACCGGTTGCAAACGATGTTGCAGAAAAAGCATGCAAACTATTATCAAAACTATACCAGGTAAAGTCACAGGTATCGCATCCATTTGGATCGCTTACAGACAAGTCGCCGATATTATTATCAGCTGCTTCGTTTTGTTTATAGAAAATAAAGATTTTATCCTGGGGCCCTTCTGTATAATTTGTAGAATCATAGTAAGGAGTGCTGGATTGTATTTGAGCATAACAGGGTATATAGCCAAATTGAAGAAGGACTATTGAGATCGCTAAGAGCTTGATATATTTATGCATAAAAACTGAAATCATTTTATCTGTCAGTATATAACTGGATTATTGGCATTTTATTGCCCATATTTATGAAAGTGCAATAATAAGAAAAACGCACAACTTATCCGAATCTTTGTAATTGTTCTTTATAAAAACAATAGAAATACACAGCTTACATATTTTGTATCAGGCACAAATATGTATTTGTTGAAAAGTATTGAAATTAAAAACAGGGTATTTTTATGTTATTAGATGCCAACCTATACCTTTGCAAAAAACAGAATGACGTGTACGATTTTTTGAAAGATCTAAATTCAGAACAACATGCTGCAGCAGTGCATGTAAATGGGCCAGCATTAATAATTGCCGGTGCAGGATCGGGGAAAACAAGGGTACTGACATATCGTATTGCCCATTTATTGAGTCTGGGCGTAAATCCTTCTTCAATACTCGCTCTTACATTTACCAACAAGGCTGCCCGGGAAATGAAAGATCGTATTGGAAACCTGGTTGGTACTGATGTGGCACAATACCTGTGGATGGGAACATTCCATTCCATGCTTTCCCGGATATTGCGCAAAGAGGGTGAATTACTTGGCTATACAAAAAACTTCACCATATATGATACTACAGATTCGCGTAGCCTGGTAAAGTCTATAATTAAGGAATTGCAACTTGATGACCAATTCTATAAAGTAAATGAAATATATGGGAGGATATCCGCAGCAAAAAATAATCTGATAACTCCTCAAGCCTACTATGCTAATGCCCAATTAGTAGAAAAAGATCAGCGAGCCCGAAGGCCTCGCATTGTTGACATATATAAAATGTATGCCAGCCGGTGTAAACGCGCAGATGCAATGGACTTTGATGACCTGCTGCTCAACACAGTAATACTTTTCCGTGATTTCCCCGATGTATTGCAAAAATATCAGGAAAAATTCAGATATGTGCTCGTAGATGAATACCAGGATACAAACTACGTGCAATACCTTATTGTGAAACAGCTTGGTAAAACGCATAACAATGTTTGTGTAGTTGGTGACGATGCACAAAGCATATACTCATTCAGAGGAGCAAAAATTGAAAACATCCTGAATTTTAAACGTGATTATCCCGGTTGCAAAACCTATAAACTTGAACAAAATTACCGGTCAACCCAGAACATTGTAAATGCAGCCAACAGTATTATTGAAAAAAATACTGAACAACTTCGTAAAAAAGTATTTTCAAAGAATGAAGCGGGTGATAAAATAAAAGTCATAAAGGCATTTACGGACAATGAAGAAGGTATGATGGTAACTAATGGCATAATGGATATACTGATGGAAAATCAATTGAAGTATGAAGACTTTGCCATTTTATACCGCACCAATGCACAATCCCGCATTTTTGAAGAGACGCTGCGAAGGAAAAACATTCCATACAAAGTGTATGGCAGTTTATCATTTTACCAGCGAAAAGAAATTAAGGACATCCTGGCTTACTGCAGACTCATAGTAAATCCTAATGATGACGAGGCATTTAAACGGATTATTAATTATCCCGCAAGAGGTATTGGAGATACCACTGTCGGAAAGCTAGAAGATTTTGCAAATCAGGCAAATGTCAGCCTGTGGAAAGTTTTAACATTGTTGGACCAGCCAGGCTTAAATTTAAATGCAGGGACTAAATCAAAACTTTCCGGCTTTTATGAATTCATCCACTCATTTCAACAAAAAGCAGATCTGTTAGATGCATATCAAATTGCCCTTTCTATTACCAATGCAAGTGGCATAATGAATGAATTCAAGCATGACAAGACACCTGAAAATATAAGCCGTTTCGAAAATATCGAGGAACTGATGAACAGTATCAAGGAATATACTGATAAAAGCCTGGAAGCCGGCGAACCGGCTACTCTCGATCTGTATCTTGCAAATGTTGCACTTTTAACAGACCAGGATACAGATAAAGCAGAAGATAAAAACAAGGTGAAAATAATGACCATACATGCTTCAAAAGGTCTGGAGTTTATGTATGTGTTTTTAGCAGGGGTTGAAGAAGACCTGTTCCCGTCCAGACAATCAGCGGCCAGCATGAAAGACATGGAAGAAGAGCGCAGGTTGTTTTATGTTGCTATAACACGCGCAGAAAAAGGAGTGATTATCTCTCATGCACAGACACGGTATAAATGGGGAACACCTACCAGTTGCACACCAAGCAGGTTTCTGAGAGATATACACCCAAGTTATATCGAAATGTCCGAAGAAAAGTTTTTTGAAACATATGAAAAGGATGAAATAGAAAATAAACCCTTCGAGTGGAAGAAGAAACTCAAACCTGATAAAACAGATACTATTATTACCACACCTCCTATTAGCACTAAAAAACTCCTGAAAGTAAAGGATGCAACAATAAAAATGACTGCTTCCACACATGCTGACGAACCTTCTGTTACTATTATACCAGGAATGCAGGTGGAACACGACCGCTTTGGCAGAGGCAAGGTATTGCAAGTTGAAGGAAGTGCGCCAAATACCAAAGCAACCGTGTTTTTCAAAAATCATGGTCAAAAACAATTGTTGCTAAAATTTGCAAAACTTATTGTAATTGGGTAGAACATTTGATTTTATAAGGAAATGACACTTTTCAAATCAATCTCGTTTAATTAAGCTTCGTGAACCTTAGAGCTTTTGTGACTTCGTGGCTTAAATACTTTAGCCACTAAGGCTCTAAGACAAAGATATCGCAAAGAAAACATAAAATGCATGATCATTCTCTTAATTAAACGACATTGCCACCCAAATTAAAAATTTATATGCCCCTATACCAATCTTTAGGTAATACAATTGTCTCCTTTGGGTTATTATCAAAATCCAACTTATGTGGAAATGCATCCTGATATATATCAAACCGGGCCCTGTCATTACGGTAAAAAGTAAACTCAGCTACTTTTGGTATTCCAACACCTTCACGGTTTACAATACCACAACAATTATTGGGATGTATATGAACGCATGAATGAGTCTGTAATAACTTGTCAAAAACAACCTCTGCAGTCTTATAAAAAGGTTCCAGCCAAACATTATGCAGAGCATGGAATTCAATTAAAATTATTCTGAACCTTTTCATCAGGGAGTCTGAAACATTTATCAGGGAATAGTATTCCCAACCCTCAATATCCATTTGTAAAAGCAAATCTTCCTGGTTAACTGAATTACCCATATTTACCCATTCATCCAGCGTTATAAATTCCTCATTATTCGTGCACCCAATATACTTCTTCAGAAAATTATACCTGTCAGGTGAAATATCCAGATTGGGTTTGTCTACAGACTTATCGGCTAAATATATATCCATTCCACGGTTCAAACATTCAAGTTCAAATTCACTAATTTTATCAACCCCCGGAGAAAAACAAGCTTTTATCCCTTCCAAATCATCCGGCACTAAATACCCTCCATCACCTTCTGGACCGATACGAATTAAATCTTTATTCAATTTATATGGATGCAACTTACTAATTAAAGCAATAACCTTATCCTTACTGACAGGTTTTACAGAGATTTTTTTCTTTCTGTTAAATACTTTTCCCATTTATTTCAAAAATTGCAGTTACTACTTATTCTTATCAAAATCCAAAAAACATACTTCTATCTTAATCTTTTCCATATTATTTTGGCAGGTCTAAATATAGGAATTACTTTTAAAACCTATCATATAAATAAGCATTTTTACTTATTGAATAACCCTTATAAAACTAATGCGTATAAGGCATTACGATAAAAAAGAAAAATAAATTCTCTTTTACGGTTAAAAAAACTACTTTTGCACAATAAATAGTATAAAGCATGAATTTTGATTATAACACTTCAAGACCATTATTAAAACTTCCTGAATATGGAAGGAATATTCAGAAAATGGTTAACCAGATAATGGAAATAAATGACCGCGCTGAGCGTAATAAAGCTGCACATGGACTAATTCAGATTATGGGAAATATGAACCCCCATCTACGCGATGTTGCCGATTTTAAAAGAAAACTATGGGATCATTTGGCTATCATGTCAAACTTCCAACTCGATATTGACTACCCGGTAGAGCCCATTCACCCTTCAACCCTTAAAGAAAAACCAAAAAAGGTTGAATATTTTAAAGGTGACACCCAGTACAAACATTATGGGAAAATCATCGAATCTTTTCTGTTTAAAGCGGTTGAAATGGAAGATGGCGAAGAAAAGAACCTCCTGATAGAGCTGATAGCGAACCAGATGAAAAAAGCATATCTTAGTTGGAATAAGGATGTAGTAAGCGATGAAACGATATTCAAAGATATTCAAAAAATTACCAGGGGAAAGATCGTTTTAAATGAGGAAACTCTCAAACTTGCTGATCCAAGAGAAGCCGGGCGAAAAAAGAAAAAGCCCATGGTAATGAAAAGAAAAGATCGATAAAAAATCTTTTGAATGAGCTCCTTTGAAATAAGCGGAGGCAAGCGACTAAAAGGTGAACTTGTTCCTCAAGGCGCAAAAAATGAGGCTTTACAAGTCATAAGTGCCGTATTACTTACATCGGAAAATGTTATTATCCGGAATATTCCCAGGATTAATGATGTCCTGAAACTAATTGAGCTTATTAAAGCACTTGGTGTTAACGTTACTGAAATTGGAACAGGAGAGTATATATTCTCAGCAAAAACCATTGACATTGAAATCCTGCACAACGAAGAATTTCGTAAAAAAGCAACCGAACTCAGAGGATCCATAATGATCATCGGCCCCCTATTGGCAAGGTTTGGTAAAGGTTTTATACCAAAACCAGGTGGAGACAAAATTGGACGAAGAAGGCTTGACACGCATTTTATAGGGCTTCAAAAGCTCGGTGCTAATTTCACTTACGATCCGGCAAAAGATTTTTATACCGTTGAAGCAAAAAAACTTCAGGGTACCTATATGCTTTTGGACGAAGCTTCGGTTACAGGTACTGCAAACATCATTATGACAGCTGTGCTTACTCCCGGTACCACAATATTATACAATGCTGCCTGCGAACCATACATTCAGCAATTATGCAAAATGCTGATCAAAATGGGTGCGCAAATACAAGGCGTTGGTTCAAATCTTCTTACCATTACCGGAGTTAAAATACTTGGAGGTGTTGATCACACTATATTACCAGATATGATCGAAGTAGGCAGCTTCATAGGATTGGCAGCCCTTACTAAATCGGAACTTACTATTAAGAATGTTGGATATGATCATCTGGGCATAATCCCTAACACATTCAAACGAATTGGGATACTCCTGGAAAAGAAAGGGGATGACATCTTTGTCCATTCCCAGGAACACTATGAAATTGAAACATTCATTGACGGATCGATAATGACTATTGCCGATGCACCGTGGCCAGGATTAACACCCGACCTGCTAAGCATTATGTTAGTTGTTGCTACACAAGCTAAGGGAAGCGTATTGATTCATCAAAAAATGTTTGAAAGCCGCTTGTTTTTTGTTGACAAACTCATTGACATGGGAGCTCAAATCATTTTATGCGACCCTCACAGAGCAACGGTTATCGGCCTTGATAATAAAATAAAACTCCGTCCCACTGTGATGACCTCCCCGGATATTCGTGCAGGAGTAGCCTTACTTATTGCTGCCCTTAGTGCTGAAGGTAAAAGCATAATTCACAATATTGATCAGATTGACAGAGGTTATGAGCAAATAGATAAAAGACTTAATGCTATTGGGGCAGATATTAGAAGGATCAATTAATAACATTTCAACTCCGTTTAATTACCATCAATCTTTATATATGTTATATTGTTAACCCGGTTCACGCAAAGTCCTCGTGATTTGTTGAATCAAACATCAACGGATATAACTTGTGTCCCTGCTTTCCGACGCAGGTTATATATTTGC